>NZ_JBWKNG010000032.1:0-64827 GCF_059415465.1 Pseudomonas sp. GW821-FHT10C09
GCTCGCACGAACATCATCAATCAAATCGGCGTTCTTGTTTCTGTGTTTCCCGGGATTCCGTGAAGAACCTTTTTTTTGCCCCGGTTTATTTGCGGGCTTTGAGAATTACGAATTTTGGCGTGGCGGCCACTTGTTCGACGCCGCGGAACAACCGGGCGAGCTTGCTGTGGTAACCCAGGTGACGGTTGCCAACGATATACAGCGCGCCACCCACCACCAGCGCTTCCCGGGCCTGCTGGAACATGCGCCAGGCGAGAAAGTCGCCGACGACTTGTTGTTGATGGAACGGTGGATTGCACAACACCACGTCCAGGGATTGAGCTTCCTGCCCGGCCAGACCGTCGCCGGCCCGCACAATCACCGCTCTGTCACCCAGCGCAGCGCGCCAGTTTTCGGCGGCCGATTGCACTGCCATGAACGACTCGTCGACCAGCGTGTACTGCGCCTCGGGGTTTTGCAGTGCACTGGCGATGGCCAACACACCGTTACCGCAACCGAGGTCGGCCACTCGCGCAGTACCGAGGTTTTTTGGCAGGTGCGGCAGAAAGGCCCGGGTGCCGATGTCCAGTCCTTCGCGGCAGAACACGTTGGCGTGGTTCAGCAGTTCAATGGCTGGTTCATCCAGCTGATAGCGCGAAGGGTAGGGGGACACGACCGGGGCTTTTGCTTCTGGTGTGGCGATCAATAGCCGGGCCTTTTTCACCGCCAGGGAAGCTTGTGCCGGGCCGATATAGCGTTCCAGCAGATCACCGGCAGCACGTGGCAGGTGCTTGATCATCGCCGTCGCAATCACCTGCGCGCCCGGCGCCAGTTGGCCCTGCAGGCGAATCAGTTGTTCTTCCAGCAACGCCAGGGTTTTCGGCACGCGGATCAACACCCGGTCGAACGGACCACTGAACGCTTCGCTGGCCGGCACGCTCGGCACGGCGTCAAACGCCTGGCCGTTACGAATCAGATTTTTTTCCAGGCCCTGAAAGGCCAGGAACGAGTCGCCACTGCTGATCACCCGGACCTTGCCCGCGAGGCTGGCGGCCAACGCACCAAAACTGTCGTTCAACACCAGTACCCGAGTCTCGGCCGAGGGCTGTTGTTCGGCCAAGTGGTTGAGCAGGTATTCGTCGGCGGCATCGAACGCTTGCAGCGGTTCGTTCTGCTGTTCTGGCTGGCGGATCAGGTCGAGTTGGGCGAAGGGTGTTTCGAGCAGGGGCATGAGGCGGGGCTCTGGGTAGTCAACGGGTGTGGTGTCCCGCGGCCGGAGGCGTTGTAGCGGACGGGACCGGCCGAGTGCACTGCGTCGTGAAGTTATAGACGACATCACTCAGGGGGCCGCAAATGGTACGTTTTTTTCGGCTTGATTACCCGTGGGTTTTCTTCGTACTGAATGGATTCAGATAACGCCAACCCTCACAGCCTTTATTACTGCAGCGATTTTGTTGTTCACACCAAATTTCTGGATTGCGCTGTGCACATGAAAATTGATGGTGCGTTCACTGATGCTGAGGATTCTTGAGCATTCGTAGGCGGTTTTGCCGTCGGCCGACAATTTCAGGATTTCGATTTCACGTGTCGACAATTGGGGTGTGCAGGCAGACGGCAGGCGATGATTCAGTTTTTTAGCCACGAGCCCATTCAAATGGCGGTTGATTAGAATGGCGTAGCCCAGATGTCCATACCATTCATCGGCAGTGATCGGGTTGTTGCTTCTGGCCAGGCTAAACATGCTGCGCAGACCACTGCCGTCATGAATCGATTGTGACCAACCAAACTGCAAGCCTTGTTTTTTTTGCGCCTGTCTCAGCTGCGGGGCCTTTGAGAAGACCTTATCTTCCCAAAGAATCGGCATTTCTGATTGATTACAATGAGCCAGTATTGGGTCTATGTCGCCGAAATGGTCATGTTCATATGTCGAATTCCAATCGACTGGGTAGTTGTTAAAACTTACGTTGTCGTGATGAGGCATAAACGCGGGAGATGTAATTGAAAAAGCACAGAAATTGAAGCCGAGTCTTTGGGCCAGCAAGAGTGAAATCTCATAGGCGGGCTTAATCTCCTTGGTTTCAAATATCTGTCTTAACTGTGACTCCTTCCACATATTCATTGCAGTAGCTCCATGCGGATATCTTGGGGGTGCAAATTGGATCCGAGATCCAGCACGCCCCGAGTGTAGGAGTAATCCTACAAATACGCTGCAATTTTTTTGCTCTTGAAAATTATCTAAAGTGCATATCTGGTTCTTAGCTTTTCAGGTTCACAAAATTACTTCATATGGCGTATGTCATTCTACTTATTACGTTGTTGTACAACTTTGATCCGGGTGATCGACAATACAAAAGTAACTGTACAACTAATACCAAACTAGCATTGGATCTCATTTCCAAAGACACTACAGATCACGGGTGTTTACATCGCCTGGTTTGCGCGACACTGGTGATATCAGTTCAATGGAGCGTGCCATGACCGCCAGTGCCGAAAAATACACTCGCCAGACCTTGCTCGACGTCCAGCCGTTGACCCCAAACCTGTTTACGCTGCGAGCCACAAGAGATCCGGGCTTTCGCTTCAGGGCCGGTCAGTTCGCCCGGCTAGGGGTCACCAAAACCGATGGCAGTACGGTCTGGCGTGCCTATTCAATGGTGTCGTCACCCCATGACGAATTTCTCGAGTTCTTCTCTATCGTGGTGCCGGGCGGTGAGTTCACCAGCGAGCTGAGTCGACTGGAGGTCGGTGATACCTTGCTGGTCGACCGCCAAGCCTTTGGTTATTTGACCCCGGACCGCTTCGTCGATGGGCGTGACCTCTGGTTGTTATCCACAGGCACCGGCGTTGCCCCGTTCCTGTCGATCCTGCAGGACTTCGAAGTGTGGGAGAAGTACGAACGCATCATCCTCGTCTACAGTGTGCGCGAAGCCCGGGAACTGGCGTATCAGACGCTGATTGCGGGGTTGGCAGGGCGCGATTATCTGGCCGAAAACGCCCACAAATTGCAGTTCATCGCCACCGTTACTCGCGAACAACATCCTGGTGCGCTGAATGGAAGAATCACCACGCTGATCGAAAATGGCGAGCTGGAGAGTGCTGCGGGCGTGGCGCTAACACCCGAGCATTCGCGGGTCATGCTCTGCGGTAACCCGCAGATGATCGATGACACGCGCAAACTGCTCAAGCAGCGCGACATGCACCTGAGCCTCAGCCGCCGTCCAGGCCAGGTGGCTGTGGAAAACTTCTGGTAAAAAAAACGGCGCCTCAAGGGCGCCGTTTCTGTGTTCAACCAGCCTTCAGGGCCGATCGTTCTGGGCCTTGAGCAGATCGCGGATCTCGCTCAACAACTCTTCTTCCTTGGTCGGAACCGGCGGCAGCGTCGGGGCCGCAGCCTCTTCGCGCTTCAGTTGGTTGATCGCCTTGATCCCCATGAAAATCGCGAACGCGACAATGACGAAGTCAATCATGCTCTGGATGAATTTGCCGTAGGCCAGCACCACGGCCGGGGCATTGCCTTCGGCAGCCTTGAGCGTAATGGCCAGGTCACTGAAGTCCACCCCGCCGATCAGCAAGCCAATGGGCGGCATGACCACGTCGCCGACAAACGACGTCACGATCTTGCCGAAGGCGGCGCCGATGATAATACCGACGGCCATGTCGATCACATTACCTTTGACCGCGAAGGCCTTGAACTCACTTATCACGCCCATAGGTTATTTCCTTGTTACAGATGAGGTTGGTGGAGGCAGTGTAATTCAGCAAAACAGCTCCTGCTTGAAACACCTCATTACAATGCTCGTGACTATCGACCTGTCAGCCGGCAATTAGTTTGCAAAGTGCCAGCAATCGCGCGCGGAATACGCGCTAACCGACTGATTAGCGACATAAATATCCAAATCATCATGTTGCGTTTTTTCTATTTAAGTTTTGCCGGTTCGGCCTCTAGCCTCGGTTCAGCGCACTGGGAGTGCGCCTTGAAAACAGAGGAACCTGATATGACTTCTACCCTTGGCCTTGGGGCCTTTGCCCATTGGCGTACGCTCGGCGTTTTAACCGCCAGCCTGCTGTCCTTCTCCGTCCATGCTGCCAACCTGACCCGTGATAACGGTGCTGCCGTGGGCGATAACCAGAACTCACAAACGGCCGGTGCTACAGGCCCGGTGCTGTTGCAGGACGTGCAACTGATCCAGAAGCTGCAGCGCTTTGACCGGGAGCGCATTCCTGAACGTGTGGTGCATGCTCGTGGCACTGGCGCCCACGGCACTTTCACCGTGACCAATGACCTGAGCGACCTGACCAAGGCGAAAGTGTTTGCTGACGGTCAGAGCACACCGGTGTTCGTGCGTTTCTCCGCCGTCGTTCATGGCAACCATTCGCCGGAAACCCTGCGCGATCCTCGTGGTTTCGCCACCAAGTTCTACACCGCCGACGGCAACTGGGACCTGGTGGGAAACAATTTCCCGACCTTTTTCATCCGTGATGCGATCAAGTTTCCAGACATGGTTCACGCGTTTAAACCAGACCCGCGCACCAACCTCGACGATGATTCGCGGCGATTTGATTTCTTCTCCCATGTCCCTGAAGCCACTCGCACCCTGACCGAGTTGTATTCCAATGCTGGCACGCCAGCCAGTTATCGGGAAATGGACGGAAACGGTGTACACGCCTACAAGTTAGTTAACGCCAAAGGCGATGTACATTATGTGAAGTTTCACTGGAAAAGTTTGCAGGGGATTAATAATCTCGATCCCGAGTCGGTATCAAAAGTTCAAGGAAAAGATTACAGCCACATGACCAATGATTTGGTCGCTCATATTGACAAGGGTGACTTCCCGAAATGGGACTTGTACGTCCAGGTTGTAAAATCTCAAGACTTGTACAAGTTTGATTTCGATCCATTGGATGCGACGAAGATCTGGCCTGGAGTTCCTGAACGAAAAGTTGGACAAATGATCCTGGATCGTAATCCTTCGAATGTCTTCCAGGAAACCGAACAAGTGGCGATGGCTCCGGCCAATCTGGTTCCCGGTATCGAGCCTTCGGAAGATCGCCTATTGCAAGGGCGAGTGTTCTCCTATGCCGATACTCAACTCTATCGCCTGGGTGCCAACGCACAGCAATTGCCGATCAATGCGCCAAAAGTTGCCGTGAACAACGGTAATCAGGACGGCGCGATGAACATTGGCCACAGCACCACAGGCGTGAACTATCAGCCGAGCCGTCTGATGCCTCGCGAGGAACCACAGAGTGCGCGTTACAGCCAATCGGCGCTGACGGGCAGCACCCAGCAGGCGAAAATCCAGCGCGAGCAAAACTTCAAGCAGGCCGGTGATCTGTATCGCTCCTTCAGTAAAAAAGAGCGAAACGACCTGATCGAGAGTTTTGGCGGTTCGCTCGCGACAACCGATGACGAGAGCAAGCACATCATTCTGTCGTTCCTGTACAAGGCCGACCCGGAGTACGGGACAGGCGTGACCAAGGTGGCCAAGGGTGACCTGAGCCGGGTCAAGGCGCTGGCGGCCAACCTAGTCGACTGACCGCGTTTGCCTGAAATGCGGGACCTCCGTTGAGGTCCCGTCCAGCCAAGGAGTTTGCGATGCGTATTTATCTGTTTGTGTGGCTGGCGTTGCTCACGACCAGTGCCTTTTCCACCCCCCGCGACGACTCGGCGGCGCTGTCTGCTCAACTGCAGGATTACTACTTCGACGCCGCCCGCCGTGGCGATGTGCCCATGCTCGACACGTTCATTGAGGCTGGCTACTCACTCGACACCCGCGACAATAAGGGCTACACCGCGCTGATCCTGGCGGCCTATCACGGCCAGACCGCTGCAGTGGACCGGTTGCTCGCCGCCGGCGCGGATGCCTGTGCTCAGGACCAGCGAGGCAACACGGCATTGATGGGGGCGATTTTCAAAGGGGAAGTGCAGATTGCCCGGACCTTGCTGTTAGCCAATTGCAGCCCCGACCAACGCAACGGCGCGGGGCAAACGGCTGCGATGTACGCCGGATTGTTCAAGCGTGCCGAACTGCTCGACGCACTCAAGGCCAAAGGCGCGGACCTGGACGCCGAGGATCCGTTGGGCAACAGCGCCGCGCGTCTGGCCAACGGTGAAATCCGTACCGCCGCGCCGCGCTGATTGACGTCAGCTGAGCTATCATCGCGGTTTTTGCCGGGAGTTCAGATGGCCAAGGCCAAGCGCATGTACGGCTGCACCGAGTGTGGCTCAACCTTCCCCAAGTGGGCCGGCCAGTGCGGCGAGTGCGGGGCCTGGAACACGCTGACCGAAACCATGGTTGAAAGCGGTGGCGCCGCCGCCCCCAGCGGTCGCACCGGATGGACCGGCCAACAGGCCCAAATCAAGACCCTGGCGGAAGTCAGTGTCGAAGAAATCCCGCGTTTTTCCACGGCCTCCAGCGAACTCGATCGGGTGCTGGGCGGTGGCCTGGTCGACGGTTCGGTGGTGCTGATCGGCGGCGACCCGGGCATCGGTAAATCGACCATTCTGTTGCAAACCTTGTGCAACCTCGCCAAGAGCATGCCGGCGCTGTACGTCACCGGCGAAGAGTCGCAGCAACAAGTAGCCATGCGCGCCCGCCGCTTGGGCTTGCCGCAGGACCAATTGCGGGTGATGACCGAAACCTGCATCGAAACCATTATCGCCACGGCCCGGGTTGAAAAGCCCAAGGTCATGGTGATCGACTCGATCCAGACGATCTTCACCGAACAATTGCAATCGGCCCCGGGCGGCGTCTCTCAGGTGCGCGAGAGTGCGGCCTTGCTGGTGCGTTATGCCAAGCAGAGTGGCACCGCGATTTTCCTCGTCGGTCACGTGACCAAGGAAGGCGCGCTGGCCGGTCCCCGTGTGCTGGAGCACATGGTCGATACCGTGCTGTATTTCGAAGGCGAATCCGATGGACGTTTGCGTTTGCTGCGTGCGGTGAAAAACCGTTTTGGCGCAGTCAACGAATTGGGTGTGTTCGGCATGACTGACAAGGGACTGAAAGAAGTCTCTAACCCGTCGGCGATTTTTCTCACCCGCGCTCAGGAGGAAGTCCCGGGCAGTGTGGTCATGGCGACGTGGGAAGGGACGCGGCCCATGCTGGTGGAAGTCCAGGCCCTGGTGGACGACAGTCATTTGGCGAATCCGCGCCGGGTCACGCTGGGGCTGGATCAGAATCGCCTGGCGATGTTGCTGGCGGTCCTGCACCGGCACGGCGGCATTCCCACCCACGATCAGGACGTGTTTCTCAACGTGGTCGGTGGTGTGAAGGTGTTGGAGACCGCGTCTGACCTGGCATTGATGGCCGCCGTCATGTCCAGTTTGCGCAACCGGCCATTGCCCCATGATCTGTTGGTGTTTGGCGAAGTTGGCCTGTCCGGCGAAGTGCGCCCGGTGCCAAGCGGTCAGGAACGCCTGAAAGAAGCCGCCAAGCACGGCTTCAAGCGCGCCATCGTGCCCAAGGGCAATGCACCGAAAGAGGCGCCGCCGGGGTTGCAGATTATTGCCGTGACCCGTCTGGAGCAGGCCCTCGACGCCTTGTTCGAATAACGAACCAATCCCTGTGGGAGCGAGCCTGCTCGCGAAAGCGGTATGCCTGTCGACTTAAATGTTGAATGTCACGCCGCATTCGCGAGCAGGCTCGCTCCCACATTGCAATTGCGGCAAACCTTCAGACTTCGATCAGGGCGCCCAGCTCGCGTTCCAGCTCCTCCGGATCCCCCAGGTTGAGTTCGATCAACCGCCGCAGGCGCTCGATGGATTCGAGGCTGATGTGTTTGCAGACGAAGCCGAGCTGGCCATGGTCATCGTGGGTCAATAGAACATCCATCTTGATCGCGACTTCAGGCGTCAGATGAACATCAACGCAAAAGTGATGCTCCCGATTGCCCAGCCACGGCTCGGGCTTCTCGACCAACAGCCCCTTGAGCGACAGATCAATCAGCTTCACCGGCCAGATGTACTCCCCCTGACTCAGCTCGGTCTTGGCATCGAACTCGATACGTTTGAAGCGGCGGCGGTCGGCTGCTTGTTCGCTCATGGCGTAATCCTCGGAAAGGTACGCTGACTATAGACCGGCATTATTGAAGCCTGCCAGCGCAGGCCGGCGTCTAGACCAATGTCGGGGTATGGCCTTTGCCGTCAGGAGAGCTAAACTCGGGGTGGCTGTCTTTCTTGTCCACTCTGGCTGGAATCATAAAATGAAAAATAATAATAGCCTGCTACGCCATTTACCCTGGCTGCTGCTGGCAATCGTCGGTGCGTGCGCCCTGGGTGTAGTGGCATTGCGCCGAGGTGAGGCGATCAACGCCTTGTGGATTGTGGTCGCTGCCGTGGCCATTTATCTGGTTGCGTATCGCTACTACAGTCTGTTCATCGCGAACAATGTGATGCAACTCGACCCGCGACGGGCCACCCCCGCCGTACTCAATAATGACGGTCTGGACTACGTTCCGACCAACAAACACATCCTCTTCGGGCACCACTTCGCGGCCATCGCTGGCGCGGGGCCGCTGGTCGGGCCGGTGTTGGCGGCGCAGATGGGGTATCTGCCCGGCACATTGTGGCTGATCGCTGGTGTGGTGCTGGCCGGCGCGGTTCAGGACTTCATGGTGTTGTTCATGTCGACCCGCCGCAATGGCCGCTCCCTGGGCGACATGGTCCGTGAAGAAATGGGCCGCATCCCCGGCACCATCGCGCTGTTTGGCTGCTTCCTGATCATGATCATCATCCTCGCGGTGCTGGCGCTGATCGTGGTGAAAGCCCTGGCCGAGAGCCCTTGGGGCATTTTCACGGTGATGGCGACCATCCCGATTGCGATGTTCATGGGCATTTACATGCGCTACATCCGTCCGGGTCGCATTGGCGAAATCTCCGTGGTCGGCGTGGCGTTGCTGCTCGGTTCGATCTGGCTCGGTGGGCAGATTGCGGCGGATCCGGTCTGGGCCAAGGCGTTCAGCTTCACCGGGATCCAGATTACCTGGATGCTGGTCGGCTACGGTTTTGTCGCGGCGGTACTGCCGGTGTGGCTGATCCTGGCCCCCCGTGACTACCTGTCGACGTTCCTGAAAATCGGCACCATCGTCGCTTTGGCGATCGGCATTCTGGTGACCATGCCCGAGCTGAAAATGCCGGCGCTGACCCAGTTCATCGATGGCACTGGCCCAGTGTGGAAGGGCGGTCTGTTCCCGTTCCTGTTCATCACCATCGCCTGTGGCGCGGTCTCGGGTTTCCACGCGCTGATCTCTTCCGGCACCACGCCGAAGCTGCTGGATAACGAAGTCAATTCCCGTTACATCGGTTACGGCGCGATGTTGATGGAATCCTTCGTTGCCATCATGGCCATGGTCGCCGCCTCGGTGATCGAGCCGGGCGTGTACTTCGCCATGAACAGCCCGGCTGCTGTAGTCGGTGGTGACATCGTAGCGGTCGCGCAAACCGTCAGCAGCTGGGGCTTTGCGATTACCCCGGAAGCCCTGCAAGCGGTGGCCCATGACATTGGTGAAACCACCATTCTGGCCCGTGCCGGTGGTGCGCCGACCCTGGCGGTCGGTATCGCGCAGATCCTGCACAGTGTCCTGCCGGGTGAAAACACCATGGCGTTCTGGTACCACTTCGCGATCCTGTTCGAAGCGCTGTTCATCCTGACCGCAGTCGATGCCGGTACCCGTGCCGGTCGATTCATGCTCCAGGATTTGCTCGGCTCCTTCGTGCCGGCCTTGCGCCGTACCGAATCCTGGACCGCCAACCTGATCGCCACCGGCGGTTGCGTGGCGATGTGGGGCTGGTTGCTGTATCAGGGCGTGATCGACCCGTTGGGCGGCATCAACACCTTGTGGCCGCTGTTCGGCATCTCCAACCAGATGCTCGCCGGTATAGCGCTGATGTTGGCAACGGTGGTGCTGATCAAAATGAAGCGCCAACGCTACATTTGGGTGACCATGCTGCCGGCGGTCTGGCTGCTGATCTGCACCGTAACCGCAGGCTTCATCAAGCTGTTCGACGCCAACCCGGCGATCGGCTTCCTGTCGCTGGCGAAGAAATACAGCGATGCGCTGGCCAATGGTCAGCTCCTCGCCCCGGCCAAGGACATTACGCAAATGCAGCACGTGATCTTCAACGCCTACACCAACGCAACGCTGACGGCGCTGTTCCTGTTCGTGGTCTTCAGTATTCTGTTCTACGCACTCAAGGTCGGCATCGCCGCCTGGGGTACGAAAGAGCGTACGGATAAAGAAGCGCCATTCCAGGCCCTGCCGGACGCGTAATCGAGGATTGCAAACATGTTCAATGACCTGAGTCGCCTCGGTAAATACCTCGGTCAGGCCGCGCGCCTGATGGTCGGCATGCCCGACTACGACAACTACGTCGAGCATATGCAAACCAAACACCCGGACAAACCGGTGATGAGCTACGAAATGTTCTTCCGCGAACGCCAGGAAGCTCGTTACGGTGGCAAGGGTGGGCCGAAGTGCTGTTGATCTGCTGAGTCAGGTCATGCTGTGAAGTAAAACCTGTGGGAGCGAGCCTGCTCGCGAAGGCAATCTGTCATTTGACACTTATGTTGACTGACACACCGCTTTCGCGAGCAGGCTCGCTCCCACAGTTGTTTTGTGTTGATACTTTAATTTTGTGAGTCAGGAGATCCAGTTTGTCCTCTCCCATCCCGGTAACAATCCTCAGCGGCTTTCTCGGTGCCGGCAAGACCACGCTGTTGCGCCACCTGCTCAAAGCCGAGCACGGGCTGAAAATCGCCGTGATCGAAAACGAATTCAGCGATGCCGGTATCGACACCCAACTGTTGGGCGACGAGCCGGTACAAGTCATGACGCTGTCCAACGGCTGCGTCTGCTGCACCATCCACACCGACCTGACCAAGGCGCTGTACCTGTTGCTCGAACGCCTGGACAGCGGTGACATCGCCTTCGACCGTCTGGTGATCGAATGCACCGGCCTGGCCGATCCAGCGCCGGTGGCGCAAACCTTTTTCATCGACGAAGAACTGCGCGAGCGCTACATCCTCGACGGCATTATCACTCTGGTGGACGCCGCGCACGCCGAGACTCACCTGACCCAAACCATCGCCCAGGCGCAAATCGGTTTCGCCGACCGCTTGCTGGTGAGCAAGCGTGATCTGGTGGACGAGCCGACGTTTACCGCATTGAGTGAGCGCCTGACGCGCATCAACCGGCGTGCACCGATCCGCGTGGTCGATCACGGCAATATCGACCTGGCCGAATTGCTCGACGTGCGCGGTTTTAACCTGAATGCGGATCTTGGCGGTGGCGTGAGTTTGCGTCCGGTCAGCAAAGCGCCGTCCATTGACCGTATCTCCAGCCTGGTGCTGCGTACCGACCAGCCGCTGGATATCGACAAGCTCAGCGAGTTCATGAACGAACTGCTGGAAGACCATGGCAAGCAGTTGCTGCGCTACAAAGGCGTGTTGAACATTGCCGGCGAGCCGCGACGCATGGTGTTCCAGGGTGTCCTGAAGTTGTACGGATTCGACTGGGACACGGAATGGGCGGAGGGCGAGGCGCGGGAAAGTGTGATCGTGTTTATTGCGGATGATTTGCCGGAAGAGAAGATTCGTGAGGGGTTTGCACGGGTGGCGGCGCAGCCCTGACATTTTCGGTGACTGAAAGGGCCTCTTCGCGAGCAAGCCCGCTCCCACAGGGGAATGCATTCCAAATGTGGGAGCGGGCTTGCTCGCGAAGGCGGCCTAACCGGCAACCCGATTCTGGCGGAGTGTCGGCCCGGAATTCAGTAACACCTCTTCCAAATGATCCAGATGCTGATTCAGCAACGCGACCGCCATTCCCTCATCCCGATGCTCCACCGCCGCCAAAATCCGTTGATGAACCTGCCAATCGCAATAACCCTCCAGCCATCCATCAAACTGCGCAACGGCCAGCGCCGTCAGTGGCACCAGGCTGTCCAGAAAATGCGCCAATGGAGCATTCCCAGCCATTTTCGCCAGTTGTAGATGAAACTCCCCCGACAACCGAATCGCTGAATCGCGCCGGGCACTTTCGCGCTCGCTGTCGATCAACGCTCCCAAGCGTTTCAACGCGTGCGGGCACGGGTGCTGACAAGCCAACCGCACCAACGTGACCTCGGCCAGCCGCCGTGCATGCAACGTTTGCCGGACCTGTTCGACATCCAGCGCAGCCACACGCGGCCGATGATTCGCCCGAAGTACGATGATCTGCTGATGAGCCAATCGCGTCAGCACACCCCGGATATCACCGCGTCGAGCGCTGAACATCTGCGCCAGGCTGTCTTCGGTAAAACGACTGCCCGCATCAATGCGCTGTTCGAGAATGGCGTCGAAAACCCGTGAATACAGATCCTCCTCCCGGTCGGGAAAGGGCAGGGCAACAAGCATCTGCGGTGAAGCGAAGCTGTTCATGGCCGGTCTCCGGTTCCAAAGGTTTCAACTGCCGAGGTTGTCGTCCGGGATGTTCAATTCGATGCCCATTCGCCGTCCTTCGCGAAGGATGTGGCGGCGCATTTCGGCACTGGCCTGTGCGCTGTTCTTGCTACGGATTGCGCGCACCACGGCTTCGTTTTCTTCCAGGCGCTCGGCCAGATGTTCCGGCGAGTTTCGCAGCACTTCGGCGCTTTGCTTGAGCGCGTTACTGGTCTGCTGCACCACGCTCTGGAAAATCGGATTGGACGTCAGCGTGAACAATTCTTCGTGGAAGGCGATGTAGGCGTTGACCCCGGCCTCGGCGTCGTTGGCTTCGAGCGCTTCGCGCATGTCCATCAGAGTCAGGCGCAGTTGCCCGACTTCCTTGCTGCTGATCGACTGCGCCACCAGGCCGACAATGAACGGCTCAAGGGTGTAGCGCAGCTGCAGCACATCTTCCAGGCTCGCGCCGGCCACCGCGCTGTCGTGGCTTTGGCTGTCGCTGAGGTGGGCGTCCAGCACCACCACGCCTTTGCCCGGCATTGAACGCACCAGGCCGAGGGTTTCCAGCACGATCACGGCTTCGCGCAGGCTCGGGCGGCTGATGCCCAGTTGTTCGGCCAGTTCACGCTGCCCCGGCAACATCTCGCCGGAGCGCCACTGACCACGGGCCAATGCGGCCCGAAGTTTTTCTACAACTGAATTGACGACCGTTGAAGTGGTAATCACGGGTTGCTCCATGGATAAAGGCAGGGGAACCCGCCGTCTGGCAGGCTCCCACTTGATTCAAAATTCCTGCTGATGCGCCGGCGCGACCGGTTTTCTCGGCTGGAAGGTATAACCCACCTGACCGGAAAGCACCTTGTTCGCGCGCTGGATATCGATGTCTTTCTCCCAACGGGCGATGGCCACGGTGGCGACGCAGTTGCCGATCAGGTTGGTCAGCGCGCGGCCGATGCCCATGAACCAGTCCACTGCGAGCACCAACACCAGGCCAACCACCGGAATCGCCGGGATCGCCGTCAGCGTGGCCGCGAGGATCACCAGCGCCGAGCCGGGAATCCCGTGGGCGCCTTTGGAGGTGATCAGCGACACCAGCAAAATGGTCAGCAGGTCGGTCATGGCCAGCGGCGTGCCGGTGGCGTTGGCGATGAACACGATGGCGAGGGTCAGGTAGATCGAGAAACCGTCGAGGTTGAACGAGTAACCGGTGGGGATCACCAGCCCGACCGTCGAGCTGCCGATGCCCAGATGCTCAAGTTTGCGCATGATTTGCGGCAGCACCGCGTCAGACGAAGCGGTGCCCATGACGATCAGCAGTTCTTCACGCAGGTACTTGAGCAACGGCCACATCCGCAGGCCGGACAGGCGCATCACCAGACCGAGGATCAGCGACACAAACGCGGCGCAGGTCAGGTAAAACAGGCCGACCAGGCTGCCCAGATGCTGCAGCGAATCCAGGCCATATTTGCTGGTGGTGAAGGCGATGGCGCCGAACACGCCAATCGGCGCCAGGCGCACGATCATGCCCATGATGCGGAAAATCACGTGGCTCAGTTCATTGATCAGTCGGGAGATGCCCGAGGCCGCTTCGCCCACCAGGTTCAACGCGCTGCCGAACAGTACTGAAAACAGCAGCACTTGCAGGATGTTGTTGTCGGCAAAGGCGCCAATCACCGAGGTCGGGATCAGGTCCATCAGGAATTGCGTGGTGGTGTGCATGTGCTGGCCGCGTTGGGCGATATCGCCCATGTCGGCGGCGGAGAGCTGCTCCAGATGAATGTTCGCGCCGCTGCCGATGCCGGTGCTGAAGGCGAACACCAGGCCGATCACCAAGGCGATGGTGGTCAACACTTCGAAGTAAATCACTGATTTCAGGCCGATGCGTCCGACCTTCTTCAGGTCGCCGGCACCGCTGATGCCGCTGACCACCACACAAAACACGATCAGGCCGATGAGCATCTTGATCAGTTTGATGAAACCGTCGCCGAGCGGTTTGAGCTGGGCCGAGTATTCAGGAAGGGTCAGCCCGCAGACGATGCCGAGCACCAGTCCGAGAACCACTTGAAGGAAGATTGAACGCGAGCACCATCTGAGCATGGGAGGAATCCTGGTCGGTGTCCTGGCGGCCTGATGCTTGAGCGCAGCAGATTCAGGACTTAATTATTGTGGTCTTACCGGTATGTCCAGTGCAGGCGCAGTCTAGGCGCAGGTTTTGGGTGATCGCAAGGGGAAATTTTGAAATTGGCATGACCGGTCTTACCAGTTGGGCTGAATGTCCCGGTCTTGAGCGCTTGTCCAAAAAAATCGGCACTGAATGCCGATTTTTTTTTCAGAGTGTGGCGTGTCAATTTTTGGTGTGAGGTACTTTCCTTTCAAGAATGCTCAGGATGAACGTTATCTTTGAGCGTTCTTCGGCTTTGCCAAGATAAATATACGGCGAGCCTTTGATCTTGACGCCGCCCAAGTAATGTTTGTCTTTTATTCTGAGAGAGATCGGTGAGTGAACGGCCTGTAAGTTGTCCAGCGTAATAGCAGCGCCTTGATGATCAATAAGGGTAAAGGTTATCGGGTCGTCGGTGTCTGAATCCATGGCTTCAAAAGTATCCAGTCCGTTCTTGCTAATGACCTGATTGTAATAGTCACCCTTGTTTTTTATTGTGAGGATGTAGCCGTCAGGGGTATGTCGGAAATGCAGTTTTAATGGAATCACCTTTCCGATTTGCTCGTTGGGTCGTAGGCCGAGCAGGTGGGAGTGATCCCGTGTTTGCGGGCTCCCGGTAAAGAAGCCACCGCTGAAGAGGGTGATGGTGGCCAGCGCCGGCTTGCCATGGAGTTGTTCAAGAACCCCTACTTTGTGGTCGAGCATTCTTAGTGTCGCGGTGAAAGATTTTTCAATGCTGTTAGTCATGGTGTAACCCGAACCTTAGATGTTGTTTGTTGAGTCGGGTTTTAGACTAAGCGGTTTTTATTAGTGTTGGGCTTTGTGTGTGTTGCAAGAGTTTTAGTTCGTATAAGGGTGGGCGGATGGCGGAGAGGCTAAGTTGTGGTGTTTTTCTCGGGAATAATCGCAAGTTAAATCCTGGGCAATAAAAAACCGGCCATCTCTGGCCGGTTTTCATACTGCAGATCTAGCGGTGCAATTAAGCGCCGTATACCGGCAGCTTCTTGCAGATGGCCTTGACCTTCTCACGAACGGCGTCGATCACCGCTTCGTTGTTCAGGTCAGCCAGGATGTCGCAGATCCAGCCGGCCAGTTCCTTGCACTCTGCTTCCTTGAAGCCGCGAGTGGTCACAGCCGGGGTGCCGAAGCGCAGGCCGGAGGTGACGAACGGGGAGCGTGGGTCGTTTGGAACGGAGTTTTTGTTCACGGTGATGAACGCTTTGCCCAGGGCGGCGTCGGCGTCTTTACCGGAGATTTCCTGTTTGATCAGCGACAGCAGGAACAGGTGGTTCTCGGTACCACCGGAAACCACGTCGAAACCGCGCTCGATGAATACGCCGGCCATGGCCTTGGCGTTTTTCACCACTTGTTGCTGGTAGGTCTTGAACTCAGGCTGCAGCGCTTCCTTGAAGCAGATCGCTTTAGCGGCGATCACGTGCTCCAGCGGGCCGCCTTGGGCGCCCGGGAATACTGCGGAGTTCAGCTTCTTCTCGATGTCGGCGTTGGCGCGAGCCAGAATCAGGCCGCCACGTGGACCGCGCAGGGTCTTGTGCGTGGTGGTGGTCACGACGTCAGCGAAAGGCACCGGGTTCGGATAGACGCCAGCGGCGACCAGCCCCGCAACGTGAGCCATATCAACAAAGAGATAAGCGCCGACTTTGTCAGCGATTTCGCGGAAGCGTGGGAAGTCCAGAATCTGCGAGTAGGCAGAGAAACCGGCCACGATCATTTTCGGCTTGTGTTCAACGGCCAGACGCTCGACTTCGTCGTAGTCGATCAGGCCGTTGGCGTCGATGCCGTACTGGATGGCGTTGTACAGCTTGCCGGAGGACGAAACGCTGGCACCGTGGGTCAGGTGACCACCGTGGGCCAGGCTCATGCCCAGGATAGTGTCGCCAGCCGACAGCAGGGCCAGGTAAACGGCGCTGTTGGCTTGCGAACCGGCGTGCGGTTGAACGTTGGCGTAATCGGCGCCGAACAGTTCTTTGGCTCGATCAATTGCAAGCTGCTCGACGACGTCAACGAACTCGCAACCACCGTAGTAGCGCTTGCCCGGGTAGCCTTCGGCGTACTTGTTGGTCAGTACCGAGCCTTGAGCCTCCATCACCGCTGGGCTGGTGTAGTTTTCCGAAGCGATCAGCTCGATGTGTTCTTCCTGGCGCTGAGCTTCTTGCTCCATGGCGGCAAAAAGATCGGCGTCGTACTTGGCAATAGTCAAATCACGGCTGAACATGGCGGTCCTCAAGGATCGGGGGCAGAAAAGGGGGGCATTCTAACCCAACGGGTTTTAGATGGCATATGAAAGGACATCATGTCGCAGACAAGTGGGCTTCATGACGGGATCAGCGGTGATCATGCCGACCCCTTCGCGAGCAGGCTCGCTCCCACATTTTGAAATGCATTTCCCTGTGGGAGCGAGCCTGCTCGCGAAGGGGCCATCTGCCCCACTGAAAGAATCAGTCGAACATGAACAGCGCATCATTGCTGAACTGCGCCTCAAACCGGGCAGGCGGCATCGGCCGGCCGAACAGATACCCCTGAACCTCATCGCACCCATGCTCACGCAGGAAGTCGAGCTGTTCGTGGGTTTCCACGCCCTCGGCGATTACCGCCAGGTTCAGGCTGTGGGCCATGGCGATGATCGCCCGGGCGATTTGCGCGTCCTGTTCGCCGGACGGCAGGCCATCGACGAACGTGCGGTCAATTTTCAGCACGTCGATCGGGAATTGCTTGAGGTAGTTGAGTGATGAATAGCCGGTGCCAAAGTCGTCGACCGCGATGCTCAGGCCAAGATTTTTCAACCCGGCAAGAATCTGCATCGCCTCGCTGACTTCGCGCATCAGGATACTTTCGGTCAGTTCCAGCTCCAGGCACGCAGGCGGCAGGCCGGTTTCCTTGAGGATATTGGCAATCCGCGTGCCCAACTGGCCATCGGAGAACTGCCGCGCCGAGATGTTCACCGACACCTTCGGCACGCGGACCTTGGTCTGGTGCCAGGTCTTGAGCTGACGGCAGGCTTCACCGATTACCCAGTCGCCGACATCCACCACCAGCCCGAGCTCTTCGAGCACCGGAATGAAATCCCCCGGCGGCACCAGTCCGCGCCGCGGATGACGCCAGCGCAGCAAGGCCTCGGCACCGGTCAGCCGTTTACCGTCGCCGCTGAACTGCGGTTGGTAATACAGCACGAATTCGTTCTGTTCCAAGGCGTGGCGCAAGTCGCTTTCCAGCTCCAGACGCTCAAGGGCGCTGGCGTTCATGTCTGCCTGATAAAACTGGAAGTTGTTCTTGCCGCGTTCCTTGGCGTGGTACATCGCCGTGTCGGCGTTCTTCATCAACTGACTGAGTTCGTTGCCGTCCTGAGGGCTCAGGGCGATGCCGATACTGGCCGTGACGAAGAACTCGCGGCCTTCGAGCACAAAGGGTTTCACCAGGCTGGCGAGGATCTGTTCCGCCACGTGGATCGCCCGGTTCAGGGCGACTTCACGGTTGACCTTCGGCTGCAGCAGCAACGTGAACTCATCACCGCCCATACGTGCCACGGTGTCGTCATCGTCGACGCAGCCGAGCAGGCGCGTGGCCATTTCCTGGAGCATGCGGTCGCCGGCAGCGTGACCGAGGGAGTCGTTGATCGGTTTGAATCGGTCGAGGTCGAGGAACATCAGCACCACCCACGACTTCTGCCGTTCCGCCGATTGCAGCGCGGTGTGCAGTCGATCCTGGAACAGCGTGCGGTTGGGCAGGTGCGTCAGGGCGTCGTAGTAGGCGAGGCGGTGGATCCGCTGCTCACTGGCCTTGCGTTCGCTGATGTCGCTGAAGAAGCACACATAGCTGGCCAGGTCGCCTTCGTCGTCGAGGACCGCCGTGATACCGACCCAGGCCGGGTAGTGTTCGCCGCTGCGGCGCTTGAGCCAGACTTCACCTTCCCAAGTGTTGTTCTGATGAAGTTGCTTGAGCACGTAGCGCAGGTGCGCTTCCTGCTGCTCGTCGACGGTCAGCATGCTCGGCAACTGGTCGAGCACCTGTTCCACGGCGTATCCGCTGACACGACTGAAGGCTTCGTTGGCCTGAACGATGTAACCGGCCGGGTCGGTGATCAGAATCGCCGAGGTCGAGTGTTCAAATACCGTGGCCGCCATGCGCAAGTCTTTCTCGGCGCGGCGCTGCTGGCTGATGTCGCGACCGACACCGAGCACGCCTTCGAAACCGCCGTGTTCGTCCCAGACCAGCACCAGCCGCAGCTCGATGGGAATCTTGCGACCGTCGGCCCGCAGGCAATCGAACAGGAACAGTTGGGTCTGCACCTGGCTGCGTAGCAGCGCCAGTTGCTCGGGTTTATCCAGCGCTTTGCTGACCCGATCCATCAGGGCGAAGATGCCGCTCAATTGTTGCGGGTTGGCGACGATCGATTGCCAGCCGTTCTGGAAGATCCAGTCTGCGTCATAACCCAGCACGGCTTGCACCGAGGGGCTGACGTAGTTGAGCGACAGCTTGCTGTCGGTGGAGAAAATCACATCGCTGATGCTTTCGGCGAGCATCCGGTAACGCTGCTCGCTGTCGCGCAACGATTCGCTGGCTTCGATCTGATCGGTGATGTCCTTGGCGACGCCAATGATGCGCGTGACTTGATTGTGCTTGTCCCGCGCCAAAGCCTGTTCGCGTATCTCGAACCGCCGCCATTTGCCGTCGCGATGACGGAAGCGCAGCTGGCACTGCATCAATTGGCTGTAACCGGCCTGACGCTGGGTCTGGCGCGAACGGTGGTAGAAATCGGCGTCTTCGGGGTGCAGCAGGATTTCCCAGAAGTACTCACCCATTTGATGCAGTTCGGTGCGGTCGTAACCCAGGGTCTGGCCCAAGTGGTGGTTGCTGAAAATCATCCGCTGGCTGATCACGTCCTGCACGTACAGATGATCCGGTACCGTGCGCACCACATCGGACCAGAACCCTTCACGTTCCAGTAGCGACAGCTCGATCAGCTTGCGGCTGGTGATGTCGGTGATGCTCAGGATCACCGCTTTATAGTCGTCCTGATCGGCCGGCAGGCGCAGTACCAGCCACAAATGCTGATCGCGCTCATTGGCACCCTGCAATTTGATTTCCAGCTCAAGCTGGCTTTGCTGGTTGAACACCGCTTCAAGCACTTGATTGCCGATGGCCGTGCCATCCAGCGGATTGCCATCGATCAGCAGGTTCCAGGCTTGATCGCAGGAATTGACGTTAAGCAGTTGCAGGGCAACCTGATTGACCTCGGTGATGCGCAATTCCCGAAGCAGTTGCCGGCGTTGTTCCGGGTCCTCGAGCCAGGCATGCAGTTGTTCGTTGCTGTGCAACTGCGTCTTGTCGAAAACGCCCTTGAGCCCGGAAACGTCGAGAACACAGAGGGCAACACCGGTGCCTTCGAAAATGTCCTGATAGCGTCGACGGCCCTCGTGCACCTGGCGTTGACGCCGACGCATGTTCAGCAGCGCAATGAAGGGCAGCAAAGAGAGCGCCAGGCCCAGCAGGCATTTGCCGATGAAGGCCGGCAGCAGGTCTTCGAGCACGCGTTGCCGATCGAACAATCCGCGCAGCTGCCAGTCGCTGCTGCTCAGGGGAACGGTCAGCACACTGCTGGCCAGTTCATCCGGCGTCAGCACGGCGGGCGTGCTGGAGGGCAATGCGTCATCGCGGCTGATGATCTGGCGATTGACCCGGTTCTCCACCAGCCACAGCGGGCGGATGCCGGCTTCGTTTTGTTTGGTCAGGGCCGAGAAAAAGGTCGGTGCCAGGCGCAGTGCCCAATAGCCTCTGGTGCTGCCGCTGGCCTGATGCAATAGAAGATGCACCACGGAACCGTCATCGGCATTACTGAAATAGTGCGCCTGGGCGTGACTGCGCCGCACCAGATCACTCAGGTAGTCGGCGTCCTGGCTGCCAGCAGCGCTGTCGCTGAGGATTTTGCCGGAAGGGCTGAGCAATGCCAGGCTGCGCAGCTCGGGTAATGACTGTTGCAGTTTGCGCAGCAACGCCTGTTGTTCATCGGCGCTTTGCGGCTGTTCGACGATCGGTAGCAAGTTGAGGGCGATCTGCGCGTTGAGCGCCATGTTCAGGCTGACTTGCGCGGCCAGGTCGGCGGTGTAGTCGATGGTGTATTGGCGCTGGTGTTTCTGGGTTTCGCGAAGCTGATCCAGCAACTGCCAGAACAGCAGCGCGAGCAGCATCAGGACGAGGGTGGCCAGTGCGCCTTTCAAGGTTCCGCGCAGGGGCGAGCCGGTCGCAGGACTGGGAGCGCTCACGGAAACGGGCGGAGTGGCATTAGGCAAACTGGAATCCTGCGGTTTGACTGGACTGGCGCGACGTGCACTATAAGCCTGACGCCCGAAGGGCGGCTAGCATGCCTTGAGTTGTGGCTAAGTGCCAGCCCCTGTCGGCTGGACTGCCTTCCGTCATTCAGGTAGCTTTGCCGGTTACGCGGGAGCGTTCCAGCTCCTAGAATCAGACTTTTTCAGCGTGTACGTATTGATAGCCATCAATCGGACGACGCGCACAGTCTGGCCAGGCCTCGCCTGCGCTCCAATCATTCATCTGTCACTGACCCAAGGTTCTCCATGGCTCAATACGTCTTCACCATGCATCGGCTGGGCAAAGTTGTTCCGCCGAAGCGGGAAATCCTGAAAAACATTTCTCTGTCGTTCTTCCCTGGCGCCAAGATCGGCGTGCTCGGCCTCAACGGTTCGGGTAAATCCACGCTGCTGAAAATCATGGCCGGCGTCGACACCGAGTTCGAGGGCGAAGCCCGTCCGATGCCGGAGCTGAACATCGGCTACCTGCCGCAGGAACCGATCCTGGATCCGACCAAGACCGTGCGTGAAGTGGTCGAGGAAGCGGTCAGCGTGATCAAGAACGCCCAGGCGCGCCTGGACGAGGTCTACGCGGCTTACGCTGAAGAAGATGCCGACTTCGACAAACTGGCGGCAGAACAGGCCAAGCTCGAAGCCATCCTGCAAGCCAGCGACGGTCACAACCTGGATCGCCAGCTGGAAGTCGCCGCCGATGCGCTGCGCCTGCCGGCGTGGGATGCCAAGGTCGAATTCCTGTCCGGTGGTGAAAAGCGTCGTGTGGCCCTGTGCCGCCTGCTGCTGTCCGCCCCTGACATGCTGCTGCTCGACGAACCGACCAACCACCTGGACGCCGATTCCGTCGCCTGGCTGGAGCACTTCCTGCACGACTTCCCGGGCACTGTGGTCGCGATCACGCACGACCGTTACTTCCTGGACAACGTTGCCGGCTGGATTCTGGAACTCGACCGCGGCGCCGGTATTCCGTACGAGGGCAACTATTCGGGCTGGCTCGAAGCCAAGTCCGATCGTCTGGCCGCCGAATCCAAGCAGCAATCGGCTCACGAAAAAGCCATGAAGGAAGAACTGGAATGGGTGCGCAAAGGCGCCAAGGCCCGCCAGTCCAAATCCAAGGCACGTCTGCAACGCTTCGAAGAAATGCAATCGCAGGAATTCCAGAAGCGCAGCGAAACCAACGAGATCTACATCCCGGCCGGTCCGCGCCTGGGCGACAAGGTCATCGAATTCAAGAACGTCAGCAAGGGCTACGGCGATCGCGTGTTGATCGACAACCTGTCGTTCTCCATGCCTAAAGGCGCCATCGTTGGCGTGATCGGCGGTAACGGTGCCGGTAAATCGACCTTGTTCCGCATGCTGATGGGCAAGGAACAACCGGATTCGGGCAGCATCGAAGTCGGCGAAACCGTGCAACTGGCGTGCGTCGATCAGAGCCGCGAAGACCTGGACGGCAGCAAGACCGTGTTCCAGCAGATCTCCGACGGTTCGGACCAGATCCGCATTGGTAACTATGAGATTCCGTCGCGTACCTACGTCGGTCGTTTCAACTTCAAGGGCGGCGATCAGCAGAAGTTCGTCAAGGACCTGTCCGGTGGTGAGCGCGGTCGTTTGCACCTGGCCCTGACCCTGAAGGAGGGCGGCAACGTCCTGCTGCTCGACGAACCGTCCAACGACCTCGACGTTGAAACCCTGCGTTCCCTGGAAGAAGCCCTGCTGGACTTCCCGGGCGCCGCCATTGTGATCTCTCACGATCGGTGGTTCCTTGACCGCGTTGCGACGCACATCCTGGCGTACGAAGACGACTCGCAAGCGGTGTTCTTCGAAGGTAACTACACCGAATACGAAGCCGACCGCCGCAAGCGTCTCGGCGAAGCGGCTACCCAGCCGCATCGTGTACGGCACAAGAAACTGGCCTGATATCAGGTTGGTTGCATGAAAAACGGAGCCTTCGCGGCTCCGTTTTTTTATGGGGGGCATTCAGGTAGTCCGCGGCGCGGCCTTCGCGAGCAGGCTCGCTCCCACAATTGATCTTCGGTGGACTTCAAATATGCAGCCAACACAAATCCTCTGTGGGAGCGAGCCTGCTCGCGAAGGCGGCCTGATGGTCACTCAATATCTATCTGCAAAACCTCAATCACCAAATCCCCCACCGGCCGCTTCCACACCACCTCATCCCCCACCTGCGCACCCAACAACGCCCGCCCCAACGGCGAGCCCCAATTGATCAACCCGCTGGCGGCATCCGCCTGATCCTCGCCCACCAACTGCACACGCTGCTCGCTGCCCTGTTCGTCGGCAAAGGTCACCCAGGCGCCAATCTGTACCTTGTGGGTCGAGGAGGCCGGTACGACCAGTTGAGCGCTTTGCAGGCGTTGATTGAAATACCGCCAGTCACGCTCAAGGTCGGCCTGGCGCTGTTTGTCGGCCAGTTCACCTTTCGCGCTCTGTTCATTGATCAGGTTTTGCACCTCGGCGACTTTCGCCTGCAACTGCGCAAGCCCCGCTGGCGTGACGTAGTTGGGTTGCGTGCTGACCTGCCGTTCAACTGGCTGGTCGGCTTGCTCGGCGGCGTTATCTTCGTTGACGAATGCCCGGCTCATGGTCTTCTCCCGTTATAGGGTTTGGGCCATGGTTGCAGGCTTTTAGTTTCGGCGGATGTCTGCAAACGACTCATGGCGAGTGATAGGCACGGGCGGCGTCCTGGTCTTTCTGTTGCTGCCAGGCTTTGTCCCGGTCGTCCCAATGGTGGCTGCGATAGTCGGCGCGGTCCTGGTTTTCGAGCATGGCCTGGCACTGACGAAAGCCATCACTCCAGCCTTCGGCGTATTGCTTGTCCTTGAGATAGCGCGGGACGTTTTTGCGAAACTCGCCACTCATCGCCCCGGCAGCTTGCCGGCCACTGCTGCAACCGTCATCGAAGCCGTCGGCGAATGCCGGTGGATAACCTTTGGAGATCAATTCTTCGTGGGTTGTCTGGCAACCTGCGATCAACACCAACACACCTATGACTGCAACGCACCGCCACATCTCAAACTCCCGGGCCGTGCAACGGCCTATAGGGGAAGTCTAGAAGTGGATTCGTGAGGCGTGTGTGAAAGGCCTGTGATGAATCTGTCGGAGCCTGCGACTGAGATTTCTTGAGCACCACAAATCCAATGTGGGAGCGGGCTTGCTCGCGAAAGCGGAGTGTCAGTCAATATCAATGCTGACTGACACTCCGCTTTCGCGAGCAAGCCCGCTCCCACAAGGGATGGTGGTGTGTCAGGTCAGTAGTGATACCACTTCACTTCAAGCATCACTTCGTTCTCGGGGGTGGCGAGGTGGCTGAAGTCGCGCTGGGCGCTCAGGCGCAGGCCCAGGTTGCGCGACAGCTCC
Organism: Pseudomonas sp. GW821-FHT10C09; assembly: GCF_059415465.1. Classification (NCBI taxonomy): domain Bacteria; kingdom Pseudomonadati; phylum Pseudomonadota; class Gammaproteobacteria; order Pseudomonadales; family Pseudomonadaceae; genus Pseudomonas; species Pseudomonas sp. GW821-FHT10C09. Next base: position 24,270 of record NZ_JBWKNG010000032.1, read on the forward strand.
CATTGTTGATTCAGGCTGATGTTGCGGCGCACTTCGCCATTGGTGAAGAAATCGCCCTTGGTCTCCAGGCTGAAGTTACCCAGCGGGTTTTTCCATAGCACGCCGGTGTTGAAGCCCGCCGCCGGGGCGATGAATTCGGCGAAGTCATTGTTGTGCTCGACGCGCACCGTGCCCAGCGCAAAACCGAGCATGTCCTCGCCCAGTTGCCAGGTACCGCCGCCACCGCCATTGACGTGGCTGACCAGGGTTTCGTCGTCATGCTTGCCCGGTACCCGTTCCAGGCCACCCGTCACCTGCCACGACAGCGGCTGCAGCAGCTCGTTGCGCGGGGTCAGGGAGCGAATCGTCGCCAGATCCAGCTGCTGGAATTGCCAGTGATTGCCTTCGTACTGGCGCAATTTCATTTGCAGGATTTCAATCTGGGCGCCGAGCGGGAAGCTCTCGGCGTTGTCGTTGAGATCGTGATAGGCCATGCGCAGGCCATACTCGCCAAACGCCTTGTCACCGCGGGTGCCGATGCCGGCCTGCCAGGTTCGCGATTCATGGCCATCCTCGGGCAGGCCGGGTTGCGGAATGTCCAGCTCCGGCGCCGGGTTCTGATTGATCGCCCGCAACAGTTCGAAACTGCGCTGAGCCCGCGCCGGGTCACGTTCCTGGCCATTGGCGCGGTAGCGTTCCAGGCGATAGGCCGCGTCGATGATCAGCGCCTGGCGATCCTTGGGTTGCGCCTTGAACGCGGGTTCCTGCAATTGTTTCTGATCGGCGCTGACTTTCAGCACCCATTGCTGTTCTTCAGGGTTCAGCGGTTCGGCGCGACTCAACAACTCACGTTCACGGGACGGGCGATATTCAATGGATTCCACCAGACCTGCTTCTTTCACGGCTTTGACGGTGTCGGTTGGAATCGCGGTCAGCGGGAATTGTTCGGTCAGCCGCAGGCTCGGGCGTGCCACTTGCAGCAATTCCAGCAGGCGATAGGAGCAGTTTTCGTCGAAGAAGAAATAGTCGAACTTGATCTGTTTCAGCTCCCAGACGTGCTCGACCATGCGTGCGGTTTCTTCCTGGGTCAGGTTCAGCCGGTATTCCCACAAGTCACGGTTCTCGAGGCTGCGGTATTCCGAGAGTTTTTCCTGATAGGGCACCAGCGCGAACAGCCCCGGATAGCCGCCCATCAAGCCTTTCCAAGCGTAGAGAATGCTGTTGTCCGAACCTTCGATATACGCGCCGAAGTTGATCGCGTAACTGAGCAGGGCCGTGTGGTCACTCTGTACATCGGCCTGGTCGATGCGCAGCAAGGTGTGGCCAAACATCGAAGACGGACTGTTCAAATACGCCGCCGGGAAAATCATCACCGCACTGTGGGGCGAGACGTCCTTGAACCATTGCTTGAATTCGCTGCAGTTCAGTGTCGGCAGATCGGTCAAATTGAGCTTCGCTTTCAGCCAGCGGGTACGGGCCGGGTAAACACATTGAGCGTGGTGTTCGCCGGCACTGACCGGGGCGTACAACGCTTGCACGGTAGCGGCCAACTCATGGTCGGGGTGTTCATTGCCGTCGGGCGCGAGGAAGAATTTCTTGTCGCTGACATAGCTGCGCCAGCCACCGAGCTTGGCGGTTTCGTAGTGGCCCAGGGAAATCCAGAAGGGGTCATTGGCCAGTTGCTGCAAACGTTGAGGGTCGATGTGCGGCGCGGCGGACAGCGGGGCGCAGACACAGAGCGCCAGCCAGGCAAGGCGTTTGAGCATAGTGGGCAACTTAAGTCGAAAAAAACAAAGACCCAAAGAAGGGGCGGGCCAAAAAATAAATCCGCTCCCCGAAAGGAGCGGGTGCTTCGAGCTTAAGCTTGAGTGGCGTACTTGGCCAGACGCGGATCGCTCTTCAGAACGGCCAGGGTGTTGGTATGCACGTCTTCAGCGGTCACGTCAGCCTTGCTGAAGATTTGCTGGAAGTGCTCGTGAGTGACGGCGGCGAAATGCGCACGGTCTTCCGGCGCCACGCCCAGGACCACGGCGTAAGTGGTCAGCGCTTCGCCCTGACCTTTGGCCATGTCTTCGGACAGCTCGTTCATCATGCCATTCATGGCAAACCAGGATTTGCCGCCATAGGTCAGCGACGCATTCGTTGCGCAGCCGTTGGTACCGGAGGTCATACCGAAGGTTGCATTGCCGGAGGTGCCGTTGGTGGTGGAGGCCATGAAGTGAGCCGGGGTGCCACGCTGACCTTCGAACAGCATGTTGCCCCAACCGCAATCCGGCCCGCCTGGGGCTTGCGCCATGGCGTTGAGGGATACAACGGTGAAAAGAGTACCGAGAAGAATCCGTTTCATAGCTATGTTCTCTTTGTGTGCATACCGATGAACAAGGGGTGTTTTGGCCCGTGTCGGCGCCAGTTGGGCCGGTTATTAGTCCAGCCGCGCAGTTTGGAGTTTAGGCACGATCACGGGGTTCCGTGATTTTTTGCAAAACATTCGCCGAAATCATTGATTTAGCCCCGGCCCACTGGGAGATGGCAGCTTGTCTATGCTTTGGCTGGAGGCGCGCCTTGCAAGTGGGGTATGGGCAGCGCCAGAATGCCGCTATCTGCCCCGCCTGATGTAAGGAAGCCCGATGCCTGATCCTGTTGCTGCCAGCTTGCGTCTAGCGCCTGAAGCGCTGACCCGTCCGTTTTCCGCTGAACAGTTCAGCTTCTCTACCACCAATGATCTGGAGCCCTTCCGCGGTGTGCTTGGCCAGGAACGTGCGGTCGAAGCCTTGCAGTTCGGTGTGGCCATGCCACGCCCCGGTTACAACGTGTTTGTCATGGGTGAGCCTGGCACCGGCCGGTTCTCGTTCGTCAAACGCTATCTGAAAGCCGAAGGCAAGCGCCTGCAGACCCCGGCGGACTGGGTCTACGTCAACAATTTCGATGAACCGCGCGAGCCTCGCGCACTGGAATTGCCGTCGGGCACCGCCGGTGCCTTCATCGGCGACATCAACGGCTTGATCGATAACCTGTTGTCGACCTTTCCGGCGGTGTTCGAACACCCGTCCTACCAGCAGAAGAAAAGCGCCATCGACCGCGCCTTCAATCAGCGCTACGACAAGGCGCTGGACGTCATCGAGCGCCTGGCCCTGGAGAAAGAAGTCGCCCTGTATCGCGACGCCAGCAACATCGCGTTTACCCCGATGAGCGAAGGCAAAGCGCTGGATGAGGCGGAATTCGCCCAGTTGCCGGAAGCCGATCGCGAGCGTTTTCACGAAGACATCTCCGGCCTGGAAGAGCGTCTGAATGAGGAACTCGCCAGCCTGCCGCAATGGAAGCGTGAGTCGAGCAATCAACTGCGCCACCTCAACGAAGAAACCATCACCCTGGCCTTGCAGCCGTTGTTGTCGCCGTTGTCGGAGAAGTACGCCGAGAACGCAGCCGTGTGCGGCTACCTGCAAGCGATGCAGGTTTACCTGTTGAAGACCGTGGTCGAGCAACTGGTCGACGACAGCAAGACCGACGCCATTGCCCGCAAGCTGCTGGAAGAGCAATACGCGCCGAGCCTGGTGGTCGGGCACTCGGCCAGCGGCGGTGCGCCGGTGGTGTTCGAGCCGCACCCGACGTACGAAAACCTGTTCGGCCGCATTGAATACAGCACCGATCAGGGCGCGCTGTACACGACCTACCGGCAACTGCGACCGGGCGCCTTGCACCGGGCCAACGGCGGTTTCCTGATTCTTGAAGCGGAAAAAATGCTCAGCGAGCCGTTCGTCTGGGATGCGCTCAAGCGCGCCCTGCAGTCGCGCAAGCTGAAGATGGAATCACCGTTGGGTGAGCTGGGCCGACTGGCCACGGTGACCCTGACGCCGCAACACATTCCGTTGGCGGTCAAAGTCATCATCATCGGTGCCCGTCAGCTGTATTACACGCTGCAAGACCTCGATCCGGACTTCCAGGAGATGTTTCGCGTCCTGGTGGACTTCGATGAAGACATCCCGATGGTCGACGAGAGCCTGGAGCAGTTCGCCCAGTTGCTCAAAACCCGCACCTCCGAAGAAGGCATGGCGCCGCTGACGGCAGATGCCGTCGCACGTCTGGCGACGTACAGCGCACGTCTGGCTGAACACCAGGGGCGTTTGTCGGCGCGCATCGGCGATCTGTTCCAACTGGTCAGCGAGGCGGATTTCATTCGCCACCTGGCGGGCGACGAGATGACCGACGCCGGGCACATCGAGCGTGCGCTCAAGGCCAAGGCCACCCGCACCGGGCGTGTCTCGGCGCGGATTCTTGATGACATGCTGGCCGGGATCATCCTGATCGACACCGATGGTGCCGCCGTCGGCAAGTGCAACGGTCTGACGGTGCTGGAAGTCGGCGATTCGGCCTTTGGTGTGCCGGCGCGGATTTCCGCCACGGTGTACCCGGGCGGCAGCGGCATTGTCGACATCGAGCGCGAGGTCAACCTCGGGCAGCCGATTCACTCCAAAGGCGTGATGATCCTCACCGGGTATCTGGGCAGTCGCTACGCCCAGGAGTTCCCGCTGGCGATTTCCGCGAGCATCGCCCTGGAGCAATCCTACGGTTACGTCGATGGCGACAGTGCGTCGCTGGGTGAGGCTTGTACGCTGATTTCAGCCTTGTCGAAAACACCGCTCAAGCAGTGCTTTGCGATCACCGGTTCGATCAACCAGTTCGGCGAAGTACAGGCAGTGGGCGGGGTCAACGAGAAGATCGAAGGTTTCTTCCGCCTCTGCGAAGCGCGCGGGCTGACCGGCAAACAGGGGGCGATCATTCCGCAGGCGAACGTTGCCACTTTGATGCTCGACGAGAAGGTGCTGGCTGCCGTGCGCGCGGGGCAGTTCCATGTGTACGCGGTGCGTCAGGCGGACGAGGCGCTGAGCCTGTTGGTCGGCGAGCCGGCGGGTGCGCCGGATGAGAATGGCGAATTCCCTGAAGGCAGCGTCAATGCGCGGGTGGTGGAGCGCCTGCGGGTGATCGCGGAAATGATCAGTGAGGAAGACCTCAAGGAAGCCGAGAAAGAAGCGGCGCAGGAAGCGTTGGTGGAGGCCAAGCCGGCCTAAGGACTCTCGGTCTAATGTGGGAGCGGGCTTGCTCTTGAAGGGGGAGTGTCAGTTGACATCATTGTCGCCTGGCACACTGCTTTCGCGAGCAGGCTCGCTCCCACATTTTTATGTGTGAACCGAAGAAAAAGTGCCATCACTCTGACGTCAATATTCACACTATGACCATTCGGCGCCTTCTGGTCTCGCCTGACGTGCTGGGCAGACTTTTCTTCTATTCTCTGGTTCAAGGATATCGACAGTCATCACAGGATCGAAACAGCCTTCCCACGGGGGCTGAATACCGGATCTACCGAGGGTCGCCGCCATGTCGCGCAACCTCTGTCTCACCCGTCAATGCCTGGGCCTAGTGACCCGTATCGAGTGCGCCATCCGTCCTTTGGCGGGAGATACGGGCATGTGGACCTTGCTCTTCGCCGCCGGAATGGCTGGCGAACAACCTTCAGCCATCAAGGCACAAGGCCCGTTTCATGGCCCTTTTGTGGCCGAATCAATCCTCGACACCATCGTTGAAAGCCTGACGCTGCACGGTTACGAACTGGCCGATGATCCACAAATCTGGTGCCTGCACCTGCAAGCCCAGCTGCGGGAAATCAACGGCGGCCGTTGCCGCAATCTGGGTGGCTTCGAGCACTGATGGGTTATTGATCGAGCTGGCTCAGATCAGCCTTGGCCAGTTTGACCTCGAAACCATATTGCACAGTGGCGAGGTCGGTTCGCTGATAGGTTTCCAGACGTGTGGGCTGGCCATAGAAGTAGTGCACGTCAAATAACGCCGGGCCTTCGGCGCTTGCATCATGGGTGACCGCAAGAATCTCTTTCAGGTAGTTCCCGCTGTCGTCCCTGGCAAAAAATCGCCAGTCCTGTGCAGGAAACAGTTTTGCATCCACCACCAGCGCGTTGCCTTTGAGCTCAAGACCCTTGGGCAATTTCTGTGCGTTGAGCGTTTGCTTGTCGACCGTGGCCAGGAACAACGGCATGGAGCCCACGGCGAACGCCGGCGTTTGCGGAAACAGGTTCAGGTCATAGGTGATCGTGCCCCGCAGAGGGTCGACCTGATAGGCCTCCGGTGGCAATTCGATCGGCTCATCGCGTTTACCGTTACTGTCCGCGGTAAAGAAACTGACCGGGCTATTGCCGGGGCTGAATGACGTGCCGAGCAACTCGTCGTTGAAGCTTCTGGGGTGATCGAATTCGATGCGCGCGGCGCTCGGGTCTTCCACCGACTGATTGACGTTGATGCTTTTTTTCAGCTGCTCCTCACTCAGTGTCGCGCCCTTGAGCCAGTTTGGCGTCTGATCGTCATACACCACCACCGGCAAGGTCAGCGGCTGGACGGTTTTTTCCGTGGTGTGTGGGTCGAAGCGGCGTACCGGCAAGTTCAAGTCCTTGCGTGTGACGGTAGCGGTCGAGAAATCCAGCAGACTGACTTCAAGGGTCTCGATCGGCCCGTTGAAATACACCTTGGAATAATGCTGACCCTGCTGCTGTTCGAACGTGCGCTGTTCGTGATTGAGCTGTTGTTCGAACGCCTCGCTCCAGGTTTTCTGTTGCTGCATTTTCGCCAGTTGTTTTTGGTAGAAAGCAATTTGCGTGGCCGTCTCGTTGATCGAACCGGAACGCGAGAGAAATTGCCCGGTGCCGTCCTTGGCCTGGACGATCAATGGGTTCAACGGGGTTTCACCGACCTCTGGGGCCTCTGGTGCACTGTTGGTGTACTCGATTTCGGCGTAGTTCTTTCCAAGCTTCAGCAGGGTGACGCTGAGGTTGTCGTTGGTGCGGGTCTGGCCAACGTCCTTTTTGCGCAGGTCGAAGCTGTAGAGCCGGCGAGGCGCAATCACTTCGACTTTGCCTTGCAGGCTCACCGGTTGCGGCTGGTTCTTCTTGTCGACATCCAGGCCGTCGATGAACGGGTAGGTCACCGTCAGGTCGTCGGGGTTGGTCAGGTTGGAACTCGACGGGCTGAGCTGAATGCCGGGATCGGTTTCCGACCATTCGGGCTGGAAGGGGATGACGCGTTTATTGCTCAGCGTCACCGATTGCCATTCCAGTCCATGGGGGAAAAGGAATGCCGCCGGAATATTGAAGTTGAAGGGGAATACCGGTTGCAGGTCGGTCAGGTAATCGGAGCTGGAATCCTTGTGCAGCACGAACAGGCCATTGATGTAGGTGTCCACCAGGGCCTGGGGCGTCGGGTAGTGCTTGAGCACGGCGAGGGCGTCTTCGCCGTATTCGGTTTCCACCGGTTTGCTGTCGAGCTTGAGTTGCGCACGTTCGAGCAACAGCAGTGAGCCGCCGAGCTCGGACACGGCGTCCTTGAGTTTCGGGTCCTGGATCTGATCCAGCGATTGTTCGAACTGCGCGGTTTTTTCCTCGAGGCTGACCTGATGCTTGTCCTCGCCGGGCGAGCAGCCGCTCATCAGCAACGTCAGGCAAATGCCGACACTCGTTAAAGGCAATCGCACATCCATTTCCAGTCTTCCTGTCCGATGTCGCTGGGAGGTCAATAGTCTGGACACTAGCAGAAAAACTTTGTGACACACGCGCAGGTGGCGGATTTCCCGATGGTTTCTGGCAGCTTCTGGATAGCGACAGGTGGCTGATATACTCGCGGCCATTTTCAACCCCTGTGTGAGATTCAATGGAACGCTTTATCGAAAACGCAATGTACGCCTCCCGCTGGTTGCTGGCGCCGATCTACTTCGGATTGTCGCTTGGGCTGTTGGCGCTGGCGCTGAAGTTCTTCCAGGAGGTTTTCCACGTTATTCCCAACGTGTTCTCGATGGCGGAATCGGACTTGATCCTGGTGCTGCTGTCGCTGATCGACATGGCGCTGGTGGGCGGTTTGCTGGTGATGGTGATGATTTCCGGTTACGAGAACTTCGTCTCCGAGCTGGACATCGATGACCATAAGGAAAAGCTCAACTGGCTGGGCACCATGGATTCTTCTTCCCTGAAGATGAAAGTGGCCGCTTCCATCGTGGCGATTTCCTCGATCCATCTGCTGCGGATCTTCATGGACGCCAAGAACGTCGATCCCGAGCATTTGAAGTGGTACGTGATCATCCACATGACGTTCGTCGTGTCGGCCTTCGCCATGGGTTATCTGGACAAGCTGACCAAGCACTGATTCGAACGAACCCCTGTAGGAGCAAGCTCGCTCGCGATGGCATCACCGCGGTCTGACGGTAAACCGCGGTGATGCCATCGCGGGCAAGCCACGCTTCCACAAGGGGGATTAGGTTGAACCGGACGGGCGGTGGCGTTGCTGGCTTGTACTTTGATGCGCCGGGGCCTATCCCTGTAAGTAGTCTTGGCTGGCCATTGTATGAGGTGCCTTCATGAACCTTGTTGAACTACGCGCTTATGCCATCGCAGGGAAAGTCGATGAGTTGAACCTGATCTCCATGGAAGGCGGAATCTATCTGCTGGAGGCGCGCATGCATGGTGCCGCGTATCCCTTGGGCGATGCCCACGACCATATGTTCCACGTGCGCTCGGTCGAGCATGCTCGTCAAGTGTTGCATGACTTTCCTTCCTTACCCTTCAACCTTGTTCACGCCTTGGTTCATGATGAGATGTGCGGGCTGGGTGCCAGCGTCGGGGAAAGCCTGAAGGTGCCGATCGCCTTCCGCTCCTCCTGGCATCACTGACAGCCCTCATCAGGACGATGTCATCTGTGCTAGTCTGCTGGCCCTTTTGGTTCCGGGCGCTCCGGGACGCGCTGTGCACGCACGGCAAGTTCCTGGGCCGTCCGCACAGCGGAGCAGTGTCATGTCCGAAGTAAATCTGTCCACCGACGAAACCCGCGTCAGCTACGGTATTGGCCGTCAGCTGGGCGACCAACTGCGCGACAACCCGCCACCGGGCGTTAGCCTGGACGCGATCCTGGCCGGTCTGACCGATGCCTTCGCGGGCAAGGAAAGCCGTGTTGGCCAGGAAGAAATGTCCGCGAGCTTCAAGGTGATTCGCGAAATCATGCAAGCCGAAGCAGCTGCCAAAGCTGAAGCGGCTGCTGGCGAAGGCCTGGCTTTCCTGGCTGAAAACGCCAAGCGTGAAGGCATCACCACCCTGGCTTCCGGCCTGCAATTCGAAGTGCTGACTGCTGGTGAAGGCGCCAAGCCGACCCGTGAAGATCAAGTGCGTACTCACTACCACGGCACCCTGATCGACGGCACTGTGTTCGACAGCTCCTACGAGCGCGGCCAGCCTGCAGAATTCCCGGTTGGTGGCGTGATCGCTGGCTGGACCGAAGCCCTGCAACTGATGAATGCCGGCAGCAAATGGCGTCTGTACGTGCCGAGCGAACTGGCTTACGGCGCTCAAGGCGTTGGCGGCATTCCGCCGCACAGCGTACTGGTATTCGACGTCGAGCTGCTCGACGTTCTGTAATACCCATGTGGGAGGGAGCCTGCTCGCGAAGACGAAATGTCAGTCAGCTTCAATGTTGAATGTCAGACCGCTTTCGCGAGCAGGCTCGCTCCCACAGTTTTTTACAGTGATCTTCATATTTCGATCTTGTGGTGCAGTTCACTCGACGGGCGCAACGCCCGGGCATAACAGAACAGAAACAGATTACGCACCAGTTCCTTGAGCACCACCGGCTCGCTGGAACTCAGGCCGTTGACGTCCAGATCCCCCTGATCCTGCAGCTCGTTCAAGGCTTCTTCTTCAAGCACCGCACAGACTTCCCCGGTTTCCCGATGCAGGATCCTGAGGTAAGGGTGTGGCCGGTCCAGCCAGGCATCGATCAAATAAGTCATGTCTCATCTCCATTGATTTGGGTTTCAATGAGAATAATTCTTATTCATCAAATAGCAAGGACCTATTGGCGGTTTGTGCTTTTTTCCGGGTAAAGGTTGCGTAAGGTCAATTCGGCTGGCGTTTGGCTATTGCGCGTGCAGGCGGGTTGAAACGGGGGAGGGCGAAGCACCATCCCACGCATGGCGCAGGATGGAATACAGCGGATTCAGACTTTTCTGACGAACTCGGACTTGAGCTTCATCGGGCCGATGCCGTCGATCTTGCAATCGATGTCGTGGTCGCCATCGCACAGGCGGATGTTCTTGACCTTGGTGCCGACCTTGACCACCAGCGACGTGCCCTTGACCTTGAGGTCCTTGATCACGGTGATGGTATCGCCGTCCTGCAGGACATTGCCGACCGAATCCTTTTTCACGGTGTCATCGGACGCCACATCGGCTTCGCCGCTGGCGGACCATTCGTGCGCGCACTCGGGGCAGATCAGCTGTGCGCCGTCTTCATAGGTGTATTCGGAATTGCAGTTTGGGCAGGGTGGCAACGTGCTCACTAAAGCTCCTTGGATTCAGGATCGCTAAAAAGCGCACATTATATAGGGTTTTAGGCGGGAGAGTGCTTGATGCTGATAAACCTGTGGGAGAGGCCCTCCCACAGGGAATTGCGGCGCAGTTAGTGAGTGCGGGCTACCGCAAACTCACTCAACTCAACCAGTGCGTCGCGATATTCACTGGCAGGCAGTGCGTCGAGGCACTTGATCGCGCGGGCCACGTAATCACGGGCCAGTTTCGCGGTGTATTCCAGCGAACCGGAGGCTTCTACCGCTTCGCGAATGCTTTCCAGATCCTCGATGCCGCCTTTCTGGATCGCCTTGCGCACCAGGGCTGCCTGTTCCGGCGTGCCTTCGCGCATGGTGTAGATCAACGGCAGGGTCGGCTTGCCTTCGGCCAGGTCGTCGCCGACGTTCTTGCCCAGGGTTTCCGCGTCGCCTTTGTAATCCAGCAGGTCGTCGACCAGTTGGAAGGCCACGCCCAAGTGGTCGCCAAAGGTGCGCAGGGCTTCGGCCTGTTCCGCCGTGGCTTCGCAGAGCGCGGCAGCACTGTGGGTCGAAGCCTCGAAGAGCATCGCGGTCTTGCCGCGGATGACTTCCATGTAGGTTTCTTCGGTGGTGCTGGCGTCACGGACCTTCGACAGCTGCAACACTTCGCCTTCGGCGATGATGCGGGTCGCTTGCGAAAGGATCTTCATCACCGGCATGGAGCCCAGTTCGACCATCATTTCGAAGGAGCGCGAATACAGGAAGTCGCCGACCAGTACGCTCGGGGCGTTGCCCCACATGGCGTTGGCGGTCGAGCGGCCACGGCGCATGCCGGACATGTCGACCACGTCGTCGTGCAGCAGGGTGGCGGTGTGCAGGAACTCGATGGTCGCGGCCAGCAGACGCAGGTCGTCGCCTTCGCGGCCCAGCGCCTTGCCACACAGCAGCACTAATAAAGGACGCAGGCGTTTACCGCCAGCCGAGGTAATGTAATCGCCGATTTTCGATACCAGCGGCACTCGGGAAGTCAGCTGCTTCTTGATGATGCCGTCGACGGCGCTAAAATCGTCCGCCACCGCGCGGTAGAAAGCTTGGGGTTGCATCAGCGACAGTTGCTCCAGAAGGGTTGCGCGGCATGCTAGGACCCACGTCGGCGAGTGTCAAGGCGCGATGGACGGCCACTTGCATCGCTCCGGCAGCTTGCGTACAATCGCGCACCCTGAACTTCCTGGGCAGCACCTGCCTTACGCAATTGCAAACCGGCCTTCCAGCCCTATGCAGCCATGCCAGCCAATACCTCTTCTTATAAAGAGCTGGGTGAGCAGGATTATCGGAGAAATACCATGTCGTACGCAGTAATTGTTACTGGTGGCAAGCAATACAAGGTCGCCCCAGGTGAATACCTGAAGATCGAAAAACTGGAAATCGCTACCGGCGAATCCGTTACTTTTGATCGCGTTCTGTTGGTCGCCAATGGCGATGACGTGAACATCGGCGCTCCAGTTGTTGCTGGCGCTACCGTTGTGGCTGAAGTGATCTCCCAAGGTCGTCACGATAAAGTCCGCATCATCAAGTTCCGTCGTCGTAAGCACCACATGAAGCGTATGGGCCACCGCCAGTGGTACACCGAGATCAAAATCACCGGTATTCAGGCTTAATTTCAGCCTAATTCCTCACTAGGAGAATTGACTCATGGCACACAAAAAAGCTGGTGGTAGTACCCGTAACGGTCGCGACTCAGAAGCCAAACGCCTTGGCGTGAAGATGTATGGCGGCCAGGTTATCATTCCGGGCAACATCATCGTGCGTCAGCGCGGCACCCAATTCCACGCCGGTTACGGTGTTGGCATGGGTAAAGATCACACTCTGTTCGCTAAAATCGACGGCGTGATCAAGTTTGAAGTAAAAGGCGCTTTCAATCGCCGTTACGTAAGCATTGTCCCGAAGACTGACGTCGTCGCGGCATAATTACGTGGTTGCTGGAAAAGCCCTGTCTTGCGACGGGGCTTTTTCGTTTGTGGGGTGAGTCTCTTGCAAAGCTGTTTGTGATGGGCTCCAGCGCAGGTTTTTGCGGTCGTTGATTGAGGTCGCTGCGCTCATTTTTGCAAGAGTCTTATGTCTAGATTTTTTCGGCTCGTCCGTATGGCGAGAGGCGTTTTGTTATGAAGTTTGTTGATGAAGTATCGATTCGAGTAAAGGCCGGCGACGGCGGCAACGGTTGCATGAGCTTCCGTCGCGAGAAATTCATTGAAAACGGCGGCCCGAACGGCGGTGACGGTGGTGATGGCGGCTCGGTCTACATGATCGCCGACGAAAACCTCAACACCCTGGTCGACTACCGTTACACCCGTCACTTCGATGCCGAGCGCGGTTCGAACGGCGGCAGCACCGACTGCACCGGCAAGAAAGGTGAAGAACTGGTGCTGCGCGTACCGGTTGGTACCACCGTCATCGATGCGGCCACTCAAGAAGTGATCGGCGACCTGACCAAGGCCGGCCAGAAGCTGCTCGTGGCTCACGGCGGCTGGCACGGTCTGGGTAACACCCGTTTCAAATCCAGTACCAACCGTGCTCCGCGTCAGACCACTCCGGGTAAGCCGGGTGAGGCGCGTGACCTCAAGCTGGAAATGAAAGTGCTGGCTGATGTCGGTCTGCTGGGCTTGCCGAACGCCGGTAAAAGTACCTTCATTCGCTCGGTATCGGCCGCCAAGCCGAAAGTCGCCGACTACCCGTTCACCACCTTGGTGCCGAACCTGGGTGTGGTCAGCGTCGATCGCTGGAAGAGCTTCGTGGTCGCGGACATTCCGGGTCTGATCGAAGGTGCTTCCGATGGTGCAGGCCTGGGGATTCGCTTCCTCAAGCACTTGTCGCGTACCCGTTTGCTGCTGCACCTCGTGGACATGGCGCCACTGGATGACACCAGTGCTCCGGATGCCGCTGAAGTAATCGTCAGCGAGCTGACCAAGTTCAGCCCGTCCCTGGCTGAGCGTGATCGTTGGTTGGTACTGAACAAGTGCGACCAGATCCTTGAAGAAGAGCACGATGCTCGCGTCAAGGAAATCGTTGATCGCCTGGAATGGACCGGTCCGGTCTACGTGATCTCGGCCATCTCCAAGCTCGGTACCGAGCGTCTGTGTCACGACATCATGCGTTACATGGAAGACCGTGCCGATCGCCTGGCTGCCGACCCGGCCTACAAGGAAGAGCTGGCAGAACTCGATCAGCGCATCGAAGACGAAGCCCGTGCTCAGCTGCAGGCCCTGGATGACCAGCGTGCCCTGCGCCGTAGCGGCGTGAAGTCGGTCCATGACATCGGCGACGATGATTGGGACGAAGAAGATGTGGATGACGAAGACGGTCCGGAAATCATTTACGTGCGTGACTGATTCGTTGCAGTAAACTTAAGCGCCGCTCAATCGAGCGGCGTTTTAGTATCTGGAAATCGATCGTTGGTCAGTAATAGCCACGATTAACGTCACGGGCAGTGCCAGGTCGCGCTGTCCTCAAGCTAAGGTTGAAGATGATGCGGAGCAAGGTGACAGGTGCGCAGCGTTGGGTCGTGAAGATCGGCAGCGCTTTGCTGACGGCGGACGGCAAGGGCCTGGATCGCGCGGCAATGGGTGTCTGGGTCGAGCAGATGGTGGCTTTGCATGAAGCTGGCGTCGAACTGGTGTTGGTGTCTTCCGGGGCTGTGGCCGCGGGCATGAGCCGCTTGGGCTGGACCGTACGACCCAGTGCGATGCATGAGTTGCAGGCCGCCGCCGCCATCGGTCAGATGGGCCTGGTGCAGGCCTGGGAGTCGAGCTTTGCCGAGCATGGCCGGCACACCGCGCAGATTCTCCTGACGCACGATGACTTGTCCGATCGCAAGCGCTACCTGAACGCCCGCAGTACCTTGCGCGCTCTGGTTGAGCTGAAAGTGATCCCGGTGATCAACGAAAACGACACCGTGGTGACTGACGAAATCCGTTTCGGCGACAACGACACCCTGGCGGCGCTGGTGGCCAACCTGGTCGAAGCTGATTTGCTGGTGATCCTCACGGATCGCGATGGCATGTTCGACGCGGACCCGCGCAACAACCCCGATGCCAACCTGATTTACGAAGCGCGCGCTGATGATCCGGCGCTGGATGCGGTGGCGGGCGGTACGGGTGGTGCGCTGGGGCGTGGCGGTATGCAGACCAAATTGCGTGCGGCGCGTCTGGCTGCTCGTTCCGGGGCACACACCATCATCGTCGGTGGGCGCATTGAGCGCGTGCTGGATCGCCTGAAGGCGGGTGAGCGCATCGGCACCTTGCTCTCGCCTGAGCGCGGCATGCTGGCGGCGCGCAAGCAATGGCTGGCCGGGCACCTGCAAACCCGTGGCACGCTGGTGCTGGACGGTGGTGCGGTGAAGGCGTTGGCCCAGGATCATAAAAGTTTGCTGCCGGTGGGTGTCAAGCTGGTGCAGGGCAGCTTCCGTCGCGGCGAAATGGTGGTGTGCGTGGCGCCGGATGGTCGCGAGATCGCTCGTGGCCTGGCCAACTACAGCGCGCTGGAAGCGCAAAAAATCATCGGTCAGTCGTCTGAGGCGATTGTCGGTCTGTTGGGTTACATGGCTGAGCCGGAACTGGTTCACCGCGATAACCTGATTCTGGTCTGAAGGAATATTTGAATGCGTGTGGCAAAAGGATTGTTGGGTCTGCTGCTGGCGATGCCGCTGCTGGCTTCGGCTGAGGAAATTGGCCAGGTGTCGACGGTGTTCAAATTCGTCGGGCCGAACGACCGCATCGTCGTCGAGGCGTTTGATGATCCAAAGGTCGACGGCGTGACGTGCTACCTGTCGCGCGCCAAGACGGGTGGTGTGAAGGGTGGTTTGGGTCTGGCGGAAGATCGCGCCGAGGCTTCTATCGCTTGCCGTCAGGTCGGCCCCATCAGTTTCAAGGGTGAGCTGAAGGATGGTGATGAGGTGTTCAAGGAGCGCACGTCGCTGGTATTCAAGACCATGCAGGTGGTGCGCTTCCTCGACAAGAAGCGCAATACGCTGGTGTACCTGGTCTACAGCGATCGCTTGATTGAGGGTAGTCCGCAGAATGCGGTGACGGCGATTCCGATCCTGCCGTGGGCGCACGCTCAGTAATCAGGCGAAGATCCAAACTGTGGGAGCGAGCCTGCTCGCGAAAGCGTTGTAACAGTCAACGATGATGTTGAATGTGACGACCTCTTCGCGAGCAGGCTCGCTCCCACATTTTTTTGTGTTGTCTTTGGCAAATCGCAGGCAATAAAAAACCGACCCTGGGGTCGGTTTTTTAACAAGCTTATCGCTTATGCGGCTACAGCAAGGTTCAGAGCCTTGACGTGACCGTTCAGGCGGCTCTTATGACGAGCAGCCTTGTTCTTGTGGATGATGCCTTTATCGGCCATACGGTCGATAACTGGCACGGCCAGAACGTAAGCAGCTTGAGCTTTAGCAGCGTCTTTTGCGTCGATGGCTTTAACTACATTCTTGATGTAGGTACGAACCATGGAACGCAGGCTGGCGTTGTGGCTGCGACGCTTCTCAGCCTGTTTTGCACGTTTTTTGGCGGAAGGTGTGTTGGCCACCGTCGAGCTCCTCGAAAGACTTTTTAGGAAATAGCAAACAAAATAGGCCGCGAATCATGCCGATGAGTTGATGTCTTGTCAAGGGCGGTTGAGACGTTCCGCTAAGTGGTAGGTATAAAGAGGCGGGATATTTATTTCCGGCGCTTGACCTGTAAACTCGCGAGCTTTGGCTCTGTGCTGCTGCGGCGCGGAGTATCGCATAAGTAGGCGCTTTGTTCGCCTGCTGTTTATCGACAGGCACAAACTCTTTCAATGAATCTGCTCAAATCGTTGGCCGCCGTCAGCTCTATCACGATGATTTCCCGGGTTTTGGGGTTTGTTCGTGACACGCTGATCGCACGTACATTTGGTGCCGGGATGGCGACGGACGCCTTCTTTATCGCCTTCAAATTGCCCAATCTGTTGCGGCGAATCTTCGCCGAGGGGGCATTTTCCCAGGCCTTCGTGCCGATTCTGGCCGAATACAAAAGCCAGAAAGGCGAGGAGGCGACGCGAACATTCATTGCCTATGTCTCAGGCCTGCTGACACTGGTGCTGGCGCTGGTCACTGCGTTGGGGATGATTGCAGCGCCCTGGGTGATCTGGGCGACTGCGCCGGGTTTTACCGATACGCCGGAAAAATTCGAGCTGACCTCCAGCCTGTTGCGGGTAACCTTTCCCTACATATTGCTGATTTCCCTGTCGTCCCTGGCCGGTGCGATCCTCAATACCTACAACCGTTTCTCGGTGCCGGCCTTCGTGCCGACCTTGCTCAACGTCAGCATGATCGTCTTTTCGGTGTTCCTGACGCCGTACTTCGATCCGCCGGTCATGGCGTTGGGGTGGGCGGTCCTGGTGGGTGGCCTGGCGCAATTGCTTTATCAGCTGCCGCACCTGAAAAAGATCGGCATGCTGGTATTGCCGCGCCTGAACCTGCGCGACAGCGGCGTCTGGCGGGTCATGAAGCAGATGCTGCCAGCAATTCTCGGCGTATCGGTCAGCCAGATTTCCCTGATCATCAACACCATTTTCGCGTCCTTCCTGGTGGCCGGTTCGGTGTCCTGGATGTACTACGCCGACCGCTTGATGGAATTGCCGTCCGGCGTATTGGGCGTGGCGCTGGGCACGATTCTGTTGCCGACCCTGGCCAAAACCTACGCCAGCAAGGACCGTCACGAATATTCGCGCATCCTCGACTGGGGCCTGCGCCTGTGCTTCGTCCTGGTGTTGCCGTGTTCGCTGGCGCTGGGGATTCTGGCTGAGCCGCTGACCGTTTCGCTGTTCCAGTACGGCCAGTTCAGTGCCTTCGATGCGTCGATGACCCAGCGCGCTCTGATCGCTTATTCCGTCGGTTTGCTTGGGATTATCGTGATCAAAGTGCTGGCGCCGGGCTTTTATGCGCAACAAAACATCCGCACCCCGGTGAAAATCGCAATTTTCACCCTGGTGGTGACTCAGTTGTTCAACCTGATGCTCATCGGTCCTTTGGCCCACGCCGGCCTGGCCTTGGCCATCAGTGCCGGTGCCTGCATCAACGCCGGGCTGTTGTTCTATCAACTGCGCAAGCAGCAGATGTACCAGCCGCAGCCGGGCTGGGCGAAGTTCGGTGCCAAGCTCGTTATCGCCGTGCTGGTGATGTCCGCCGTATTGCTGGTGGGGATGCACTTCATGCCGGCATGGGATCAAGGGCATATGCTGGAGCGGTTCCTGCGCCTGGGTGCTTTGATCGGCGCCGGTATCGTCGCTTACTTCGGGATGTTGCTGCTGATGGGCTTCCGTTTGCGCGACTTCAATCGCAAGGCATTGAGCTGAGGTTGCAGCCTTGATAAACACGGGCGAGCCGGTGGTTTTGTCGGCTCGATCACTTTGGTTACGGTGTTGCCTGTCGTCGGCCGCCGGGTGTGGTTATAATCGACCACTTTATGAGCAAGAAGCGCGTTATGCAGCTGGTTCGAGGCCTCCAAAATCTGCGCCCCCAGCATCGGGGCTGTGTCGCCACTATTGGCAACTTTGACGGTGTTCACCGTGGCCACCAGGCTATCCTGGCGAGGCTGCGTGAACGTGCGCTCGAGTTGGGCGTGCCTAGCTGCGTGGTGATTTTTGAGCCGCAGCCGCGAGAATTCTTCGCCCCGGACACGGCCCCGGCCCGTCTGGCCCGGCTGCGGGACAAACTGCAGCTGCTGGCCGACGAAGGTGTCGACCGCGTCCTGTGCCTGGCCTTCAACCAGCGGTTGAGCAAGCTCAGCGCCAGCGAATTTGTCGATACCATTCTGGTTGACGGCCTTGGCGTGCAGCACCTCGAAGTCGGTGACGACTTCCGCTTCGGCTGTGACCGCGTCGGCGATTTCGATTTCCTGCAACAGGCCGGCATCGTTCAGGGCTTTACCGTGGAAGCTGCGCAAACCGTAGAGCTGGACGGTATTCGCGTCAGCAGCACCCAGGTCCGCAATGCCCTGGCCGCTGCCGATTTTGTCCTGGCCGAGCGATTGCTCGGGCGGCCGTTCCAGATTACCGGGCGGGTGCTGCATGGCCAGAAGCTGGCGCGGCAGTTGGGTACGCCCACGGCCAACATACAACTCAAGCGCCGTCGCGTGCCGCTGACCGGGGTTTACCTGGTCAACGTCGACATCGACGGCAAGACCTGGCCAGGCGTCGCCAATATCGGCGTGCGGCCAACGGTCCAAGGTGATGGCAAAGCCCACCTCGAAGTGCATCTTTTAGATTTTGCCGGCGATCTGTATGACCGGCGTTTGACGGTGGTCTTCCACCACAAGCTGCGTGAAGAGCAGCGTTTCGCCTCTCTGGAGGCGCTTAAGACGGCGATCAATGCGGATGTCGCCGCCGCCCGTGCCCTGTCGCACCTAGCGCCAATCGCTAATGAAGAGCCTTAAATGACCGACTATAAAGCCACGCTAAACCTTCCGGACACCGCCTTCCCAATGAAGGCCGGCCTGCCTCAGCGCGAACCGCAGATTCTGCAGCGCTGGGACAGCATTGGCCTGTACGGTAAGTTGCGCGAGATTGGCAAGGATCGTCCGAAGTTCGTCCTGCACGACGGTCCTCCGTACGCCAACGGCACGATTCACATCGGTCATGCGTTGAACAAGATTCTCAAGGACATGATCATCCGCTCGAAGACCCTGTCGGGTTTCGACGCGCCTTATGTTCCGGGCTGGGACTGCCACGGCCTGCCGATCGAGCACAAAGTCGAAGTGACCCACGGCAAGAACCTGGGCGCGGACAAGACCCGCGAACTGTGCCGTGCCTACGCCACCGAGCAGATCGAAGGGCAAAAATCCGAATTCATCCGTCTGGGCGTGTTGGGCGACTTCGCCAACCCGTACAAGACCATGGACTTCAAGAACGAAGCCGGTGAAATCCGTGCCCTGGCGGAAATCGTCAAGGGCGGCTTCGTGTTCAAGGGCCTCAAGCCTGTGAACTGGTGCTTCGACTGCGGTTCGGCCTTGGCTGAAGCGGAAGTCGAATACGAGAACAAGAAGTCCTCGACCATCGACGTAGCGTTCCCGATTGCCGACGAAGCCAAACTGGCTGCCGCATTCGGTCTGCCGTCGCTGGCCAAGCCTGCTTCGATCGTGATCTGGACCACCACCCCGTGGACCATCCCGGCCAACCAGGCATTGAACGTTCACCCGGAATTCAACTACGCCCTGGTCGACGTCGGCGACAAACTGCTGGTACTGGCTGAAGAGCTGGTCGAGTCTTGCCTGGCCCGTTACAGCCTGGAAGGTTCGGTCATTGCGACCACCACCGGTAAAGAACTCGAACTGATCAATTTCCGTCACCCGTTCTACGATCGCCTGTCGCCGGTTTACCTGGCCGAGTACGTTGAACTGGGCGCTGGCACCGGCGTGGTTCACTCCGCACCGGCCTACGGCGTGGACGACTTCGTGACCTGCAAGAAGTACGGCATGGTCAACGACGACATCCTCAATCCAGTACAAAGCAACGGCGTTTACGCGACCTCGCTGGAGTTTTTCGGCGGCCAGTTCATCTGGAAAGCCAATCCGGCCATCGTCGACAAACTGACTGAAGTCGGTGCGCTGCTGCACACCACCATCATCGAACACAGCTACATGCACTGCTGGCGTCACAAGACCCCGTTGATCTACCGCGCCACCGCGCAGTGGTTCATCGGCATGGACAAAGAGCCTGCGACCGGCGAGACCCTGCGCAAGCGGGCGATCAAAGCCATCGAAGACACCAAGTTCGTTCCGGCCTGGGGCCAGGCGCGCCTGCACTCGATGATCGCCAACCGTCCGGACTGGTGCATCTCCCGCCAGCGCAACTGGGGCGTGCCGATCCCGTTCTTCCTGAACAAGGAAAGCGGCGAACTGCACCCACGCACTGCCGAGCTGATGGAAGAAGTCGCCAAGCGCGTCGAAGTCGAAGGCATCGAAGCCTGGTTCAAGATGGACGCTGCCGAACTGCTCGGTGACGAAGCGCCGCAGTACGACAAGATTAGCGACACCCTGGATGTCTGGTTCGATTCGGGCACCACGCACTGGCACGTCCTTCGTGGTTCGCACCCGATGGGCCACGAAACCGGTCCACGCGCCGACCTGTACCTGGAAGGCTCGGACCAACACCGTGGCTGGTTCCACTCGTCGCTGCTGACCGGTTGCGCCATCGACAACCACGCGCCGTACCGCGAACTGCTGACCCACGGTTTCACCGTCGATGAGTCCGGCCGCAAAATGTCCAAATCGCTGGGCAACGTGATCGCGCCGCAAAAGGTCAACGACACTCTGGGCGCCGACATCATGCGCCTGTGGGTGGCTTCCACCGATTACTCGGGTGAAATGGCGGTTTCCGAGCAGATCCTGCAACGCAGTGCGGACGCCTACCGGCGTATCCGTAACACCGCGCGCTTCCTGCTCTCGAACCTGACCGGCTTCAACCCGGCCACCGACATCCTGCCGGCCGAAGAAATGCTCGCGCTGGACCGTTGGGCCGTGGACCGCACCTTGCTGCTGCAACGCGAGCTGCAAGAGCATTACGGCGAATACCGCTTCTGGAACGTCTACTCCAAGATCCACAACTTCTGCGTGCAGGAGCTGGGCGGTTTCTACCTCGACATCATCAAGGACCGTCAGTACACCACTGGCGCCAACAGCAAGGCCCGCCGCTCGGCGCAAACCGCGCTGTATCACATCTCCGAAGCGCTGGTGCGCTGGATCGCGCCGATCCTCGCCTTCACTGCTGACGAACTGTGGGAATACCTGCCGGGCGAGCGTAACGAGTCGGTGATGCTCAACACCTGGTACGAAGGTTTGACCGAGCTGCCGGAAGGCGTCGAGCTGGACCGCGCCTACTGGGAGCGGATCATGGCCGTCAAAGTAGCCGTCAACAAGGAAATGGAAATCCAGCGCGCGGCCAAGGCCGTCGGTGGCAACCTGCAAGCCGAAGTGACGCTGTTCGCCGAAGAAGCGTTGAGCGCCGACCTGGCCAAGCTGAGCAACGAACTGCGCTTCGTCCTGATCACTTCCACCGCAACCGTCGCGCCGTTCGTGCAGGCACCGGCTGATGCCGTGGTCACCGAAGTCAGCGGCTTGAAGCTGCAAGTGGTCAAGTCCAGCCACGCCAAGTGCGCCCGTTGCTGGCACTGCCGTGAAGACGTCGGCGTGAACCCGGAGCATCCGGAAATCTGCGGTCGTTGCGTCGACAACATCAGCGGCGCTGGCGAGGTTCGTCACTATGCCTAATGCCGTTGGCCGTTTCGGACGGCTGAGCTGGCTCTGGTTGAGTTTGCTGGTCCTGGTCATCGACCAGGCCAGCAAGTTCTACTTTGAAGGCAAGCTCCAGATGTATCAGCAAATCGTGGTGATCCCCGATTTGTTCAGCTGGACCCTGGCCTACAACACCGGCGCGGCATTCAGCTTCCTGGCTGACAGCTCCGGCTGGCAGCGCTGGCTGTTCGCATTGATTGCCGTGGTGGTCAGTGCGGTGCTGGTGGTGTGGCTCAAGCGTCTTGGGCGCAACGAAACCTGGCTGGCCGTCGCCCTGGCACTCGTGCTGGGCGGCGCGCTGGGCAATTTGTATGACCGCATCGCGTTGGGCCATGTGATCGATTTCATTCTGGTGCATTGGCAGAACCGCTGGTATTTCCCGGCGTTCAACTTTGCCGACAGCGCAATTACTGTCGGTGCGGTGATGCTGGCACTGGATATGTTCAAAAGTAAGAAGACCGGAGAAGCCGTTCATGACTGAACAGGTATTGGCTGAGCAACGCATCCGCCAGAACACGGAAGTCACCTTGCACTTTGCACTGCGCCTGGAGAACGGCGATACCGTCGACAGCACCTTCGACAAAGCCCCGGCGACCTTCCAGGTCGGTGACGGCAACCTGTTGCCAGGTTTCGAAGCGGCACTGTTCGGCTTCAAGGCGGGCGACAAGCGTACGCTGACGATTCAGCCAGAAAACGCTTTCGGCCAGCCGAACCCGCAAAACGTACAGATCATCCCGCGTTCGCAGTTCAAGGACATGGAGCTGTCACCGGGTTTGCTGGTGATCTTCAACGATGCGGCGAATACTGAGCTGCCTGGTGTGGTGAAAGAATTCGATGACGAGCAAGTGACCATCGACTTCAACCACCCGCTGGCCGGCAAGACATTGACCTTTGACGTCGAGATCATCAGCGTCAAATCGTTGTAACTTGTGGGAGCGAGCCTGCTCGCGAATGCGTCATCACATTCAACATCAATGATGACTGACACACCGCTTTCGCGAGCAGGCTCGCTCCCACATTAAGTTATTCACTGTTTTCGCTATTTCTTGCGCGCAAGACACGAGGCACAGCATGCAAATCAAACTCGCCAACCCCCGTGGCTTCTGCGCCGGTGTGGACCGTGCGATCGAAATCGTCAACCGCGCCCTGGAAGTGTTCGGGCCGCCGATCTACGTGCGCCACGAAGTGGTCCACAACAAATTCGTCGTCGAAGACCTGCGTGCTCGCGGGGCGATCTTCGTTGAGGAACTGGATCAGGTGCCGGACGACGTCATCGTGATCTTCAGTGCCCACGGCGTTTCCCAGGCAGTGCGTACCGAAGCCGCGGGCCGTGGCCTCAAGGTGTTCGACGCGACCTGCCCGCTGGTGACCAAGGTGCACATCGAAGTCGCGCGCTACAGCCGCGATGGTCGTGAGTGCATCCTGATCGGCCACGCCGGTCATCCGGAAGTCGAAGGCACCATGGGCCAGTACGATGGCAGCAATGGTGGCGCGATCTACCTGGTCGAAGACGAGAAAGACGTCGCCGCGTTGCAGGTAAACAACCCTGAAAAACTAGCCTTCGTGACCCAGACCACCCTGTCCATGGACGACACCAGCCGCGTGATCGACGCACTGCGTGCCCGTTTCCCTGCGATTGGTGGGCCGCGCAAGGACGACATCTGCTATGCCACGCAAAACCGTCAGGACGCGGTCAAGCAACTGGCCGACGAATGCGACGTGGTGTTGGTGGTTGGCAGCCCGAACAGCTCCAACTCCAATCGCTTGCGTGAACTGGCCGAGCGCATGGCCACTCCGGCTTACCTGATCGACGGCGCCGAAGACCTGCAAAAGAGCTGGTTTGAGGGTGTCGAGCGTATCGGCATTACCGCTGGTGCCTCGGCTCCGGAAGTGTTGGTGCGCGGCGTGATCCAGCAATTGCAGGCGTGGGGCGCCACCGGTGCCGATGAACTGGCCGGTCGCGAGGAGAACATCACGTTCTCCATGCCTAAAGAGCTGCGCGTGCGCTCGTTGCTCTGAAGCGTTTCCCACCCGGACATAGCGCCTGCTCGGCTTTTTTGCTGCGCAGGCTGACGCGACCCGTAGCGGCCAGTACCACCTGGAGCTGGCTGACCGGTTCGCGGGCTGCGCAAAAGTGCACTGTCCCCGCTTGAAACGCCCGTCCGGGCATCTGAGGTTCGCCTATCCCGCTGAATCGTATGTAACGCCTGACCGGCCCATTGCCGACAATCGCCCCTCGAGCGCCACTGACGCGCTCAACCAGCAGCGGATTGCTGCTGTCCTTCGGCCCTTTGCCACTGATGTCCAGAATGATCCGCCAACCCTGACCCCAATCCCCGTTGATGCCATGAATCACCACGGCTTGATTGCGTGTGATGGCCAGGGTTCTGGCGTTGCGAATACCACTGACCAGCGCGTTCGCCGCCGCCTCGCGATGGTTCGATTCAGTGAGTGCCGCGAACGCCGGACTGACCAACAGCAGAACAATTGCGGCAATCGCCAGTCCCATAAGCAGTTCGATCAGGCTGAATCCTTGCTGATGCATGGCATTTCCCTCCCTGGAGTGGTGTGACCCGCGCAATCCTTGCGCGAGTAATGGCAAATCAACCTGCCTGGGCCGGTCGAATGTTCTAGCGTGTAGAAGCAGGTATAGCCGACGGCAACGGAGGGCACCGATGGATCATCGTACAAAAGGTTTCACGCTGATCGAGTTGTTGATCACGCTCGCGGTGTTTCTGATCCTCATCACCCTGGCCGTGCCGGCGTTTACCCGTTCGGTGCAAACCACCCGGGCCGATACCGAAATCGGCGACTTGCAGCGTGGACTCAATTTCGCCCGGCTGGAGGCCATCGACCGTGGCATCACCACCCGGGTCCGTCCGACGGCGGGCGGCAGTGTGTGGACCGGTGAACTGACGGTCTATGACGGTACTGGCACACCGGCCAATGTATTGCGGGTTGTTCCAGCGATGAGCAGCGGCGCCACTCTGACGCTAACCTCAGGAGTGACCGCGCTGGACTTCAACAACCTGGGCGGTTTGTCGGCACCGTCTACCGCCGTGGTCATCAACTATGTATCGGGGACGCAAAGCAGGACGCTGAACGTGTGTTTGAACGGACGAATTCTATTGGGTGGAAGTTGCGGATGAGGGGATGGAGCAAGCGTGCACAGGAGGGCATGACGCTGATCGAAGTCTTGGTGGCGTTGTTGATACTGACCGTGGGGCTATTGGGGGCGGCGGCGATTCAGCTCAATGCGCTGAAGTACACCGACAGTTCGCGGATGACCAGCCAGGCGAGTTTTATCGCCTACGACATGATGGACCGCATCCGCGCCAATTCCGCCGCCGATTACACCGTCACGCCTCCGACCTCGGGCAACCTGAGTGTCGCCCGGGACCAGGACCTCTACGATTTCACCACCAACATCGCCAATTTCGGCGGCGCGACGGCCACTGGCAGCGTGACGCTGAACCAGCGGGTCTACACCATCACTATCAATTGGGATGACTCACGCGCCGCCAATATCGCCAGCTCGCGCCGCAGCTTTGTCCTGACCAGCCGCGCCTCAGTCGACCCGGTGTCCACGCCATGAACCGCTCCAGCCGAGGGTTCGGTTTGATCGAGTTGCTGATTGCGCTGGCGTTGAGTCTGATCGTGGTCCTGGGCGTGGCGCAGATTTTCATCGCGGCGAAAAATACCTACGTCAGCCAGAACGTCTCCGCGGCGATGCAGGAGGACGCGCGTTTTGTGTTGAGCAAAATGATTCAGGAAATCCGTATGGTCGGCATGTTCGGCTGTCTGGGCACCATCACCGATTCGAGCTCGTCGGGTGACTTCAACGCCAGTCAGATCACCCCCATCAACTGGGACAACGCCAACCTCAAGTTGACCCTGGTGACAGCGGATGTCGGCAGCAACGGCGGGGCGCCGACCTGGACGGTGGTGTCTGACTGTCGCAACTCGGCGACGGCGTATA
Organism: Pseudomonas sp. GW821-FHT10C09; assembly: GCF_059415465.1. Lineage (NCBI taxonomy): Bacteria > Pseudomonadati > Pseudomonadota > Gammaproteobacteria > Pseudomonadales > Pseudomonadaceae > Pseudomonas > Pseudomonas sp. GW821-FHT10C09. The sequence continues at coordinate 49,899 of NZ_JBWKNG010000032.1, forward strand.
CCGGCGCGCGAACACCCGCGACAGGGTTTCTGGCCTTTCCGATCCGGCGATTGATCTACAGCTTCAGCAATAACCAGATATTGATGGGGGCCGGCGCCGGCACGCCCACCCAGTACGTGCTGGTGAATAACGTCAGTGCGTTTAACGTGAGTTTCGGCCTCGCCAGTTCCGCCACCGACGTGGCGGCTTCCAGCTACAGCAGCAACCCGTCGGACCCGGCGCGCATTCGCAGCGTACGCCTGTCCCTGACCCTCACCGACCCGAACAATCGGGTGCGCAACCAGACCTTCAGCGTGGTTGCCGCCTTGCGCAACCGCCTGCCATGAGGGTGGCCAACATGACGTACTGCGCGCAACGTGGCATGGCGCTGCTGGTCAGTCTGGTGTTTCTGCTGTTGCTGACACTGATCGGCCTTTCTTCGATGCAGAACGCCACCCTGCAGGAAAAAATGGCCGGCAGCGTGAGCCTGCGCAACCAGTCATTCCAGGGCGCCGAAGCGGCGTTGCGCGTGGGTGAAAGCGCGGTGCAACTCGACAGCTATTCATTGCCGGTCTGCGGCCAGTGCGCGCCACCGGCCGAAGCCACGAGCATCACGGCCGCCGGTCTCAACTCCAGCTCTGGTGTGACGTGGATCGCTTCCGGCAGTGGCTTTTACGGGGTGCAAAACATCGGCACCACGCTCAACGCCGTCAATGTGCCGAGCAATACCTCGGCGACGCTTTACCGGGTGACCGCCGTCGGCATCGCGGGCAACTCGCGCAGCGTCGTGGAGAGTATTTATGCGAAGTACTGAATGGCGCTCGCGCGTTTGGCGGTCGTTTTACGGTGCGTTGTTGGGCTTTTATCTGTCGGCCCCGGCGTATGCCTTCACGCCTTCGGATTCACCGCTGCTGAGCGCCGCGGCTGTTGCGCCGAACGTGATGTTGCTGATCGACGATTCGGGGAGCATGAACAGCATCATTTATGCCGCCGGGTTCGATCCGACCGTTACAGGGCGCACGCCCGCCAGACAATGCAATTTATTCCTCGGGCTATGTTTGAGCGGCAGCGACATCGTCGGTGATTCGATCTTCCTGTCCAGTCTGCCGCAGTCCGGATGCTCCAGTGGGGCCTACGCGTTTTACAACAACAGCCTGGCGCCGTTGTGCCTGAAGTTGCCGGACCCGGTGGGCAATGAAAACACCCGGTACTCCGACGATTACCTGTCGTACCTGGTGGGTCTGGCCAACGGCAGCAACCGGGACTTCACCACGGGTTCGATCCCCAACGACTACCGCATGAACGTGGCGCGAAACGTGTCCACGGCGCTGGTGAGCAGCAACCGCGGCTTGCGCATGGGGCTTGCGACGTTCAATCCGGTGAACAGCAGCAACTCTGGCAATGGCGGCTTCATCGCCCGCTCGATCAGTGATCTGTCAGTGGTGAGTGGCAGCGTGACCCAGTCGCAGGCCGACAACAATTACAACAACCTGATCAGCTCCATCAACGGCTTGAGCGCCGTGGCCAATACGCCGCTGGCGGAAACCTATTACGAAATCACCCGCTACTTTCGGGGCCTGGCGCCTTACTACAACTCGACGCCAGCCACGTACACCAGCCCGATCCAGTACCGTTGTCAGAAAAATTACGGCGTGGTCATCACCGATGGCCTGCCGACCTTTGACCGGAGCTTCCCGACCAACGATCCGCTGGGAGGTGCTCGCCTGCCGAACTGGGATGGCGTGAACAACGACGGCAACAACCTCAATGGTGACGGCGAAGGTGACACGCTTTACCTCGACGATATCGCCAAGTTCGCGTTCGACATCGATATGCGCTCCACCGGCACCGACGCGGCGGGCAAGAGCTGGAACGCAGTGGACTTCCCGAAACAGAACATGAACACCTACACCGTGGGGTTTACCGCTGCGAACCAGATGTTGTCGGACGCGGCCAGCTATGGACAGGGCAAGTATTATCAGGCGACCGATAGCGTGGGGCTCAACAGCGCGTTGTCGTCGGCGTTGAGTGAGATCACTTTCAAGGCCGGTTCCGGGGGAGGCGGTGTCACCAGTGGCATCACCCTGACCAGCGGATCCAGCTATTTCCAGACCAGCTATGACCCGAAGGACTGGCGCGGCACCATCAAGTCCTTCGGTTTCACTTCTGCTGGAGCGGTGAACACTGCTGCTGTGCAATGGACCACCGACACCACCATCGTCCCCGGCGCGACCGCACCGACCTTTCAATCCTGGAACACCCTGAGTAACACTGCCGTCACGCTGGCCTACAGCAGTTTCTCGCCGGCGCAGCAGGCATCGTTGAGTCAAAGCCTGCCCACCGGCATCACCGGCAGCGATCTGGTGGAGTGGAGCAAGGGCACCAATAAAACCGGGCTCAAGGTGCGCAGCGTATTGCTCGGCGACATCATCAACTCGCCGCTTGTACTGGCATCCCCTGTGGATAAAACCGCTTCCGATCTGCTGGGCGACAGCACTTACAGTACCTACCTGGCCACCAAAGCCACCAATATGAGTGCCAGCCTGGTGGTGAACGCCAACGACGGTTTTGTGAATGTCATCAACTCGGCCAACGGGGTCAGGCGCTATGCCTATATGCCGTCCAGCGTTTTGCCCGCACTGCGCTATATCGCCGATCCGACCTACATCAACGGTGTGAGCCACAAGTACCTGGTCGACGGTCAGGTCGGTGTGTTCGATGCCCAACTCAGCGGTGCCTGGAAAACCCTGGCTATCGGCGGCACCGGTGCGGGCGGCAAAGTCTTCTATGCGCTGCAACTGTTCGACGCCTCGTTGGGTAACGCGTTCAAGGCGCTGTGGGAAATCGCTGCGCCCACCACGCCGAGCACGGCGAACGTTTTCAATGACCTGGGTTATGCCTACGCGCGGCCGGAAGTGGCACGCTTGGCCGATGGTCGATGGGCTGCGTTCATTTCCAACGGCTATGGCAGCAACTCCGGCGTTGCGGCGTTGTACGTGGTCGATGTGCGTGACGGCTCGTTGATCAAAAAAATCGTGGTCGACAGCACTGAAACCACCAATGGGCTGTCGTCGGTGAAACTGAGGGTCAACTCGCAGAACGTGGTGCAGGCTGCCTATGGCGGCGACTTGAAGGGGCGGTTGTGGAAGTTCGACCTGAGCGCCACGGCGCCCGATACCTGGGGCGTGGCCTTTTCCGGCAAACCGTTGTTTACCACGGCAGGCGGCGCCACTCAGCCGATCACCGCGCAACCCTTGCTGGCGGATAATGCACTGGGCGGCAAGGAAGTGTTTGTCGGCACCGGTAAATTCAACGAGACGGCCGACAAGACCAACAAGGATCTGCAGGCGTTTTATGCGGTGTGGGACGCGGACGGGGGATCGGGTCAGATCACCGTGGCCAGTTTGCAGGCGCAGGCGGTAACCGGTGTGTTTGCGGGGAGCGCGGATCAATTCATCACCACCAGCCAGAACGATGTGACTTACCCGGCAGAGAAGGGCTGGTACTTGCCACTGGTGTACAACAACGTGCTGACAGGTGAGCGGGTGATCAATCAGGCGAGTCTGGTGCTGGGGCGGATTGTTTTTACCACGGCGAGTGTGGACACCACCGACCCGTGCGCCAGCTTCGGCACCGGCAAACTGGTCGAACTGGAGGCGTTCAGCGGTAAGATGCTCAACTATGCGGTGCTTGATACCAACAGCGACGGTGTGGTCGACAGCGCCGACATGGTGTCGAGCGGTGTGGTTTCCGCCGGCGGCATTTCGACCGTGAACGCCATCGTCAACGGCGGAACCGGTAAGATTCTTAACGATTCCAGTGGCAACATCAAAACGCTAGTAGAAAAAGGTGGCGGCGGCAGCCGTCGCATCATGTGGCGACAAATACAGTAAGTGAGAGTTGAGGCATGCGTAGATCCAACCGAGGTTTTACCCTGATCGAAATCATGATCGTGATTGCGATCATCGGGATCGTCATGACCATTGCCGCCCCGAGCTTCACCGAGTACCTGAAGAAGGGCCGGCGCAGCGAAATCGCCGGGGTGTTGTCGGAGCAGGCGCAGATCCTTGAACGGTTCTACACCAAGAGCAATGTCTACACCAACGCCACCGGCCTGAGCGCCGGCAATGACTATTACACCATCACCCCGACAATCACTGACCAGACCTTCCTGCTGACGGCGGTGCGCAAGGCTGGCTCGAGCATGGCCACCGACAAGTGCGGGGATTTCACCCTCACCAATACCGGTGTTCGGAACATGGTCAACGCCACAGCCGGTTTGACCGCCAAGGATTGCTGGGGTCGCTGAGTTTTCTTTCGGGCGCCTTTTGCGCCCTTTGTCTATTTAACGGTTGGATCTGAACATGACCAGGCAACAGCAAGTGGTGATTGTCGGCGGCGGCGTGATCGGGCTGCTGACGGCGTTCAATCTCGCGTCTGAAGTGCGCAGCGTGGTGCTGCTGGATCGTTCGAACGTTGGGCAGGAGTCGTCATGGGCCGGGGGCGGGATTGTTTCGCCGCTCTATCCGTGGCGCTACAACCCGGCGGTCACTGCTCTGGCCCATTGGTCCCAGGATTTTTATCCACAGCTCGGTGAGCGATTGTTCGCTGCGACCGGAGTCGATCCTGAAGTTCACACCACCGGCCTGTACTGGCTGGACCTGGATGACGAAGCTGAGGCACTGGCGTGGGCCAAACGGGAAAACCGTCCGCTGCGGGCTGTGGATATCTCGGCGGCTCACGATGCAGTGCCAGTGTTGGCCGCGGGGTTCTCGCGGGCGATCTACATGGCCGATGTGGCCAATGTGCGCAATCCGCGGCTGGTGAAGTCGCTGAAGGCTGCGTTGCTGGCGCTGCCGAATGTGACCATCCACGAGCAGTGCGAAGTCAGCGGCTTCATTCGTGAAGGCGATCAAGTCGTTGGTGTGCAGACGTCGACGGGGGCCATTCAGGGTGATCAAGTGGTGCTGACCGCTGGTGCCTGGAGCGGTGATTTACTCAAAGGCCTGGGCCTGGCGCTGCCGGTCGAACCGGTGAAAGGGCAGATGATTTTGTACAAGTGCGCGGCAGATTTTCTGCCGAGCATGGTGCTGGCCAAGGGGCGTTACGCGATTCCCCGCCGCGACGGGCACATTTTGATCGGCAGCACGCTGGAGCATGAAGGCTACGACAAGACGCCGACCGATTCGGCGTTGGAAAGCCTGAAGGCATCGGCGGTGGAGTTGATTCCCGCATTGGCGGATGCCGAAGTCGTCGGGCACTGGGCCGGGTTGCGGCCGGGCTCGCCGGAAGGCATTCCTTACATTGGTCAGGTGCCCGGGTTTGAGGGGCTTTGGCTCAATTGCGGGCATTACCGCAATGGGTTGGTGTTGGCGCCGGCGTCGTGTCAGTTGTTTGCGGATGTGATGCTGGGGCGTGAGCCGATTATTGATCCCAAGCCGTACGCGCCGACCGGGCGGATCTAGTCGCAGGATCTTCGGCGACTGTCATTGCCTTCGCGAGCAGGCTCGCTCCCACACTGGATCTGTGAGCTATGCAAAATCCTTGTGGGAGCGAGCCCGCTCGCGAAGGGGCCCTCAATCCAACCCTAGTTTCTTGAGCCTGTAACGCATCGACCTGAACGAAAGATTCAACCGCTGAGCCGCCGCAGTACGGTTCCAGCGGGTTTCCTCCAGCGCCTGGAGAATGACTTTGCGCTCGACGTTTTCCAGATAGTCTTCCAGATTGTCGATCTGCGTCAGGTCCGGAACCCCGCCTTCTGCCGCGCAATTACCCTCGGCCAGTCGTAAGTCGCTGGCTTCGATCTGCTTGTTCTCGCACAAGGTGTGAGCCCGTTCGAGCACGTTCTCCAGTTCCCGCACATTGCCTGGAAACCGATAACTTTTCAGCGCATCCAGTGCGAGCGGATGGAGTGTCGCGGCAGGTCGGCCACTGTCGGCCGCCAAGCGCCTGAGCACATGGCTGGCCAATGCCTCGATGTCGTCACGGCGTTCGCGCAAGGGCGGAACCCGCAGTTCGATGACATTGAGCCGGTAGTACAAATCCTGACGAAAACGCTCGGCGGCGATTTCGGCCTCAAGGTCTTTGTGGGTGGCGCAAAGGATGCGCACGTCGACCACGGTTTCCTGTTGCTCACCAATACTGCGCACGGCTTTTTCCTGAATCGCACGCAGCAGTTTGACCTGCATCGCCAACGGCAAATCCGCGACCTCATCGAGGAACAGCGTGCCGCCTTGGGCGGCCTGGAACAGTCCGCGCTTGTCTTCGATGGCGCCGCTGAAACTGCCTTTGCGATGCCCGAAGAACTCGCTTTCCATAAGCTCTGACGGAATCGCCCCACAGTTGACCGGGACGAAGGGGTGATGGGCTCGCGGGCCTTGTTCGTGGATCAGTCTTGCAACCAGCTCCTTGCCGCTGCCGGATTCGCCGCTGATGTACACCGGCGCCTGGCTGCGGGCGAGTTTGTCGATGTGTTTGCGCAGGTTGCGCATGGGCAGTGAGTTGCCCAGCAGCCGGCGATCAATCGCCGTACTGGCGTCGGTAGGGGCGGGCAGGCGCAGGGCGCTGGTGACCAACTCCCGCAGGCGAGTGAGGTCGACCGGTTTGGTCAGGAAATCGAAGGCGCCGGCCTTGAGCGCGTTGATCGCTGTTTCAAGGCTGCCGTAGGCGGTGATCATCGCCACCGGCACCTGTGCGTAACGCTGTTGGATGTGCTGCACCAGCTCAAGGCCGGTACCGTCGGGCAGGCGCATGTCGGTCAGGCACAGATCGAAGGTTTCCCGGGCCAGCAACGCTTGCGCATCGCCCAGGTTACGGGCACTGAAGGTATCGAGTTTCATCCGTCCCAGGGTGATTTCCAGGAGTTCGCGGATATCCGGTTCGTCGTCGACGATCAGGACTTTGGGCCGTGGGCTCATGTTCAACTTTGTTTCCGTCCGTGAGCAAAAGTGATGCGAAAGCAGCCGCCGCCTTGGCGTGGTTTGAAGTCTAGGCGGGCCTGGTTGCTTTCGCACAGCTCACGGGACAGATAAAGCCCCAGGCCTGTGCCTTGGCTACTGGTGGTGAAAAACGGTTCGAACAAATGCCCCTGCTGGTCTGGCGCCACGCCGGGGCCGTCGTCCACAACCTCGAGAATCGGCAATTGGCTGTCGGCATCGACAAACAACTTGAGCCAGACCTGAGCCGTGTGGTGATTCAGGGCGCTGTGGCGCCAGGCATTTCGCAACAAATTGTCCAGGACCTGAGTGAGCTGGTTCGGGTCCATCAAGGTGTTGAAGTCGCCGGAACCCATACACAGGTGGATCTGCCGGGCGTCGTTCGCGTTCTCACGGGTTTCAGCGACGAACCGTTCCAGCCACGGCTTCAGGTCCAGCCGTTGCGGGATAGTTTGCTGGCGGCGGGACAGTTGCAGGACGTTTTCGATAACCCGATTCATTCGCTGAGAGTGGTCTTGAATAATCTGGGTCAGACGCCGATCCGCCCCGTTGAGTTCCTCGGATTCGCGCAGCAATTGCGCGGCATGACTAATGGCACCCAATGGATTGCGGATTTCATGGGCAATACCCGCGGTCAGTCGACCGAGGGCGGCGAGTTTCAGTTGCTGTGCCTGTTGTGCGACCTGAGCGATGTCTTCGAGGAAAACCAGGGTCTGAGGACTCGGGCTTTGGTCCAGGGCAATGAAGCTGGGTTGCAACTCCAGGCCGCTGCCGGGGATTTTCAGGCTTTGCGGGCGTAAGGTCGGGTTGTTGAACCACAGCTGAAGACGTTCGACCAGCGTCGGGGAAAAGTCGTCGATCAGCCGTCCATCGAGTGCTTTGTGCCCTAGCAGGATCAAGGCGCTGTGATTGGCCAGTTGCACCCGTCGCTGTTCGTCGAGCACCAGAATGCCCGTGCGCATGCGCTGCAGGATCAACGCGTTGAGCGTTTCGAGCCCCATCACTTCGCTGGCCCGTTGTTCGGCGAGGTGCTCGCTGACTTCCAGGCGACTGCTCAGCCCTTGCACCAGCAAAGCCGCGGCAAAACACAGGGCGCCGAGCATGCCGACTTGCAGGTAATCGTTGGGGCTGGCCGGATGGCTGAAACTCAGGAGGAAACTCAAACCGACGATGCCCAGCGCGCCGACCGCGGCGATTAACAGGCCGATACGTCCACGCAGCAGGGTATTGCTGATGGCCACCGACACAATCAACAGATTGCCGATGGCGCTGGCCACTCCGCCCGCGGCGTAGAACAAACCGCAGAGCAGCAAGACATCGACTAGCGCCAGGCTGAACAGCTGCGCCGGCCGTCGGGTGTTTTCCAGAAACACCACCAGCAGAATGTTCAGTACCAGATACAGCCAGCTGCCATTGCGCAACAGATCGTCATTGGCGAACGCCAGCAACTGGTTGTCCAGGTTACTGGTCATCAACAGCACCAGGGTGATGCCGATGCTTAAACGGTAGAGGTGATAGAGACGCAGCAGTCGCTGCGCCTGTTTGCCGCCGGGACTGGAGGTCTCAGCGACCACTGGGGCCCGGGCCTTGCTCGAGGTGAGCCTGGCTGCAATACCACTGTTGTTGAAGGCTCAGCGCGCGGTCGCGGGGCAGGTGCACGCCGCAATGGGCGCAACGGACCATGGGAGCAGCCTCCAGCTCGGCGGAGGACCTTGGGGCGTTAGCCGCGCCCTTGAACTTGCGCCAGAACCATACTGCAGCGGCAATCAGGGCGATCCAGAACAGTAAACGAAGCATGGTGAGCTGCTTTATGACGAGTGATTCAGCAGTTTAGCCAAGGTCATGCCGAGCGCACAGCGTAATCATCACGCCCACAAAAAAGGAGCCTCGCGAGGCTCCTTTTTGTACAACCTGAGGTGTCAGTCGAACACGCCAAAGGTCATGTAGCTGAACCACGAACGGTCGCTGTTGTTGCCTTCGGACTCGTGTTGCTCTTCTTCGACGGCGTCGCCATTGCCATCTTTAGGCTTGAGCTCGCTCGGAATCGCGTCCTTGGCATCCTGGAACTGCTTCTGCACGTCCTGGTTGGCGCGGGTTTCACCCGGCGGCAGCGGCGGACGGGATTCGATCAGGCCCAGGGTGGCCTTGCTCAACCACGAACGGTTGTCGGCTTCGGCAACCGAAGGCTGGAACTGACCGTCCACCAGGCTTGGGTGGTTCGGGTAGTTGAGCTTCAGGGTTTCGAGGCTGGTGGCTGCCAATTCGTCCAGGTGCAGACGCTGGTAGGCTTCAGTCATGACCGCCAGGCCGTCACCGACGGACGGGGTTTCCTGGAAGTTTTCCACCACGTAACGGCCACGGTTCGCGGCGGCGACATAGGCCTGACGGGTCAGGTAGTAGTCGGCAACGTGAATCTCGTAGGAGGCCAGCAGGTTGCGCAGGTAAATCATGCGCTGCTTGGCATCCGGCGAGTAGCGGCTGTTGGGGAAGCGGCTGGTCAGCTGGGCGAACTCGTTGTAGGAGTCGCGAGCGGCACCCGGGTCACGCTTGGTCATGTCCAGCGGCAGGAAGCGCGCCAGCAGGCCGACGTCCTGGTCGAAAGATGTCAAACCTTTCAGATAGTAGGCGTAGTCCACGTTCGGATGCTGTGGGTGCAAGCGAATGAAACGCTCGGCAGCAGACTTGGCGGCTTCAGGCTCGGTGTTCTTGTAGTTGGCGTAAATGAGCTCGAGTTGAGCCTGATCAGCGTAGCGACCGAACGGATAGCGCGATTCCAGAGCCTTCAACTTGGCAATGGCGCTGGTATAGCTACTATTGTCCAGATCGTTCTGAGCCTGCTGGTACAGCTCGACTTCGCTAAGGTTTTCGTCTACGACTTCCTTCGATGAGCAAGCAGCGGTCAATGCGAGGATGGCGATCAGCAGCAGGTGTTTCACTTGCATGGCGGCTTGCGTCCCTATGACGGCCGCTGTCTTGGGCGGGGCCGTCCTGTTATGATGAGCGCCCCGTTGAATAGCCTCGGGGCAAAAGACGCCGTATTTAACCACAAGCGCGCAGCCGAAACCAAAGGCTGTGCCGACGCCTAGTCTGAGCATGTCCGATAAAATTGAACTTCGCGCAGAGGTGCCGTCCGAATTGGGCGGCCAACGCCTCGATCAAGTCGCCGCACAATTATTCGCTGAGCACTCGCGCTCGCGCCTTTCCGCCTGGATCAAAGACGGCCGCCTGACTGTGGATGGGGCGGTTATCCGCCCGCGAGACATCGTTCACGGTGGCGCCATTCTTGAACTGACCGCCGAGCAGGAAGCTCAGGGCGAATGGATCGCTCAAGACATCGAACTGGACATCGTCTATGAAGACGACGACATCCTGGTGATCAACAAACCTGCGGGTCTGGTGGTGCATCCGGCTGCCGGCCACGCTGATGGCACCTTGCTCAACGCCTTGCTGCACCACGTGCCGGACATTATCAATGTGCCCCGCGCCGGGATCGTGCATCGCCTGGACAAGGACACCACCGGTCTGATGGTGGTGGCCAAGACCATTCAGGCGCAGACACAGCTTGTCACGCAATTGCAGAGCCGCAGCGTAAGCCGGATCTACGAATGCATCGTGATCGGCGTGGTGACGGCAGGCGGCAAGATCAACGCGCCGATCGGTCGTCACGGCCAGCAACGCCAGCGCATGGCGGTGATGGAAGGCGGCAAGCAAGCCGTCAGCCACTACCGCGTGCTTGAGCGTTTCCGCTCCCACACTCACGTGCGGGTGAAGCTGGAAACCGGTCGTACCCACCAGATTCGTGTGCACATGGCCCACATCAACTACCCGTTGGTCGGAGACCCTGCCTACGGCGGTCGCTTCCGTATCCCGCCGGCAGCCAGTGTGACCATGGTCGAGTCGTTGAAGGCGTTCCCGCGTCAGGCCCTGCATGCGCGGTTCCTGGAGCTGGATCACCCGACCACCGGTAAACGCATGAGCTGGGAATCGCCACTGCCGGACGATTTCGTCTGGTTGCTGACTCTGCTCAAGCAAGACCGTGAGGCGTTCATCGGATGAGTGACTGGCTGATTCCCGACTGGCCTGCGCCTGCCGGGGTGAAAGCCTGCGTGACCACCCGTGCGGGCGGCGTCAGTCTGGCGCCGTTCGACAGCCTCAATCTAGGCGATCACGTCGACGACAGCCCCGAAGCTGTGGCCGAAAATCGCCGTCGTCTCACCGATCATTTCTCTATTCAACCGGCCTGGCTGCAACAGGTTCACGGCATTGCCGTGGCCCACGCGGACCCAGGCCAGGTCGTCACTGCTGACGCCAGTTGGACAGCCACGCCCGGTATTGCCTGCGCTTCAATGACCGCTGACTGTTTGCCGGCGCTGTTCTGCGACCGTGCCGGCACGCGCGTTGCGGCCGCCCATGCCGGCTGGCGCGGGCTGGCGGCGGGTGTGCTGGAAGCGACGCTCGACAGTCTGGACGTCCCGCCCGCAGACGTGCTGGTCTGGCTCGGCCCGGCCATTGGCCCCAAAGCCTTTGAAGTCGGCCCGGAAGTGCGCGAAACCTTTGTCGAGCAATTGCCTGAAACCGCGAAAGCTTTCGAGCCAAGTCAAAACGCCGGCAAGTTCATGGCCGATATCTACGAGCTGGCGCGTTTGCGCCTCGCAGCTCGTGGTGTCACGGCTGTTTACGGTGGCGGTTTCTGCACCGTGACCGATCCGCGCTTCTTTTCTTACCGCCGCAGTCCACGCACCGGTCGGTTTGCCTCCCTTGTCTGGTTGGAACGCTAGACTTCCCTGATCTGCATCAACTGATCGACGCTTGAAACTCCCAGAATCGACCGCATCTATAACGGTATCTGGCAGGTTTCTTCATTCAGGATGTTTTATAGGTCCGGCCTGCTCAAAAGGAAGGTGACCCATGCGTATAGATCGTTTAACCAGCAAATTGCAGTTAGCACTCTCCGACGCCCAATCCCTGGCTGTCGGCCTCGACCATCCCGGCATCGAGCCGGCACACTTGATGCAGGCCATGCTCGAACAGCAGGGTGGTTCGATCAAACCCCTGCTGATGCAGGTCGGTTTCGACGTCAACAGCCTGCGTAAAGAGCTGACCAAAGAGCTCGACCAGCTGCCGAAAATCCAGAACCCGACCGGCGACGTGAACATGTCGCAGGATCTGGCGCGTCTGCTCAATCAGGCTGATCGCCTGGCCCAGCAGAAGGGCGACCAGTTCATCTCCAGCGAACTCGTGCTGCTCGCCGCCATGGACGAGAACAGCAAGCTCGGCAAATTGTTGCTGGGGCAGGGCGTGAGCAAGAAGGCCCTGGAAAACGCGATCAACAACCTGCGTGGTGGCGAAGCGGTCAACGATGCCAACCACGAAGAGTCGCGCCAGGCGCTGGATAAATACACCGTCGACCTGACCAAGCGCGCCGAAGAAGGCAAGCTCGATCCGGTGATCGGCCGTGACGACGAAATTCGCCGGACCATTCAGGTCCTGCAACGCCGTACCAAGAACAACCCGGTGCTGATCGGTGAGCCTGGCGTGGGTAAAACCGCCATCGCCGAAGGCCTGGCCCAGCGCATCATCAACGGCGAAGTGCCGGACGGCCTGAAAGGCAAGCGCCTGCTGTCCCTCGATATGGGTGCGTTGATCGCCGGTGCCAAGTATCGCGGTGAGTTTGAAGAGCGCCTGAAATCGCTGCTCAACGAGCTGTCAAAGCAGGAAGGTCAGATCATTCTGTTCATCGACGAACTGCACACCATGGTCGGCGCCGGTAAAGGCGAAGGTTCGATGGATGCGGGCAACATGCTCAAGCCTGCGCTGGCGCGCGGCGAGCTGCATTGCGTCGGCGCGACCACGCTCAACGAGTACCGCCAATATATAGAGAAGGACGCGGCCCTCGAGCGGCGCTTCCAGAAAGTGTTGGTGGACGAGCCGAGTGAAGAGGACACCATCGCGATTCTGCGTGGCCTCAAAGAACGTTACGAGGTTCACCACAAGGTGGCGATCACCGACGGCGCGATCATTGCCGCAGCCAAACTCAGTCATCGCTACATCACGGACCGTCAGTTGCCGGACAAGGCCATCGACCTGATCGACGAAGCGGCCAGCCGCATCCGCATGGAGATCGACTCCAAGCCGGAAGTGCTCGACCGTCTGGAACGTCGCCTGATTCAGTTGAAGGTGGAATCCCAGGCGCTGAAGAAAGAAAGCGATGAAGCGGCGATCAAGCGCCTGGAAAAACTCCAGGAAGAAATCGTCCGCCTCGAACGTGAGTATTCGGACCTCGAAGAAATCTGGAATTCGGAAAAAGCCGAAGTCCAGGGTTCTGCGCAGATCCAGCAGAAAATCGAACAGTCCCGTCAGGAACTGGAAGCCGCGCGCCGTAAAGGCGACCTGAACCGCATGGCCGAGCTGCAATACGGGGTAATCCCGGACCTGGAGCGCAGCCTGCAAATGGTCGACCAGCACGGTAAAAGCGAGAACCAGTTGCTGCGCAGCAAGGTGACTGAGGAAGAAATCGCTGAAGTCGTGTCGAAGTGGACCGGCATCCCCGTGTCGAAAATGCTCGAAGGCGAGCGCGACAAGCTGATGAAGATGGAAAGCCTGTTGCACCAGCGTGTGATCGGCCAGGACGAAGCGGTGATCGCGGTTTCCAACGCGGTGCGCCGTTCGCGGGCCGGGTTGTCCGACCCGAATCGCCCGAGCGGTTCGTTCATGTTCCTCGGCCCGACCGGTGTCGGTAAAACCGAGCTGTGCAAGGCACTCGCCGAGTTCCTCTTTGATACTGAAGAGGCGATGGTGCGGATCGACATGTCCGAGTTCATGGAGAAACATTCCGTGGCCCGGCTGATTGGTGCGCCACCAGGCTATGTGGGCTATGAAGAGGGCGGTTACCTGACCGAGGCGGTGCGTCGCAAGCCTTACTCGGTGATCCTCCTGGACGAGGTCGAGAAGGCCCACCCGGATGTGTTCAACATCTTGCTGCAAGTGCTGGAAGATGGCCGCCTGACCGACAGCCATGGCCGCACAGTGGATTTCAAGAACACCGTGATCGTCATGACGTCCAACCTGGGCTCGGTGCAGATCCAGGAACTGGTCGGTGATCGTGAGGCACAGCGCGCGGCGGTGATGGATGCGATTTCCACCCACTTCCGGCCGGAGTTCATCAACCGGGTCGACGAAGTGGTGATCTTCGAGCCCTTGGCGCGGGATCAGATCGCGGGCATTACCGAGATCCAGTTGGGTCGCCTGCGCAGTCGCCTGACCGAGCGTGAGCTGAAACTGGAGCTGAGTCCTGAGGCCATGGATAAGCTGATCGCGGTGGGTTACGACCCGGTGTACGGCGCACGTCCGCTCAAACGAGCGATTCAGCGCTGGATCGAGAACCCGCTGGCTCAGTTGATTCTGTCGGGTCGTTTCTTGCCCGGCGATACCGCCAAGGGTGTGGTGGAAAACGACGAAATCGTATTCGTCTGACCCATCCAGGCAACAAAACTGACGAGGCCTCGCATTGCGAGGCCTTTTTTTCGCCAGGCTGTTGAACTCTAAGGAAAAGGCTTGTAAAGTGCGCCCCGCAGTCAGTCACCCGCCAGGGTTTCCGCTCCCCAAGCAGGAATCCAAAATAAGTTGCAAATCATTAACTTGAAAGCAATTTAGGGGGTTGACAGAGGTGCTGAAGATTGTAGAATAGCGCGCCTCAGACACACGAACGCAGCGATGCGAACGGGTCGAAGAGAACGCAAAAGCTTCACCGTTGTAAATTGAAATATGTAGTTCCGTGATAGCTCAGTCGGTAGAGCAAATGACTGTTAATCATTGGGTCCCAGGTTCGAGTCCTGGTCACGGAGCCAATTTCAAACCGGGGTATAGCGCAGTCCGGTAGCGCGCCTGCTTTGGGAGCAGGATGTCAGGAGTTCGAATCCCCTTACCCCGACCATTTTTGGGTCGTTAGCTCAGTTGGTAGAGCAGTTGGCTTTTAACCAATTGGTCGTAGGTTCGAATCCCACACGACCCACCAT
>NZ_JBWKNG010000033.1:0-64739 GCF_059415465.1 Pseudomonas sp. GW821-FHT10C09
ATGTGTTTGCTCGCACGAACATCATCAATCAAATCGGCGTTCTTGTTTCTGTGTTTCCCGGGATTCCGTGAAGAACCTTTTTTTTCGCCAATTTTTGGCTAGTCATCGCCTCCCATCGGACTAGTTCTTGCCGGCGCTCACTTGCTCTGATTCGCAAGCGCAAGCTATCCCAGTGGATGTAGTCCGCGTCCTAGGAAACTTCCCGCAACTCGTATCGACTTTCATGAACTGGCGGAAGCGGTTCTGCGTCGATAGCCTTCAGATGTCGCTACAAAACAGCGATCGGCTTTGACAGGCTGAAAAGTGTAATCTGCACTCCCTCCCGACCGGGCGGCATGCTCACGCGCATGCAGTCTCGTTATGGTGGCTGTGCGCGGGGCATCTCCGGGTGCACCGGGTTCTCACACTTCCGGTCTGTCAACCCGCGTACAGCTGCCACCCAATCCTGTTTGACAGCAGGGGATTGGTAGCTCTTATCCATAGTGTGAGGGCATTCAATTGAAAAAGATCACTCCAAATCCGCCTGCATCTGAGGCACGTTCAGATGCAGACACTTCCGATTTGACTCAACTCTCGGATACCACCGAACGCACCGTCAGCGCTCGCCTACGCAACCCACAACACCCCGACCCCATCAGCCACGTCTTCACCCTCCTCCCCGATATCGACACACCCACCCTGCTCGCTCATGCCTGCGAAACCCTCGCATCGCTAAACGTCATGACCACCGACCTCGCCTGCAAACTCGAAGGCTCGCGGCGGAACGTGGCACTGGCCATTCAGCAGTTGAGCGTACTGGCGGAGCTGTTGGTCAACCGCGCGCTGGACAACCTTGATCCGCCTGACGGGCTGCCTGAGGTTCGTTCAGCAGCAGCCTGAGTAGTCGCTTTCTTTTACCAAATGGAGAGTTTTGTCATGGATAGATACATGCCTATCACCGGCATCGACTGCACCATCGCGTCGTTGCTGATCGACACCGCAGCACCGCTGGACGTGCTGCACGAAACCGCGGCTTACCGTATCCGCACCGCGACTCAGTTGCTGGAGAGCATCGCGTTTGGCGAGGGTATTCACAGTGAACTGGCGCGGGTACTGGTGACGTCGCTACGCGATGGCTGCGATTTGCTCGATGTCGTAGGCCGGCGATTGCAGGCGCAGGTTTCGACGATCTAACGAAGTGGCCATAGCCCATCAATAAAGAAAGCACCTGACGAGAACATCGCAGGTGCTTTTTTTGGCTTCAACTCCTGGTCTTCCTGCGAACGAATTAAAGGACAGACTCCTCGGAAATTTCCTTCAACCCTTAACGACTCGGAGCTGATTGTGCCGTTCAGCCTTTAGACCTACGCTGGAACCCACAAAACGGCTACTCGTCCATGACCGGTTGCCTGGGATCACCCTTCCCACCAGAATCACCTCGCCGAATAACCTGATGACAAGGAGGCCACATTGCAAACCATCAAACTGCCTGGCCGCCTTGTCGGTATTGGCTTATACACACCGGCTGAAGCCTCCCTTTACACAGGGATTCCAGCTGCCGATATTCGCCGATGGCTATTCGGATATACCGCGCAGGGTGTTCAGTATCCGGGGATCTGGAACTCAGAACTGGCTGACCTGGATGAGGCCGTTCTAGGCTTTCATGACCTCCTGGAAATTCGCTTCGTCCATGCCTTCCGGCAGCACGGTATCAGCCTGCAGGCCATCCGCAGCGCTTCACAGCAAGCAAAAGAGTTGTTTAACCAAGCCTATCCATTTACCTGCAAACGCTTTCAAACCGACGGCCGAAGTATTTTCGCCACCGTGTTGAGTGAAACAGGGGATGAATCCCTTCTGGATTTGATAAAGCGCCAATACGCTTTTGAGCAAGTCATCAAGCCTTCTCTGTATGAGGGAATTGACTACACGGAATCAGAGGCCGCTCAGCGTTGGTATCCCGTCAAGCGCAGCAAAGCCATCGTTCTGGACCCTTCGCGAAACTTCGGAAAACCCGTTCTCACAACTGCTGGAATTGATACGGCGACAATTTTCAGCGCTTATCAGACAGAGGGGCAAGACACCAAACGCGTGGCGCTGCTTTATGAGATTCCTACGGCAGCCGTTGAAGCGGCGGTGCACTTTGAGCAAAGGAATGCTGCTTGAATTTCTTACTGGATAACAACCTTCCTCCCGCTTTGGCCCGTGCGTTAAATGAGCTGACTAAAGCGGAAGGCCATTCGGTATTGCCACTGAGAGATAAATTCCCGCAAAACACCACCGACGTGGACTGGATTTCAGTGCTGAGCAATGAAGGTGGCTGGGCGGTAATTTCACAAGATAAATTTACAAAAGGCGATCTAGAAAAACGGGCGTTTCGCGAATCCGGCCTACCCGTTTTCTGCCTGGCCAGGCATTGGGGAAATGAGTCCTATTGGAACAAAGCGCATAACCTGGTGCGTTGGTGGCCTGCGATCACGGCTCAAGCCCATCTGATTAGAGGCGGTGCCGCGTTCCGCGTGCCGTGGAAATTTCCTGCCCACGGGAAATTTGATCAGATAAAGATTTAACGTTCGCCATTCTCTGAGAGAGAGCATTTTTACTCGAAAAGCCCCTCTAGCTCTTCAAGTGTCGGCATCGCCGCCGGAATGACCGATAGCTCACAATCCAGCGCAGCCAAAACTCGAGCAAAAGCGATCATCCCAACCGTAAGAGTGCCCTTTTCTACCGCGATGACTTTTTGCCGTGTCAGCCCCGCGAGTTCTGCGAGCTGAACTTGCGTCAAGCCACGATTAATACGCTTTTCGCGTATTTGCTTACCCAGGCGGGAGCTGATCAGTGAATAGTCCATGTGCCGTTATCGTAACATTTATACCTTAATGTATCGTATACATGACATTCGCGCTAATCAGAACTGATGGATTCCCGGATTTCCTGCTTGTTTGCTTCCCTAGACCTTTTTATTTGCACCCCCACCACCTCGCATAACCCTCTAACCCCCTTCTACACTCAGCTCCAACTCAACTCAGAACTCCACCCCAAAAAGAGCCCCCATGACCACCCTCAACGACCGTTTGAAGCAAGGCAAGGCTGCTCGCAAAAACTGCTCGCGCAGTGCTCAAGCGTCCATGGGAAAAGTAACCCGTGACCCAATCCCGCTGATCAAACAGTCCAGCGAAGGCCGGATCAAGTCGCTGGTCGAGTTACGGTATGGCCGCATGCTGGTGTCGCCGTTCACCTTCTATCGCGGCAACGCCCTGCTGCAGGCTCACGACCTGGCCACCACGTCCAACATGGGCCTGGTCTCGACGATCTGCGGCGATTGCCACCTGATGAATTTCGGTGGATTCGCCACGCCCGAGCGCAATCTGTTGTTCAGCGTCAATGATTTCGACGAGGTTCACCCCGGCCCGTGGGAGTGGGATCTGAAACGTCTGGTGGCGAGTTTCATGGTGGCGGCTCGCGACCTGCGCCACGGTGAGACGGTAGAAGAAAACGTCTGCCTCCAGGTGGTCCGCGCCTATCAGGACACCATGCTGGAGTGCGCCCAACAAAGCTCGCTGGAGAACTGGTATGAGTCCATCAGCTACGATGATTTGCTCAAGCAGGCGAGCAAAAGCACGCTGGAGCATGTGGAGCGCGCCATCGAAAAAGCCGAACGGCGGACGCATGCCGAGCTGCTGCCAAAGATCAGCGAGCGTGACGCGAAAGGCCATTTGGTGATTCGCGATGACCTGCCGGAAATTTTCCATCTGCATAAAGACACCACGCTGCTGGACGCCGACGATGACTGGCTGCGCCTCTCGGACTGGCGCCCGCTGTACAAAACATTCATGAGCGATTACCGAAGCACGCTGCAAGCCGACCGTCGTGAGTTGCTGTCACGGTTTCACGTTCACGACATGGCCTTCAAAGTCGTGGGCGTGGGCAGTGTCGGCACCCGTTGCCTGGTGGCGTTGCTGACGGATGAACAGGAGTTCCCGTTGTTCCTGCAATTCAAGGAAGCGCGGCGTTCGGTGCTCGCTGATTACGTGAAGGTCAAGTCACGTGTCCGGCATGAGGGTCAGCGGGTGGTCGATGGTCAGCGCTTGATGCAGTCGGCCAGTGACCTGTTCCTCGGCTGGGCCCGCGGCCCCAGCGGTCGACACTTTTATGTGCGCCAGCTGCGCGATATGAAGATTTCAGCGGAACTGGAAAACTTCGATGCCGAAGCCTTTGAGGCCTACGGGCGCTTGTGTGGTCGCGCCCTCGCCCGCGCGCATGCCAAATCATCCGGGCACGCCTCGCAGATCAGCGGCTACATCGGCAAGAGCGATGCGCTGGCCGAGGCGCTGGTCAAGTACGCGAAGAACTACACCGACCAGAACGGCCGCGACTATGAACGATTCCAGCAAGCCTGCCGCAAGGGCCAGTTGCGCGCGCGTTCAGAGGCGGATTTTGCGGCGGATCATTTGCCGTAGACGCACCGCGCGCGGGCGTTCATCTACATGAACTTTTCTTCACCCCATCGCGCCTCAACAATCGGTACATTGCCCTCGCTCATTCAAGAAACTACGGTTTGCCCGCCCTCCCGCGGGCTTTTTTTTGCCTGAAATAAGGGTCGCCATTGGGTTGGGTTTTCTATTACTCGATTACTACGCGCCGTTCACATTTCGTTCAGCTCTCATTTCCTATGATCGGCCTCTCAGCTCTCTGTCCGGTCTTCGACGTCCATGTCCCGCCCCGCCGCTTCACTGTTTCTGCTTGCCGCGTTGCTGTTCTTTTACGCGCTGGGCAATTACCAACTGCAAGGTTCCACTGAGGCTCGGGTGGCCGGAATCGCCATGGAAATGCACCTGGATAACGACTGGGTGACCCCCCGTTTGTTTGGCGAACCGTTTCTTGAAAAACCTCCCTTAAGTTTGTGGCTCGATGCCACCGCGATCCGCGTGTTCGGCGGCACACCGTGGGCCGTGCGACTGGCGTCGGCCTTTGCCGGGTTGTTCAGCGTGATGATTCTTTACGCGATGCTCCGCCGGTTCGGCCGCCCCAAGGAAATAGCGTGGACGGCGGGCATCCTGCTCGCCACCATGGCCAGTTACTGGAGCAACGTGCGTGGCGTCGGCGAAGACGCCTTGCTGGCGTTGGGCGTGAGCATGGCGTTGCTCGCGTTCTTTGAAGGGCAGCGGCAGTCGACGCTCGGCAATGCGCTGCTGTTTGCTTCAGGGATTGCTATCGCGACCTTGAGTAAAGGCGTGCTGGGCCTGGCCATGCCGGGGGTGGTGATCTTCGCGTACCTGCTGGCCGACACACTGATCGACAAGCGCCTGAACCTTGCTGCCTGGCTGCGCCCCGCACTGTTGACGCTGCTGGGGTTGGTGCCGCTGCTGATCTGGCTCGTCATGCTCTATCAGCGCGGTGGAGCGCAGGCCGTGACGGATGTGCTGCTGACCAACAGTGTCGGACGCTTCAGCGGCTCGTTCGTCGAGGCCGGGCATTACGAACCGTTCTACTACTACCTGGCCAAGCTGCCACAAGCGTTTTTGCCGTGGAATATTCTGGTGTACCTGGGGCTGTGGCACTTTCGTAAAAGCCTGGTGGCCAATCGTTACTTGCTGTTTTTCACGCTGTGGCTGCTGGCACAGTTCGCCATGCTGACGCTGGCCTCGAGCAAACGCACTGTGTACCTGATGTCGATGACACCGGCGGCAGCGGTGATTGCGGCGGAATACGCGAGCGTGCTGTACGCAAAACTGAAGGCGCGTGAAACCGCTGCAACCCTGTTGGGTCGCATCGCACGGTATCGACGGGGTGGGGTGATCGGCGTGTTCGCCGTGGTGATTGGCGGCTACCTTGGCGCCGCACAATGGGCGATGCCGCTGGCGGATCGCACCTTGTCCTTCGTGCCGCTGACCGCGCAGATTCAAACGATGCAGGCCAACGGGCAGCAAGTCGCCCTGTTCCAGGCCAATGAGCGGGTGGGCGGCGCCAGTGTGTTCTACAGCCAGCGCCTGCTCAAAGGCCTGGACACTGACGCGCAACTGCATGAGTTTCTCGCGGCATCAGCGTCCAACGTCGCGGTCATGTCCGGTGATACCGAACCGGCCGCGCCGTTGAAAGTGCTCAAGACAATGACGGTGGGGCGACAGGTTTACTACTTTGTGAGCCTGTAACTACATCCACACTGGAGCGCTCGGCCTTTTTCAGCACCGGCACGTCCAGCCTGGCCCGACCGTAAAACGCCAGGGCTGTCAGCAGGCACGCCAGCCAGACAAAGATCCCGGCCCAGAAGGTGTGGGACATGTAGTGCCAGCCTTGCAGGACCCGCGTGGTGCCGTAGACGAAACCCAGCACCAGCGAGAACCACAACACCGCTTTGGAAAAGCGCCACTGGTAACGGCGGGCAACGAAGTACAGCGCGAGCATGGTGAAACCGCCCGACGCATGCCCACCCGGCCAGCAGCGACCGTCACCGGCTTCGCGGAACAGCTGGAAGTTGTTGTACCACTCCATGTGGGCAATCTTGCCGCCGTAGAGGGTCGTTTCAATCGGGCAGTACACGCTGGTGTGCGCCTTGAGGAAGTGGATCACGCCGGTGCACACGGCAAACGCCACCACCACAAAGATAAAGTCACGGCGATGGTCGGCGGTAAACCGCAGCACCGGGGCGGCTTTGATCCGCTCCAGGAAGTGACCGATACGCGGACGTTTTTGCGGGTTGACCAATGGC
Source organism: Pseudomonas sp. GW821-FHT10C09 (assembly GCF_059415465.1). Classification (NCBI taxonomy): domain Bacteria; kingdom Pseudomonadati; phylum Pseudomonadota; class Gammaproteobacteria; order Pseudomonadales; family Pseudomonadaceae; genus Pseudomonas; species Pseudomonas sp. GW821-FHT10C09. The sequence goes on from NZ_JBWKNG010000033.1 coordinate 6,686, forward strand.
CAGACAAACGACAGCAACATGCCGATCAAGGCGATTTCAGCGGTCCAGTTGGGAATGATCCGCGCCCACTTGTGCGTGAGTTTCTCGAAGAAGTGAACCTTGTCGAGCGGGAAGGTCTGGGTGACCGGGTCAAAAAGAAGGTTGCTGAACCAGATGTCGATTTTGGTCATGTCGAACATCAGGAAAACCACGGCCGCGCAGGCTAGCGCAATACCGAAGTTCACCCAGTAAAAGCGGTGGCGGGAAAAATTCAGCATGGTGTGTCCTGATCCAGAGAAAAATTCATTCGGTGGTTACCGTGTGCCAGTCGGAGGCTTCAATGAAACCCAGCATGTGTGTCGATTGCGGTGTTGGAGCGGAGATAAACAATGAAGCGCCGTAACCCGGGGTCGAGGTCGGCAACTTGAGGTCTTTTTCAAGTTGCGCCATGCACTCGCTGTGCGTCACCAGCACCAGATTTCGACCCGCCACTTTGTGCGCCAGAGCATCACGCAACATAGTGCCCTTGCAACTGATTAGCCAGTCTTCACCGACGCCTGCCTTGCTGAACATGAAACTGGCGGTCTGCGCCGTGCGGACCATCGGACTGCTGTAAACGTCCGCCTTGCTCATCCCGAGGCGCTGGAACTGCTCGCCGACACTGACCGCCACGCTGCGGGAACGCTCGGTGATGCCATCATCGCCCGCCAGACAAGCAGCCGGGGAGTGATCGCAGCGTTCAACATGGCGCACCAACACGATCATGTCACCCTTGGTCCAACCGTCCGTCAGTGCCTTGGCACCCGCGACATTGCCATGGGCCAGGTCCGGCACCGCGGCGGGTTGCAACAGCCAGACCGTCAACGGGATCACCAGCAGCGCCGACGCCAGCACCACCGCCGCATTGCGGTAGCGGGCTAAGCGCCTCAAGTCGATCGAGCGTTTTATCCCGAGTAGATTCAGTCTCAATTCCACATCAAGCCGCCTCGCCGGCACGTACTGCGCTCATCAAATCCGCTGAGCCTAAAGAGGCAAGCGTCGGCAGCGAGTGAAACTCATGTGAAAAAAAGCTTAAAAGGCACGCAAAGCCTTGTTACAGGTTGCGCCCTACAAAATCCTTTCAGCTCTCGCGAATGCGGCCGATACACACCTGCGACCTACCTTGCTGGCTCCCAAAAACAACAATCTTCCAGCCAACCGACGATCAAGAAACACAACGTTCCTGGAGGAATTGATGAATAGCTGGTTCGGCAATATCAGCGTGAACATGAAACTGGGCCTGGGATTCGGCCTGGTCCTGGCATTGACCTGCGTCCTGGCCCTGACCGGCTGGACCAGCCTGGGCAGCCTGATTGACCGCAGCAACTGGATGAGCGACATCACCCAGCTCAACGCCGGCCTGACCAAGCTGCGTGTGGTGCGCCTGCAATACATGCTGACCAACGGCGACGAAACCGCCGCGCAGAACGTACAGACCACCCTCGACGCCTTCTCGGCTCAGCAACAAGCGTTGCTGTCGAAATTCAAGAGCCCGGAAAACCTCAAGCTGCTCAAAGAGCAAGGCACCGTCATTGCGGCGTACCAGACCTCGCTGAACAAAATGCGCAGCGCCTACCGCACCGGCAACAGTGCCCGCGACACCATGGGCGCCAATGCTGAAACCGCCAGCTCGCTGATCGACTCCATCAGCACCCGCGTGCAGCAAATGCCGCTGAGCGATCAGCGCTTCGAGCAGTTCCAGGCCATCACTGCCGCCAAGGAAGCGTTCATCCTGGCCCGCTACGAAGTGCGCGGCTACACCGCCACCACCAACGCCGAGACCGAGCAAACAGCCGTCGGCCAACTGGACGCAGCGATTGCCAGCCTCAAACCACTGAACGCGCAGTTCGCCGAGACTCAGCAAGACGCCTTGCGTCAGCTGGAAACCGCGCTGGTCAACTACCGCAACGCCTTGCATTCCTATAAAGCGGCCAACACCGATGCGGTGCAGGCGCGCAAGGAAATGACCGACCAGGGCGCCGCCATCGTGACCCTGAGCGATCAGCTGTATCAGATCCAGCTCGACCGCCGCGACGCCGAAAGCGCCCAGGCCCGTACCTTGCAATTGATCAGCACCTTGCTCGCGCTGCTGGTCGGCGTAATTGCCGCTGTGATCATCACCCGTCAAATCACTGGCCCGATTCGTGACACCCTGGCCGTGGTTGAACGCATCGCCAGCGGCGACCTGTCCCAGGACGTCAACGTCACTCGCCGTGACGAACTCGGTGTGTTGCAGCAAGGCATCGCGCGCATGGGCGTGACCCTGCGCGACCTGATCAGCGGCATCCGCGACGGCGTCACGCAAATCGCCAGCGCCGCCGAAGAACTGTCGGCCGTGACCGAACAAACCAGCGCCGGGGTGAACAGCCAGAAGATCGAGACCGATCAGGTCGCCACCGCCATGCACGAGATGACTGCCACTGTGCAGGAAGTCGCGCGCAATGCCGAAGAAGCGTCGCAAGCCGCCGCCGCGGCAGACGGCGAAGCCCGCGAAGGCGACAAAGTGGTCAACGAAGCCATCGCCCAGATCGAGCGTCTGGCCAGTGAAGTGGTGCGTTCCACCGAAGCCATGAGCGTGTTGCAACAGGAAAGCGACAAGATCGGCAGCGTGATGGACGTGATCAAGGCCGTCGCCGAACAAACTAACTTGCTGGCACTCAACGCCGCGATTGAAGCCGCGCGCGCCGGTGAAGCCGGTCGTGGTTTTGCGGTAGTGGCCGATGAAGTGCGGGGCCTGGCCCAGCGTACGCAGAAATCCACCGAAGAAATCGAAGGCCTGGTGGCTGCTCTGCAAAATGGCACGCAACAAGTGTCAGCGGTCATGAACAACAGCCGCGCCCTGACCGACAGCAGCGTCGCGCTGACCCGCAAGGCCGGTGTGTCGCTGGAAAACATCACCCGCACGGTGTCCAACATCCAGTCGATGAACCAGCAGATTGCCGCCGCTGCCGAACAGCAAAGCGCCGTGGCCGAAGAGATCAGCCGCAGCATCATCAATGTGCGCGATGTATCGGAACAAACCGCCGCTGCCAGCGATGAAACCGCTGCGTCGAGCGTTGAGCTGGCACGGTTGGGTGGTCAATTGCAGCAGATGGTCAGCCACTTCCGAGTCTGACATTCGCCTTGCGGTGAATGAAAAATCGATTCGCGAGCAGGCTCGCTCCCACAGGTACGGGGTCGAACACAGAATTTGTGAACGACCCAAGTCCCCTGTGGGAGCGAGCCTGCTCGCGAATGCGGTCTACCTGCCGGCGAAGATGTTCATGCCTCCCACGGATTGATTACCTCAACCCCTGAAAACTCGAAGTCCCGTACATTGCGGGTGGCTATCGAAGCCCCGTGACTTCGGCAAATGGCGGCAATTTGCGCATCTGCCATGGAAACCGCTCTCCCCTTTGCTTCAGCACCTGCGACCAGCGTCGCGTACTCGACAGCGGCATGGGCATCAAACGGCAAAATACGCCCGGCAAAGTCCTCTTCGAACATGGCCATCGCATGAGATTCCAGTTTCTGCTTACGTTTGCCAAACGGAAGTCGCGCGATGCCGTGAAGAATTTCCGCCACAGTTATTGCACTGATCGCCAGATCCATCGCGGGCACCGCATCGACCCAATCCAATACGGCTGGCTCCGGCTCGATACGCATAAATTCAGAAAGCACATTGGTATCGAGCACTATCATTCAGAGAAATCCACCGCAGTCGCTTTTTCCTGACGTGCAGGCAGATCGAGCTCAACCCCATCGCTTGCACTGAATCTGCTGCGAATCCGGCTACCAAGCCCACCCGCCCGATCAACAGTCTCCAAGGCCCGTCCTAGAATCTGGCGAGCCTCTTCTTCCATCGAATGTCCGTTATGAGCCGCGGTGATACGCAACTGCTCCTTGAGTTTCTCATCGAGGTTTCGAATTGTGATGCTGGCCATATCGCCTCCTGCAATCAATGAAATCATTGATTGCATGCTAGCACATCCTACCTAGCCAAAACCCGGCAATCTTCCGAACGGCCAATGGCACCACTCACCGCGTCCCGCGCTGACGCAAGGCCGACGGCATGAAGTACGCGTCTTCCGGCACCGGTTGGGCGAAGTCCACGGTGGCCGGTTCTTCGTTGTCCAGGTTCTGCACGTAGTAACGACGCGCCTGCAAGTCATGGAAAACGTCCAGCGCACTCCAGGTGGTAGGCAGGTCGTAGAAGTTTTTCAGGTAGGCCATCGACACCCGCCACAACTCCCCTCGCCCGTCATATTGATCCACCAGTGCGGCGCCCCAGCTGTCCTCGTCGAGAAACAGCACACGCTTGGAATAGATATGCCGCGAGCCCGGCTTGAGCGTGCCTTCGACCACCCAGACTCGATGCAGCTCATAACGGGTGTATTGCGGGTTGAGGTGGCCCGGTGTGAGCAACTGCGCGTACTTCACGTCAGGGCTGCCGACTTTGTAGTTGTTGTACGGAATGTAGACCTCTTGCTTGCCCTTGAGCTTCCAGTCGTAGCGGTCCGGCGAGCCGTTGAACAGGTCGGTATCGTCCGCCGTGCGCAGGCCATCGGATGAGGCGATTGGCGTGTCATACGCCAGGTTCGGCGCGCGGCGCACACGGCGTTGGCCGGCGTCGTAGACCCAGGCCTGACGCGGGTCCTTGAGCTGGTCCAGGGTCTCGTGAATCAACGCCGCACCGCCGGCCAGCCGGGCCGGGCTCTTCACGAACGCCAGGTAGTAAAACAGGATGTTTTTCAGGTCGGCAAACTGCCCGCCCGGACGGTAATAGTTGAAGAGACCTTCCTGCTGCGAGGTCACGAGCGCGAAGCTGCCGTTGCGCTGTACCGGCGCTTCGGAGGCGCGACGTACCACATAGATGCCGCGATAACGGGTGATGTGGTTCCACAGCACTTCGATCCCGTCCTTGGGCACCGGGAACGGCACGCCGCCATAGGCATCGGAAAACCCGCTGCCGCCTTCGAGCAGCTTGGCCGAGGTCGCATTCTTGAAGGTGTTGTCATACAGCCACTGCGGTGCCGAGCCCGACCGGCGAGAGGGATAGACCGGCATCTGGAAGGTGTCGGGGTAGCTGTTGAACAGGGCGACCTGACCCGGGCTGAGGTGGGCCTTGTACTGATCAAGGTTGGCCTTGGTGATGGTGAACAGCGGCTTGTCCGACGCGTACGGGTCCGGGTGGTGTTGACCGGGTTTGTAGCCGGCCGGCGCCTGGGTGATACCGCCGGCCCACGCCGGAATCGTCCCGGCGGCATTGCCGGCACGCTCGGCGCCCAGCGGTGTCAGGGTGGTTTTCAATTGCTCGGCTTGCTGGGGCGAGATGGCGGCCAGCGTGCTGCCGGCGGCCAGGGTCAGGACCAGCGCCAGCGTGGTTTTGGTCAGTCGTGAGGTGTGAAACATGATCGTTCTCCGAAAAATCCAGCAGGTTCGCAAAACACAGCAGATCCCCGTGGGAGCGAGCCTGCTCGCGAAAGCGGTGTGTCAGGCGACATCTTTATTGGCTGTGCGGCCGTCTTCGCGAGCAGGCTCGCTCCCACAGGGGGTTTGCGTGTAGCACTTAAAGGAAATACTTGAGGTTGAAGCCGACGTTGTCGCGGTCGCGAAGGCCGTTGTCCTGCCCGCCGCCGTAGAACTCGGTGTATTGCAGCTCGGCCTCCAGCTTGTTCTGGTAGTTGGCCTTGATCCCCAGGGTGTAGGCCTTGCGGCCCTCGATGGTGTTGCCGGCCTGATAACTGTTGCCCTGGAAGTCGTCCTTGTAGACGACGTAAGGCGAAACGTTGACCCCGGCATACACGTCGTTCCAGGTGCCATTGACCATCGCGGTGTAGCTGTAGGAATCGCGGTTGACCTGGTCGGCGCGATCGCCGCCGGACACATAGGAAAAGTTACCGGTGCCCGCGTAGTAACGCGTACTGCCGTCATAAGCGGTGTAGTGCAGACTGCTGCCGCGCAGGTGCTCGGACGCCAGTTCGAACACGCCGAACATCGAGTCGAACGACAGGCTCGGGCCAAAGTTGTAAATGGTGCCCAGCGACGTGTTGAACGCTTCCACTCGCTCGGCGTTATTGATCTGGCTGGCGAGCGTGACCTGCTGCCCGCCAATGTTGATGGTCTGGCCGCCCGCCGCTGCGGCAGCGCCGTTGGCCAGGTCGCCGATCAGGTCGTTGGTGGCCGCAACGCCGATGGGCAGGTTCGGCCGATACGCCACTTCACCGAACACCGATGCCTGGCCCAGGGTGGTGTTGAAACTGAAGCCGTACATGCGGATGTCTTCGGCGTAACGGCGATGCGCCTGAATATTGCCCAGCACATCAATAGTCGTCAGGCCGTTGGCCAGTTGCCCCGCCTGACTGCCCGCCACCCCGGACAACAGGTTGGTCAGCGCATTGATGTCGACCCCTTTGTACCCGCCCAGATCGGCGGAAATGGTCGGCTCCTTGGCGTGGTAATTGACCATGTACACGCCGAACTCGGTGCTGTTGAGTTGTTCGGCGATGTAGCGAAAGGCAAATCCGAACTGGCCGTCGTTGCGCGCGTTGTAATCCTTGCCGACCGAAGCGACCTTGACGGTATTGCCGAAAGTCGGGGTAACCCCGTTGGCGTAAAGACCGGTAGTGCTCAGGGCCTGGTTGAGCAACGGGTTGTTGCCCAGCGCGCTGTACAGGCCGATCACGTTGCCGAAACCGGGCACCGGAGTGTCCAGCGCAGTATCGGTAAAATTGTTGTAGCCGGTGTTGCCGCCGTCGGCGAACAGGTCCGTTTGCGAGTAGAACGTACCGACTGGGTCGATGCGGGTTTCCTTCCAGTTGGTCTGGTAAAAGCTTTCCATGGTCAGGGTGTCGGTCAGGCCGATGTTGAAGCTGAGCGCCTCCACCGGCACCAGCACTTCCTTGACTTCGGCGCCAGGCAAACGGTACTTGGCCGCGTCCACCGGGTTGGTGGTGTTAATCCCGCCCCGGTAGAAAATCCCCTCGCCCCAGTTGAACACCTGACGCCCGATACGGGCCGTGACCGGCATCTGCGCGACGTCCCAGTTGCCATAGAGATAAGCGTCGAGCATCTCCACCCGACTGCCGGCGATGTCGCGGGTCTGGCCGGTGAAGTGGTCGTCCTGCGGGTAACTCTGGCTCGGTTGCGAGGGGTTGTTGTTGCTGTAGTAATCGTTGCGCTTGTCCATCAGTTGGGTGTCATAGAACGCGGTGCCGCGCATGAACATCCCGTAGTTCTGATAGTTGGCCTCAAGCTCCGAAGTGATCTTGTACACCTCGGAAACCAGCCCGGTGTCGAAGTTGCGATTGCCGTCGTTGGTGTTGACGTCGTCGTTGTTCTTGTCGCGGCCCTGGACCCGCCACAAGCGGCCATAGGACAACGTGCTGTCGAAAGAGCCAGTGACCTGATTGTCCAGCACACTGAACTCCTCGGCCTGCACGCCGTCGACCGCGCACAGTTGCAGCAGCCCTGCCAGCCCGACGCCGGGGAGCGCCGCGCCGGACAGGCGAAATCGGGTTCTCATGATCTGTTCCTCTTCCCTGGTTTTATTGTTTTTATGGTGTCTGTGTGCGCGGTCAACGTTGCCGCGAAGGCTATGGCGCAAGCCCCGCATCGACATAAATCCGGCTGTGCGCGCCGAAATGCCCCAGCAGTTTGAACAGCTGTTGGTTCAGTGCCGGATGGTCGAAGTCTTCGCGCTGCACCTGGTTACCGGCGCTGAAATCGCTGGTGATCGGGGCCGTGTCCAGCCACTGTCCGATGGCTTCATCAAACGCTGCGGATTCATCGGCGGACTCGGCGCTCACCACTTCGCGCAGGTAGTCGACCGAGTACGGTGGGTAACTGGCGTCCTGAGCAGCGTCGGCATAAGCGTCGAGCATCGGATGTGCCCGGCCGGCACGCAGCAGGCGACGCAGCCAGGTCGACTGATACTTCTCCACTTCCATGTGCCGGGTGGCGACCCGTTCAATGGCGGCATGCTTGTCGGCATCGAAGCCGGCCAACGCCTTGCTTTCCAGTAGCAGCAGGCTCGCCAGCTCGACGCCGGGCAATGGCTTGGCGTGATAAGGCTGGGTCAGGTCCTGAACGTGGTGCAGCCCCCAACCGAGAAAACGATAGCCCCAGTAAGGATGGCCGCTGGCAAACGCCAGTCGCGCCAACCCCATGTATTGGTAGGCGCGCCAGTCCGGCCAGCTGCGCTGAAGAAATCCGGCCGCGGCATACACCACCGCACTTTCATGGAAGAAGCCCATATGGAACGGCGCCTGGGAACTGTACTGAAACCGGGGATCGCCAAAGGGCTGCAGGCCGAAGCCGTACAAGGCGCCCACCTCGCCTGGGTTGTCGCTGAACAGGTTGATGTCATGGCCGTAATCAGGCTCGTCAGCGGCGCTGGCCAACACGGCCAGGGGCGCGACTTTTTCACCGTCAGCCACGCGGATGAAACGCTGGCGATTCCACGGCGAGAGGGTCTGCTCAACCATGACCTGCTCGGCCCTCAGGTGTTCACGCTCGGGCAGATCCTTGCCCGGCATCGGCTGGATAACCATCGCCAGATGAATCTGCGGATTGATCCGCAGCGCGGTGAGGAAGTCGTGGCGCAAATTGTCCCCAGGCACGGCGGGCAATTTCAGGTTGTCGGGGCGCGGCGGGTACTGGGCGAAGTGCTCGCGAGCGAAGCGTTCCTGTTCGTCCAGCAGCGCAGTCACGGCGGGGTATTGTTGCGCGAGAAACTGTTCCAGCGGCTCGACCTCGACCTCGACCTGCGGCGCATCGCGCAAGGCCGGCAGATCCTGCAACGCCAGGTAGCTGCCGACCGTATGGTTGGACCAGCCCCATGCCATCGGTGCCGTTCCACAAAGCAGCAACAGGAGGAATGTCAGCTTCATTGCTTTTGGTTCTTATTGGATGAGCAGTGGGGTTGAGCCTAACAACCGCCCCTGCCCCTGACACTGTCCAATCTCACCAGAAAAGTTCTCCGATAGCGCCACGTGAAGTTGAAGGAAACACCGTCAACCATTGTGGGAGCGAGCCTGCTCGCGAAAGCGGTATGTCAGTGAAATCATCGGTGACTGACACTCCGCTTTCGCGAGCAGGCTCGCTCCCACAGGGGATTTTTTGGTGTTGTTTCAGGCGGGGTAACCAGTGATGTTGCGGATGCTTTGGTACAACGGCTTGAGCTGGCGGTACATGCGCAGGTAAACCTCTTTGTACAGTCGCTCATAGATCTGCTGCGCCTCGGGTTGCGGCATGAACACCTCGCCCACCCGAGTCATGGCCGCGATCGCCGTGGGAAAATCCGCGTGCAAACCCAGCCCCACCGCGCAGCAAATCGCCGCGCCCAGACCGGACGCTTCGTACACATGCGGACGCTCGGCCGGCAGCCCGAAAATGTTCGCCGTGAGCTGCATCGCCGCATCACTCTGGGAGCCGCCACCGGCAACGCGCAAACGCTTGACGGAGATTTTCGAACGTTTCTCGATCTTCTCCATGCCCTGGCGCAAGGCATACGCCAAACCCTCGAGGATCGCCCGATAAATGTGCGCGCGGGTATGCACGTCGCCGAAGCCGATCATCGCGCCCTTGGCTTCCACTCCCGGCTCGCGGATACCCGGTGACCAGTAGGGTTGCAGCATCAGCCCCATGGACCCCGGCGGCACGGCGTCGACCAGTGCATCGAAGAGTTGCTCAGGTTCGATGCCCTGCGCTTTGGCCTGCTGCATTTCCCGCAGGCCGAACTCGTTCTTGAACCAGCTGACCATCCAGTAACCGCGATAAATCATTACCTCGCAGTTGTATTGATCCGGCAATGCAGACGGGTAAGGCGGAATCAGCGGGACGATTTCCAGGTAGCGCGACCGGGTGCTGGTGATCGTCGCGGTGGTGCCGTAGGACAGGCACACCGTGTCCGCGTCGACGACACCGGAACCGACGACTTCGCAGGCCTTGTCGGCACCTGCAGCGATCAGCGGAATTCCTTCGGGAATGCCGGTGTGGCGACTGGCTTCAGCGGTGATGAAACCCAGGGTTTCACCGGGTTTGTGCAGGCTCGGCAATTGCTCGGGACGCACCGCCAGCGCCTGCCATTTCCAATCGCTGGGCGCGGCCCATTTCAGGCGTTTGAAATCGAATGGCAGGTAGCCGACGCAACAACCCACGGAATCGACAAAGCGCCCGCACAGGCGATGAGTCAGAAACCCCGAAAGCAGCAAAAACTTGTCGGTCGCCGCCCAGACGTCAGGCTGATGGCGGGCGATCCAGTTGGCCTCGGCCTGGGCGCGAAAGTAATCCACGGTGGCTTGCGCGCCGACCAGTTTGAACAGCCAGCCCCACGGCCCCTTGATCCCGCCTTCGACTTCGCTCTGGCGTTGATCGAGCCACAGAATCGCCGGGCGCAGCGGCTTGCCTTGGGCATCGACATTGATCACGGTGCCGCGCTGGGTGGTCAGGGAGACGCCGGCAATCTGTGAGCGATCGATACCGGTTTGCTGCCACACCTGCTGGCACGCCTCGCCCAGTTTCGCCCAGTAATATTCCGGGTCCTGCTCGGCCCAGCCGGGTTGAGTCGAGTAATAGGCCTGCAACTCGACCTTGCCTTTGCCCAGCAGATTGCCCTGCAGGTCGAAGAGCAGCGCGCGCACGCTCTGGGTGCCATTGTCGATGGCCAGCACGTAACGCTTGTTCGGGTGGTTATCCATGGAGCTCTCTTCAATGGGCATCAAGGCGCGGCATCCGGCAAACCGTGATGGCGTTGCCACAACGCCCGGTAACGCTGTAATTCCTGCTGCCAACGCTCATCATCCCAGCCCAGTCGTGGCTGGCAGAGTTGGCGGATGGCGGCAAAGTATTCCTCGCCACCACGCGGCAGCAACAGGCCCAGACGGGTGCGACGCAACAGCAAGTCATCCAGGTGCAGGACCATCTCAGCCTCACAGGCAAAGGCCAGTTCCGCCCACAAGGTGTTCGTGGCGCCAACGCTGTCATGGCCCAGGTCCGCGATCAGTGTCGCCAGCCTCGGCAGGTCACGGCCATGTCGCCCGGCCAGGCGCCGCCACTGGTTGCCACTGAGCCCTGGAATCGTCAGCGGCGGCACGACGGCAAACACCGGCGCGGCGTCATCACTGAAGGGACGTTCGAGCATTGCCGCGCAGGCCTTGAGCACTTCGATGGCCTGCGGGCGAAAGGTGGTCAGTTTGCCGCCGGCCAGAGTCACGCAACCCGGCTCCAGCCACAGCACATGCTCACGGGTTTCATTCGACGGTTTGCCTTGATGTTCACCCGCCGCATGGCCCACCACCGGGCGCACTCCCGACCAGGTCGACAGCACGTCGTCAGCGACTACTTCGGCGTGGGGAAATTGTTGGGTGCAGGCTGCCAGCAAATAGTCGAGTTCATCAAAGCTGATGCTCGCGCTCTGGTCCAGATCGCCCTGATGATCGAGGTCCGTGGTGCCTACCACCGTCGCGCCCTCCCAAGGAAAAACGAACACCGGTCGACGGTCGCTCTCATGCAGGAAAGTGAAGGCTTGCGCCACCGGCAGGCGCCAGCCCGGCAGCAACAAATGGCTGCCACGCAACGGGCGCAACTGACGCGGGGCATCGGGCAGGCGCAAACGCTCGGCCCAGGCACCGGTGGCCACGGCCAGCACACCACAACGCAATTGCAATGACGCGTCACCTTCGCAGTCTTCGACCTGGACCCCGCAAACGCGTCCCTCCTCACGCAGCAATTGCTCCACGCGCACGCCGTTGAGCACCACCGCGCCGTCGGCCCGGGCCTCGCCCAATACGCGCATCACCAGACGCGCATCGTCGGTCAGCGCATCGACAAAACAGGTGCCGCCCAGCAGGTCATGTTCTCTCACCCCCGGCGCCAGATACCGCAGTTGTTGCGCGTCATGGAAGCGATGGCTACGCCGTCCGGCCAGCGCGTCGTAGATGGATAACAAACCACCCAGCACTCGCGGTCCGGGAAAGCCGCCACGGTAATGCGGCATCATGAAACTCATCGGCTCCACCAGCCCCGGCGCTTCGTCGAGCAGGCGCTGGCGTTCGCGGACGGAGTCGCGGGTCAGGCGCCACTGGCCCTTGGCGATGTACCGCAAGCCGCCATGGACCATTTTCGAGGATCGACTGGAGGTGCCCCAGGCGAAATCGCGCTGTTCCAGCAGCAGGCAACGCCAGCCACGGCGCGCGGCTTCGCGCAGGATACCGGCGCCACTGATGCCGCCGCCGATGACGATCAGGTCCCAGGTTTCCTCCGCCAGCGTCGGCAGCACTTGCTGGCGCCACGCGGCGTTCCAGTTCGGGCTCACGGCCGTCACTCCGGCAACAACGTGCCGGGGTTGAGGCGCCCGGCCGGATCAAAATGCCGGCTCAGCGCCTGCAGGGTGTCCATCGCCAGCACGCCCTTCTCGCGCAGCAGGTACGGCGCGTGGTCCTTGCCCACGCCGTGCTGATGACTGATGGTGCCGTGGTTATCGACGATGGTCTGGCTGGCCGCGTGCTTGAGTGCCTGCCAGCGAGCCAGCGTGGCGGGATAGTCCGCCGCCGGGCGAAACACATAAGTGGTGTAGATGCTCGAGCCTTCGCCGTAGACGTGGGACAGGTGAGTGAACACGTGCACTCGCTCGCCCTCAGCCGCCAAGGCATCACGCAGGCTGTTTTCGATCAGGGTCAGGAGGTTATCGACGTTGCTCCAGTCGGTGGCCGTTTCCAGGGTGTCGACCACATAACCGGCGTTCCACAAGTTCTCGCGCAGGTAGGGAAAACGGAAGCGGTTCTGCGCCCACTTCTTGCCGAGCAAGGTGCCGGTAAACACCCCGCCGAACGCCTTGAGGTGCTGCCGCGCCTGACTCAGGGACAGCGCATTTTGCCGGCGATTGCCAGTCACGCCGAACGTCAGCAGGCATTTGCCTTCAGCAGCACCGCGCAGCGACAGGTACTTTTCCAGCCAGGCGATCTGCTGCGGATGACCGGCCAACGCCAGCTGGGTTTCGGTTTCCACCGCGTTGGACAAGCGCAGCATCGACAGCGGCACCCGCGCCTGGGCCAACTGGCGGATGGCTTGCAGCGCCTGGGTCCAACTGGGCAGAAACACGCCGTAGAAACGTTCATCGGCAGGCAATGCGCTGACCCGAACCTTGACCTCGGAAATAATCCCGAAACGGCCCTCGCAGCCCAACACCACTTCGCGCAGGTCGGGCCCGGCGGCCGAGGCCGGGAACGTGGGGATTTCCAACGGCCCGGCAAAGGTTTCCAGAGTCCCGCCGGCAAACAGTTGCTCGATGCGCCCGTAGCGCAACGATTGCTGACCACTGGAGCGACTGGCGACCCAACCACCGAGGGTCGACAGCTCCCACGACTGCGGAAAATGCCCCAGCGTATAGCCCCGGGCGCGCAACTGGCTTTCCACCTGCGGCCCACTGGCGCCGGGGCCGAAAGTGGCCAGCAGGCTTTGTTCGTCGAGGTCCAGCAGACGATTCATCCGGGCCAGGGAAACCGTGACCACGGGCCGCGCGGAATCCGGCGGATTGATGTGCCCGGCCACCGAAGTGCCGCCGCCATAAGGAATCAGGCACAAGTCCTGTTCATGAGCCAGCGCCAGCAATTGGCGGATCTGTTCTGCCGTCTCGGGAAAGGCCACGGCGTCGGGATAATTCCCCAGCGCGCCTTCGCGCAACGCCAGCCAGTCCGGCAGGCTCTGCCCCCGGGCATGCAGCAGACGATCCTGCGCAACCACGCTGTACAAGGCGTGTTCCTGCAACCGCGAGGCCGGCACGCGGGCCAATGCCGTCTCGAGCGAGGCATCGGGCAGCGCTCGACCGTCACCCAGCCGCTGGGCGAGAAAACTCGCGCCCTGGGCCGGCAGTTCGACCACCGTGGTTGCATCTCCCCAGCCGTTCCAGCGTCGCATGCGTGTGTCCTTTTGCGGTTCTTATTGGTGATATTTCAGGCCCCCATACTAGTCAGCTGCCCGAAAGTGTCACGGTCGCATCCGGCCAGTTCGAGTAGCCAATTGAGTCAAACGTCGCACAGATGCCAGCCATTTACTTTAGCCGTGGTTTCAAATTACCTTTCAGCGCATTCATCCGCGCACGCGGGCCTTGATCAAAGGAATACGATCATGCAATCCCTGGGCTTCACTTCCGTTCCGCCGCTGCTCAAATACCTGCGTCATGCCGAACAGCTGGGCATGGCCATCGAGCCTGCGTTGGCGGCGGCCGGGTTGCAGGCGCAGCAGTTGAGTGACAACAGCCTGCGATTGCCGGGTGAAGCCCATGAACGCTTGCTCGATTATTTCTGCGAACACTCGGGCGATCCGTTATTCGGTCTCAATGCCGCGCATTTTGTGTTGCCCAACTCCTGGAGCGTGCTGGGTTACATCACCATGAACTGCGCGACCCTGGGCGATGCCATGAGCCGCATCATGCCGTTCGAGAAACTGGTGGGCGACATGGGCGTCAGCCGCGCAGAAGTTCAGGACAGCAACGTGCACCTGATCTGGACCTGCCGCTATCAACGCCCGCGAATCCGCCGGCACCTGGTGGAAAACGTGCTCGGCTCCTGGCTGCAATACGCGCGCTGGATCGCCGATACACAGATGTCGCCGGCCGCCGTCTGGCTGGAACATCCACGCCCGGCCGACACGACGCAGGCGCAATACGAGCAGTTCTTCGATTGCCCGGTGCTGTTCGACCAGCCTTATTCGGCGCTGATTGTGCCGTTGCCGTATTTGCAGTTGCCGTTGCGCCAGGCCGATGCGCAATTGCTGCGCACCCTCGAAGAACATGCGCAGGGGTTGATGGCGACGCTGGAGGACGCCTCGCTGGAGCAGCGGGTCAAAAGCATCCTGCGCCAGTTGCTCAAGGAAGGCCTGCCACGCAAGGAGCAAGTGGCCGAGCATCTCGCCGTGTCGGTGCGCACGCTACAACGCCAGTTGCATCAGGCCGGCACGTCGTACCAGCAAATCCTCGACGACCTGCGCCAGGAACTGGCCGAGCATTACCTGCTCAACAGCACCTTGCCGATCCAGGACATCGCCCAGTACCTGGGCTTCACCGAACCGCGCTCGTTTCACCGTACGTTCAAGAGTCGGCGCGGGATGCCGCCCGGCGAGTTTCGCCAAACTCACCGGGTGCAGGACGAAAGCTGAAGGTTCAGAGGTGCATCGGGCTCCGGCCATGCCGGTGTTTCAAATTCCTACAGACTCCCGTCCTTCTTCCCTGTCCCTGCGGTGAAAGATCCAGTCCTCGGTCAATGACGAGGCTGACAGCGCACCTGCATGCCACGTCGTAATGTCGTCAGCTCCACCCAAGGAGACTCACCGGCATGGACGACAACACGTTACTGACTTCTCTGGTCAGGGCCTATGGCACCGGGCAAACCAACGATGCACTGGTCAAGTTCTTTAAAGACACACTGAAATTCACCTCGGTGTTCGATATCGCCTGCCTCACCGAAACCGAATTCAAAAAACAATTCGATGACGCTATCAAGGCTGACAACACGGTCAAAGACCAAGCGACCAGCATTGACACCGCAAAGCTCTACGACGACGTCAAATGCCTGGCCACCCAGATCAGTCATCTGTATCGGGAACAGCGAACTTCGGTCGAAACGGCACAGGATCATTGGCATCCCTTGGGCATTCGTGCGATCGAGAAACAAGGCCCCACCTACACCCATCTGTTCAAAGAGAATTGGGACGAGGCGTGCAAAAACGATTCGATTGCTGCCATCGACTCGCCGGTTGCCTACCTCAGAGCGCTGTACCGGTTTGCCTTGCAACTGGAAACCAGTGTCTCGTCGTTAGCGGGTGAAAAAGACAATCGAATCACATTGGAAAAACGCCGTCCGGATCTCGCCGCCCTGTCGATTGATCAGCAAAGCACCTTCACTGCGCAACCGATGCTCGGGATCGTCAATGAGACGCTGGACAACAATATTCAGAACGCGCTGAAGAACACCGAAGACGAGGGTAAGTCGACTTATGAAGTGCTCGCACAAAAATATTATCCCTTTGCGCTCCCCTATGAGTTTTACCATCACCAGTGCCTGCTGGGACTGACTGGTAACAAGCCCACGCTGGGAGAACTGGGTTACCTCGTGAGCGAATTCCTGCCTCTCACGGCCCATGACATCGCTCAGTACGGCAAGGTGTTGAACGCGGGTTCTGATCAAGCGCAGAGGCGGATGTCCGGGCTTGGCCCCAAACAGCAGGCATTGCTGACAGAACGGCCATGGGCTGCAAAGATTCTGAATAACCTTGCGTACTCCCGCCTCCCGGGCACGGAACAGGACAAACGGAAAAAACACTATTGGGAAAAAATCTACGGCGGCACGTCAATTTCCGATTTGAAGAAAATCAACATCTTCCTGGAGCGGACCGAACTTAAAGCCGAACAATTGGAAGTATTGCTGGCGCAAGGTAAATACGCGCCATGCCTGTCTCCTCATTACCTGTTGCCGGCACCTCATTCCCATCCTTTTGGAGCCCGTTACGTAAACGGACCTCGCTTGGTCGATGACAGCATGGCGCTGGACAACGAGAAAAAAACCGGGGAAATCGCAAACGCGACCGAGGACCGACTTGAACGCTTGCATCGAATGATCCGCCTCCAACGCTGGCTCGGCATCCCGTTTGCCGATCTGGACACCCTGATATGCAGCGCATTTGAATCACAGCTGTCGCTCAATGCCCAGCGGCTACTGGACAGTTATGCCATCAAGGCCTTGGGCGTTTATCGGTATATGAGTCGCCGGTATTCCATCACGGCTGAAGAGTTCGCGGCGCTGCTGCATCACGTTTCACCTTTTGCGTCCGGCGATGAGACGTCGCTGTTCGATAAGGTATTCAATCAGACCCGGGTATTCGCAACTGCGCTGAAGCTCGATGGTCGCGTCTTCGTGGCGGATGATACGAATCCTGCCTCCCACACTACTCTCCAACACCTGAGTATCAGCCTCGGCCTGCCTTTGACCGAGGACTCACTGATGCAGGTGGTCAAGAACACACTGAAATACCAGGGAACGCTCAAGTGCGATTTGCCCACCCTGTCATCCATTTATCGACAGGCCCGGGTAGCGAGAATGTTCGGCCTTTCGATCGCCGAAAGTTCAACACTGGCGAACCTGCTCGGGGGGGAACATGTTGCCAGGTGCCTGGCAACCGGCGACACGGGCAAACGCACACTGCGAATCAGGGGCCAAAAGGGGGAGCAGTATTTCGAACTGGTCGCCATTTTTCAGCTCTCGACACAGGGGAACTCCGGTAAGGCGCCCCTGCTTCCCGGATCGACTCTGGAGACCAACTCGTCATGGTTCGTTGACCAGACAGCCGCTAAAAGGATTGCTCTGCGATTCTCCCAACCGGGTGCAAACCCTGCGCGGCTTATCTTCATCACCCAGATCCCAACCACACAGCCATCAACCGTTACATCGCTAGAGGGACTATCCATGCACTGGAGTGGCGGGAGCCTTGATGAACTGTCCCTCCTTCAAAATCCGGCCGTGGTGTTGCAATCAATACATTCCACAAGGGAAATAGACTCGATTGGCTCTCACACAGGCGATATAGATCAAATCACCCTGGTCAATGAAGCCCCCCAGGAAGATTCTGCACAAAACATTCTTGGCATCCTGATGCAAATGGACTGGGTAACCTGCTGGATCAAACAATCCGCCTACGACATTCCGATGCTGCAACGCGTACTTGAACTGCAAGGCCGCGATGACTATCCGTTGGGAGGGCTGCAGCAACACCTCATCAAACTGGGTGCCGAAACGCGTCATAGCGCGGTTACCGCACAAGAACTGGCAACGTTGGCATTGCCAGGCGACGTCAACTGGCGTGAGAAGCTGGCCGGCACCCTGCTCGATGACAACGGTTTAGTGAAAAACTTCGCCCCATCGATTCAGGACGATGTGGTGCAACAGTTGACCTCGGTGCTGAACACCGTCATCGAAGACGAAACATTCAAGCTGGACGGCGATCCCGAAAAAGACCTGAAGCTTAAAAATGACGCCCGGCAAAAACTGAAAAACCTTCTCTTGTTGGCGCATGACCGGCAGTTGCACCTCATCGAAGCGTTTCTACAGGAAGCATTCCTGCTGCCCATGAATTGTGCGAAGGATGTGGTGCTATGGGCCAACACCTCGGTCCATCAGATTCTCACCGAAGTCCTGAATTCAAAGGACTCACATGCCTTGGTGCAGACACTGCATCCGCTCCTGCGTCACACCGAAACTGCCGTCCGGTTGCAGTTGAGCAACAAGGCCCTGCGTGCGCTCCTGAGCACTGCCCGTTGGCTGGACACAGCGGATGGACAGTTGAGGCTGTCATTCAAAAGCCTGTACCTGTTCGATCGCTTCAACCATTGCCTGAAGACTTACCAGCAGACGGAAGAAAGCCTGCTGAGCTATCTGGAGTTCGCCAACTTCTTCGGTCGCGAGAGCCATGCCGTCAACGGCCGACTGGCCCAATTGTTGAATTGGGAAGCGGCTGAGGTGACCGTGCTCACCTCGAAACTGATGTTCAAGCACGCCCAATCGATGAAGGACATCGATTGGATCATGCGCTGCCACCAAACCTGCAAGGCCACCGGACTCAGTGCAACCGCCCTGCTCAGCGCCGCGACCCTCGACAACAAGAGTTCGCCCGACCACTGGAAAACGGTCGGTGAGGCCGTCATGGCGGCCAGCCACTGATCCCCCTGCATGCTCAAGGAATGAACATGTCTATTGCTATTGAAAAACAACTCAACGAAAGCCTTCGTGATGCGCAGCTCGGGCTCTATCTGTCGGTGATTGCTCCGCAAGACAAGACGCTCAAGGCACTGAAACTGGCAGAGCACCTCAAAACGCCCGATGACCTTTATCACTATTGGCTGCTTGACGTTCTGGTCAGCCAGGACGTGCCGACCAGCCCGGTCGCCTGCGCCATTGCCAGCCTGCAGCAATACATCAACAGTATTCTGGCCAATATGGAGCCCGGATATCACACCGCCCGTATTCCCTCGGATCAAGTCGAAGCCTGGCGCACCGTCATGCATCACTACCAGGACTGGGCCACCAATCAACGTCTTCACTACTTCCCCGCTGCCTACCTCGATCCAACGCTTCGCAACAGCAGGACCGCTAGTTTTGAGCAGCTGGAAAACGACCTCAACCGCAATCAGCTCACGGCGGAGTCCGTGCAAACGGCGGTACTGGCCTATCTGACCAGATTAGAGGAAGTGGCCAATCTGGAGATCGTAAACGGTTACATCGACGGTAGCGACTTCGCCAACAGCACCTATTACTTTGTTGCCAAATCCCGCGCGGCAAACACGTGGTACTGGCGCTCGCTGGACATGGCGTGTCGTCCCTTCATGCCCGGCTCCCGGACTGACAAATTTGATGCACCGGAACCACAGGCATGGTCCGACTGGCATCGCATCAATCTGCCAGTCTCCGAAAGTGCCATCGAACACACCATTCGCCCGGTCATGTTCAACAATCGCTTGTATGTGGTCTGGGCTGAATGTGTCTGTCAGGATCAGGCGAGCAAAGAGGATAACCACGACAATTCCTATCCACTGTTTCGTCTGAACATGTGTTTCAAAAAATACGACGGGAGCTGGAGCCCGCAGCAGACTTGCGCACAGGGTTACTGTTCATCCAACACTCTAAAAAGCATGAACCTCACAACGTTGAAGGGAGACATACGGACCATTGCCACCTTTGACCAATCATCCTCATCGTTGTGTGTCGCCCTGCATATTGGTGAGTTTGAAGACACGGGCAAGGGGATTCCACATGTTAATTTCAGCCTGTCGTTTTCTATCGACAAGGACGCTCGGATCACGTCGAAAATGGCTGCTCGTACCGAGTTGGATATCGCGACAGACAAGTCCCTTATTGCTGTTCTCGATTGCTGGCCATTTTCCAGTAAAAAAATGCTTCAGTTCAGCTATCACCCACACCCGCCAACAGCTCCCAGTATCGAAACCCATCTGGATAGCAAGATCGGCAGGACCGACTTCATCGACTTTAAAGAATCAACAATAAACTACAGCGATGGCCAGGATGGCCAGGATGGCCAGCCTCGCCATCCCATCCGAATGAACATCACTTTCGCCAGGCACCTGATCGAACGCGCAGAAGACAGCATGGATACCTTGCTGAGCTGGTCCTCTCAGCACTTGCAAGAGCCGCCACTGGGGGCAGACAAACCAACTGAGCAACTGGATTTCTACGGCGCCTACGGTCGCTACTTCGTCGAACTGTTTCTGTACCTTCCCTGGCTGGTGGCTCACCGTTTTAACCAGGAGCGTCAATTCAGCGAAGCCGAACGTTGGCTGCTTTATCTATTCAACCCCGCCCGAAAAGCAGCCAGCGGCGGCAACCCGGATTACTGGAACGCGGTGCCACTGATCTCCGGCCCTCCAAAGCCGGGGCAGCCCAGTTATGCCCTCCAGGGGCCAAAGGATCCGCACCAGATTGCACTGAGTCATCCGGTGCACTTTCGCAAAGCCTTGTACGTGCTCTACATCGACATTCTGGTCAATCGCGGCGATGCCGCTTATCGCGAGTTGAGCCCCGACAGCCTGACCGATGCGAAGCTCTGGTACCTGCGCGCCCAGCGCTTGTTGGGGCCCAGGCCGGATCTCAGGCAAACCGATTTATGGGCGGCCCTGACGTTAAAAACATTCAGTGAGGAACATGATAAAAAACTGCGTGAATGCGAGGTAAAAGTAGTCAGAGACGATACACACCAGCTGATGACCAGCGCCCCTGTACTGGCGCCAGAGGTGTGTGTCCGCCCTTATGTCCATTCACACTTCACGAGCCTGATCGACACGCCGCATTCGCGCTTACCCTTCAATCCCGTGCTGTTGCCACGCTGGGAGAAACTCGAAAGTCGTCTGCACAACCTCAGGCATAACCTCGACATCGTCGGCCGCCCCTTGCAACTTGCACTCTTCGCCACCCCGGCCGCGATAGACAACCGGCTCGGTGCCAATCCACAACGGGCTGCGGAGCCCGGCCTGGCCCAACGCCTGGGCGCAGAGATTCCGCCTTACCGTTTTAATGCTCTGCATGCCCACGCCATGATTGCGGTAGACACGGTGATTCAGTTCGGCGCGACGCTGATGTCGTTCATCGAGCGCAGCGAACAGGCCAGCTATCAGGAGCTTTCGCAGCAACATGTCTGGGACATCGCCAGCGTTGCGGTAGACCTGCAGACCCAGACCCTGAACATCGACCAGAAAAACCGGGAAGCGTTACTGGCCAGCAAAGCGATCGTCGAATGCCGCCGCGATTATTACAGTCAGCGGGTTAACGAAGTCGTCAACCTGGAGGAGGTGACCGCTGCCGCTTTTCATCTGGAGGGACGTATCGCTGAAGCAAGCGCCCATGCGGCTCATGCCATGGGCCAGGGGTTGAAGGTCGTCCCCAATATCTTTGGCACCTCAGACGGCGGCGCCCGCCTGGAGGGCGGCCCCTTCGCGTCGATGGCAATGGCTCAAGGGCTGACAACCGCGGCCTATGGCGCCGGCGAAGCCCTGGAACGTGCCGCACAGTATCGACGCAGGCATCAGGACTGGACGCTCGCCCACGACCAGGCAACGCTCGAAATTGCCCAGATTGATGCTCAGTTGGCGCTGGAAGCCGAACGAGAGACGGCCTCCAGACTGCTGCTGAAACAGACTCAAACCGCTTTGGATCAAGCCCGGACCCGCTACACCTTTCTGAGCCAGCGTTTTACCAACGCACAACTTTACCAATGGTTCACCCATCAGCTCTCCAGCTTCTACTACCAGGTGTATGACTCGACCTTTTCGCTGTGCCAATTCACCGAGCGGAGTTGGCGATACGAGATGGCCGACAGCACCACTCAACCGTTCTTCCAGAACCTGACCTGGAACAGCACTTACCGAGGTCTAGGCCCCGGCGAACGCATGAAGCTGGGTTTGGTGAAGATGAACAATGCCCATTTGCTGGGCAACGAGCGCGAACTGGAAATCCGCAAAACCGTGTCACTTCGCCTGCTTCATGCGAAGGAAAACACCCTGGACCTGCCGGCCCCCGCCCTCAACAAACCCTGGGACGATGCGACCGCGACTGACAAATCCATCACCAAAGGAATCAGGTCCACCCTTGTAGAGACTGGAAGGTGCGAATTCGAATTGACGTCTGCGCTTTTTGAAAACGATTACCCAGGACATTGTTTGCGCAGGATCAAAAGCATCAGTATTTCCCTGCCGGCAGTCCTCGGGCCTTATGAAGATGTCCGCGCCACGCTGACCCAGACCAGCAGTGAAGTCGTCATGCCCGGTAGCAGGACGGTCATGAACAGCCTGCGCGCCAATCAGCACATTGCCCTGTCGACGGGTATCGACGACAACGGCCTGTTCACTCTGAACTTTCAGGATGAACGCTACCTGCCGTTTGAGTACACCGGCGCGATTTCGAAATGGCAGCTGTCATTCCCCAACCCTGCGGCACAGAAAGCCATGCTCGAATCACTCACCGATATCATCGTGCACCTGCAGTACACCGCCAAAGTCAGCGGGGGTGCGCAATGAGTAAACAAGCCGTTATTCCTGTGCATTCACCTGTCCTGCCCAAGGGAGGGGGAGCGATTCAGGGCATCGGCGGCAGCCTGGGTGCCATCGGCTCCAGCGGTAGTGCTTCCTGTCAGATTCCACTGCCTGTATCTCCCGGTCGCGGATATGCCCCGAGCCTTGCCTTGAACTACAACAGCAGCCAAGGCAACGGCGTGTTCGGCCTGGGTTGGCAATTGTCCTTGGCGACAGTCTCACGACGTACACACCTGGGGGTTCCAGCCTACACCGACGATGATGTATTCCTCGGCCCTGGTGGTGAGGTTCTGATGCCTGAGCGGAACCGGGAAACCGGCGCAATCGTCTCCACCCGAAAGCGCTGCAGTGACGGTAAGCAGCAGGTGGAACACACGGTCGTGTGCTATCGCCCGCGCATCGAAGCCGCGTTTGACCTGATCGAGCATTGGTCCAGCGCCGAGGACAAACCCGGGTTCTGGCTGATACATAACGCCGACGGCAGCCAGCATCTGTTTGGAAAAACGCCATTGGCACGTCGAGCAGATCCCGACGAACAATCCCGCGTAGCCGAGTGGTTGCTTGAAGAAAGCATGAATGCTCAAGGCGAGCACATCAATTATGAGTACAACGCGGATCCAGCCTCCCAGGCAGGCCCTGTCGACAGCCGGGCCCAGCGTTATCCCTGCCGCGTACGCTATGGGAATTTCAAAGCCGACTCACAGTTGTACTCGTGTAAAACCGACGGATTCAAAGACGTTCGTTGGCATTTCGAGTTGCATTTCGACTACGGCGAACGCAGCCCCGCACTGGATAAAAAACCCGCGTATCTGGCGACAAAATTGTCACCCGTACGCAGCGACCCGTTTTCGGATTTTTCCTATGGGTTCGAGTTGCGCACCCAACGCCGGTGCCAACAGCTGCTCATGTTTCATTACTTTCCCGATGAGGCATCGATGGGAGCGATGCCGGTGCTGGTTCGCCGCACTGTAATCGAATACCAGACCAGCCCCTTGTCCTACAGCTGCCTGAGCGCAGCGATGACCCAGGCCTACGGCGAAAGCGCCGACAGTTACCTTCCCCCCCTCGAATTCACCTACTCCAGCTTCGCCCTTGAACCTGACGTTCATCGCTACAAACCTTTCGAGGTGTTGGCGAGGCTCAACCATCAACAGCATTTTCAATTCGTCGATCTGTTGGGGGAAGGTCTGCCCGGTGTGCTGCACCGTACCGACAAAAGCTGGCGCTATAGCCAGCCATTGCGCGATGACTCAGGAGGGGATCAGGTCACCTACCAGGCGTTGAACGATCTGCCACAGATACCGTTGACCGACAGCCGAAAGTCGACTCGCCAGTTTCTCGGTAATCTTAGCGCCAGCGGTCGCCCCGACTGGATTGTGGCGCAGCCCGGCTTCAGTGGATTCTTCACGTTGAAACCCGACGGGAAATGGTCCGGTTTCACCCCGCTTGGGGCCGTCCCGACCGAGTTCTTCCATCCTCAAGGGCAACTGGCCAACCTGATGGGTGCCGGGCTCAGCGACCTGATCATGCTCGGCCCCCGTAGTGTTCGCCTGCACGCCAACCTCAATGGCAATCGTTTTTCAACCGCAACCGAAGTGGGACGAAGGGCGGATGAGGACGATCTGCCACTGCCCGGCAACTCACGCAGCGAATTGGTGGCCTTCAGCGATGTGCTGGGCAGTGGGCAACAACATCTTGTTCGAATCCGTCATAACGAAGTGAAATGCTGGCCCAACCTGGGCCGGGGGCGCTTCGGAAAAGGTCGGGTAATTGCCACTCTGGATTTTTCCTATGAGGAATTTGAAGCCTCCCGTGTGTTGCTGGCCGATCTGGATGGTTCGGGAAGCGCGGATCTTGTTTATCTCCTGCCCAAGTGCGCGCGCATTTTCATGAACCGTAGCGGCAACGGCCTGGGCCCGGCGATCGATTTGCCCTGGCCCGAAGGGTTTCGCCATGACCGCTTTTGCCAGGTGCACGTCACAGACCTGCAAGGGCTTGGCTGCTCCAGCCTGGTGTTCAGCCCCTCCGGTAAAACGCCGCGACATTGGCGTTATGATTTCGTCAGCACCAAACCCTATTTGCTCCAGACAACCAACAACAACATGGGCGCTGCCGCAAGCCTGCGCTACCGCAGCTCGGCACAAGAGTGGCTGGACGAAAAAAAACAGCTGATCAAGAACCATAAACCGGTGGCTCCACACCTGCCGTTTCCTCTCTTTCTGGTCAAGCAACAGACTCAGGAGGATGAAGTCACCGGCAATCGATTGACCCGTCATTTCAAGTATCGACGCGGTTTCTACGACAGCGCGGAACGTGAGTTCCGAGGTTTCGGCCTGCTCGTCCAGTCCGACAGCCCCACTGGTCGCGGTGACACAGAAAACAGGCGCCTGAGCGCACCGACAGTTACAAAGACATGGTTCCACATCGGCAACGCGGTCGATCTGATCCTCCATGACCGTGACTTCAGCGATGAAAAAGCGGTTCTTCTTAAAAAAACTCTGCAGAACCTTGGAACAAGCTGGACCCCGCAAAGCGAGGGACACGCCCTGGCCAAGACGTATTCCAAACCCCGCGAGCGCGAAATTGCCCGGGCGCTGAACGGACGCATCTTGCGGATCGAGGTGTACGGCCAGGAGCAGGATGGCAAATCAAAACTCCCGTATTCGGTGCAACAGCATCGCTACAAAGTCAACGAGCTCAGGGGCATGGGCAAACACAGCCCACATTCGATCCTGCGCGTCGTCCTGCTGGAGTCGATCAATTACCAGTACGAGCGTGTCCCGCAAGATCCTCGTTGCACCCATTCGATCAATTTGAAATGGGACACCTATGGCTTCGTGACTCACTCTGTGGAGATCAGTTATGCCCGACGCACAACGGCTGCCGACCCCCCGCCGTTCACCGACAAGTGGGGAAAAAAATGGTGGGGCGATGCCCATGACGAAACCCAGCAGCACTTCTACCTGAGCGAACACAAAGCTCAATTCATTCATATAGGAACAGCGCAAACCAGACGACTGGGGCTGCCCTATCTGCAACGCGTCAATGCATTGAGATTGCCCAAGGCGCCTGCTGCTGGCGGCCTGTCACCCTCAGACATCAACCACGAGACCTTACTTGCGCTGAGCACGTCAGACCACTGGAAAACCGGACAAGTCTTGACGAGCCTGTCTGTGCAGCGCTACAGAAAACCGGACGCCAGCGGCACCTTCGCGGACGGACAGGCCAGTGTTGAAGCATTGGTCGATCACACGGAAACGGCTGAACTCAATCCGTTGGCGTTGAAGGCTTACGACAAACTCCGGCGACAACCCGACGCGTCGTCCTTTGATGTGACTCAACGACTCAAGGAGAACGGCTACAGACAGATGCCCGTCGCCTTACCGGCGGACACAGCGTGGGATACACAGCACGGCTTGTGGTCAGTACGGCGCCATTTCTTCACTTACGAGACCAAGGATGGTTTTTTCAAACCATCAAGCTTCAAAGAAACCTCGCAACAGGGCTCGACAACATTCACCCATGATCCTTATTACTGCCTGACTGCCCGCACGCAACTGGCGGACGGCTGCGCCACCACAGCCTCCAACGTTGACTACCGACTGCTCCAGCCCTGCCGCATTACCGACGCCAACAACATTGTCCAGGAAGCGTCATACGACGCTTTTGGACACGTTCAAGCCATCAGCCATTACAAGAGCGGTATCGACGCGGACATCGGGTTCAAACCAGTCTCCAACTATGCCCTTCGCTATGCAGGCCGACCGGACCTGGCAATCGAAAATCCGCAGCAGGCACTGCAGCAAGTCGCTAGCGCCTGGTTCTATAACGCATTCAGCTGGATGGGACATATCGTGCCGGCCACACCGCTTGAACGGGATTTGTGCAAAGAGGCGGTCGCCTCGGGCGATGTGTTGCCCGACGGACACATCCGCGCCAGCACTCGCGCTCGCCTGGCCCGCCGCGATATCAAGAAAACAACCTACGAACAAGCGCTCCGAACCAAGATTGAAAGCGCGCCGCGCGAACCGGTTTACTGCGCCGAACTGCAAGCAGACCGATTCCCCAACGATGGTGAAAACACGCAGATTCGCGTTGTTGTCACTTGCCATGACGGCTTCGGCCGGTTGTTGCAAAGCAAACAGCAAGTCGGCCAAGGAACAGCCCTGGCAGTCAAAGCTGACGGAACGTTGACGTGGGTGAACGACAAACCGCAAGAACACGAAGTCAGCCTGCGCTGGCGTGTCAGCGAGCGTAACGAATACAACAACAAGGGTCTGGTGACGCATACGTATCGGCCCTTTTTCAGTGACCGTTACCACTACATCAATGATGTGTCCCTGCGCCGATCGGGCCTGTGCGACCAGTATTTCCATGACCCGATGGGCCGACTCATTCGCGTTATCAATGCCAAGGGTGACGAGCGTCGCCACACCTTTCACCCCTGGTATTCCATCACCGAAGACGAGAACGACACACAACCCGACACCCCGGCCTCGGGAGGTGTGAAATGAGCAGCAACACTCATCGTCATACCCCGACCCTGAACGTTGTCGACAGCCGTGGCTTGCAGGTCAGCGAAGTCCGCTACCTGTGCAACGAGTCCATCAAGGAGCCTGAAGCCCGCACGACGCGTTACCGCTACGACATCGGCAACCAGACCGTCGAGCGTTACTCGCACGCCGATGACCTACAGCTGAAGGTGGCGGACTCAACACACATCACCAGCCTGTCGGGTGCCCAGGTTTTTACCGACAGTCTCGACGCCGGGTGGCGTCTTACGGTCTTTGGAGAAGCAGGGCAGACGCTGGAGACGTGGGACTCACGCGGCAGCCATTGGCAAACGGAATATGACAGTCAGTTACGCCCACGGGTGATCTTCGAAGCATTCGAGCAACAGGCCCGACGGGCCATCGAGCGCTTCACCTACGCAGCTACCTCGGACGAAGCTGCCGGCATGAACCAGTGTGGTCGATTGATTCGGCATGATGATCCGGCAGGCACACTGCTGTTCACCGCCTATGACCTGACGGGTAAGCCACTCAGCCAAACGCGACATGTTCTGAAAGATTTACAGGCAGCGCACTGGCCGGAAGAGCTCGATAAGCGCGAGGATCTTGTCGAAAGCGGTACAGGCCATACCACCACCTGGCGGTACGCACCCACCGGCGAAACCCTTGAGCAACAAGACGCCAAAGGGCATAGGCAACGTTTCTGGTTCGATGTCGCCGGACAGTTGCAGAAAGTCACCCTGCAACTCAACGGCGCTACCGAACAGAAGCTGATAGTCGATCAGGTCAGTTACAACGCGCAGGGTCAGATTGAATCGCAGGTGCTGGGAGGCAATATCACCCAGGCGGCGGTGTTCGCACCTGAAAATGGTCGTATGAGCCAGCGGACCCTTTCGCGCACAACGACCAACCCCGGCGTGCTTCAGAAACTGCACTACGCCTACGACGCTGTCGGCAATGTGCTGAGTGTCGAAGACCACAGCAAACCCGAACAATACAACGCCAATCAATGCATAAAACCTGGCAGCACTTACGCCTACGACAGCCTGTATCAGCTGATCAAGGCGACGGGCCGGGAAACACAGACAGCAAGCATCCATGCAGCGCTTCCCGAGTGGCTATCCAGCCCGGCCGACCAAAGCCGACTGCTCAATTTCACTCAGCGTTATACCTATGATCAACGTGGCAACCTGACCAGGTTGCAGCATCAGCGCGAGGGTAATAACTACACCCGCGAGATGCGCATTGCCCCCGACAGTAATCGGGGGCTGTCATGGAAAACCGGTGATTCGCCCCCCGACTTTGCAACCGGCTTCGATGCCAACGGCAATCTGCAAGCCCTGCAAAACGGGCAACCGCTGCTATGGAACGCGCGCAACCAATTGCAAAGCGTGACCTTGGTGGAGCGCGCAGGACAAGCAGCGGATACGGAAAGTTACCTCTACGATGGCAGCGGCCAGCGCGTTCGCAAACGGCAAACCCAAAAGGCTCATGCCGTCACTCAGGCCCGCGACGTCCTCTATTTGCCCAGTCTGGAAATCCGGGAAAGCACGACGGAAAAACTCGAGGTCATCAGTGTTCAGGCAGGAAACTGCAACGTCCGGTGTTTGCACTGGAGCCTGGGAACACCCTCCGGCATCAGCAATGACGCGATGCGCTTCAGCTTCGACAATCACTTTGGGTCCAACACAATGGAGTTGGATGCCAACGGCAGCCTGATCAGTGAGGAAGGTTACTACCCCTTTGGTGGAACGGCGTGGAGAGCCGCTCGTAACGTGCAGGAAGCGAAATACAGAACCGTCCGTTACTCGGGCAAGGAACGTGATGCCAGTGGATTGTATTACTACGGCCAGCGATATTACGCACCGTGGTTACAGCGCTGGATCAGCCCCGATCCGGCAGGGGCGGTTGACGGGCTGAACCTGTATTGCATGGTCGGAAATAACCCGGTGCGCTACGTCGATCATCACGGCAATCAAAAAGACGAGGCTGCCATCAAGGAAGAATTAGGTGCCTATCCCGGCATTTTGAAGGAAGTGAACAATAGGGTTGGCACGCTGAACCATCAGCTCTACAACAGCATGAGAAAAAGAGACATCGTAAAACGAATGTTTCAGAGTTACGCCTATGCCGCAATGCGGTTCATGCTGTCGTGGGGGGCCGGCCTGTTGGCCGCACCAACCGGGCCGGTTGGCATGTTGGGGACGAAAATCGCCACTTCTTCAACGACTGACACGATTGCCAGCAAATTCAATGCAACACGCCATCTGCCCGTCGCCACGTATCCCCAGACCAGCCGACTGAAGCCTGACGAAATAGAATATAGCGGCCGGACGGCTTTCTATAACTTGAAAGCAAAGGCTGAGCACGCAAAAAAAGAGGACCTCAATCTACGGAACAAGACGGGACAGAAAAACCTGTCGGTGATGGCAACCGGCTTCATTCTGTCAACGGTACTTGAAGTCCAAGGGCCGTGGGTTCGAAGCTTTGAATCGTCAACCCAGGCGACCAATGCCCTCGAAGGTCTGCCGGGACAGAAAATCGAGCGTTTGAACAATGCCCTGGCAGAACTCGACAATCATCTGGAGCACGACACTCACGCCATCAACGCAGCATTTGACGATTTGGGAGTGGAAGAGTTTTATGCCGCGGGTGTGAAAGGCAGACTGGGTCAAACCACTGATCGCATGGCCGATCATATGGGTGTAGAAAGCTCAAACCTCATAAGCCGCGCCTCTATGCAACGTGATGTGAACTCCACACGAGCAACGATACAAAGGGGAAGGGAGTTGCTGTTCAAACTTAATGAACACAACAAATCGCAAGGCAGATTTTTTGTTTGAAGTTGACCAGCGAGGCCTGTCAAGAAATAAACAGTGCCTCGCTTGACCTCGCTCAATCAAGCACTGATCGCATTGGTAAACACCAACCGGTTCCCGAACGGGTCTGCAATGGTCATGTCCTGGCTCCCCCAGGGCATGGCCTGAATCTGTGGATGCGCGAACTGATACTCCTTGGCCAGCAACTGCTGCTGAAACGATTCCAGTTCATCGGTCTCGATGCGCAATGCCGAACCCGGTGTGCTGTCGCCGTGGTGTTCGGACAGGTGCAGCACGCATTCGCCACGGGAGATCTGCAGGTACAACGGGAAATTCGCTTCGAAGCGATGTTGCCAGTCGATCTTGAAACCCAGGAAGTCGACGTAGAATTCCAACGCCTTGGCTTCATCGAAAATCCGCAGGATCGGGGTGGTTTTACCGAAGCTCATGCAGTTACTCCCTGACTGAAAAGACACCCAGTGTAGCTGGGCCGATTGTCAGCGCTTCGGCTCAGTGGCGGCTTTCTTTAATTGCAATGTGCCACTAGTGTGACAAACCACAAAGAATGCTCACTGAAACCCATCCCGCAAATCCCCTTCCCGCGCCAGGAACCGCCCTTCCCTTTTACCGTTCGCCTGCCCTTCGCTGTAACTCAACACGCCGTTGACCCACACGCCGTCGATCCCTTCTGCTGCCCGTTGCGGATCGTTGAAGTCCGCCACGTCGCGAATGGTCACTGGATTGAACAACACCAGATCAGCCCAATGCCCTTCACGGATTTCACCGCGCGCCTTCAAGCCAAACCGTGCCGCCGACAGCCCGGTCATTTTGTGTACCGCGGTGTGTAGCGGAAACAACCCGACATCGCGACTGAAATGGCCGAGAACACGTGGGAATGCGCCCCACAAGCGTGGATGCGGGAACGGGTCTTCCGGCAATCCGTCAGAGCCGACCATCGATAGCGGGTGCGCGAGGATTCTTCGTACGTCGGATTCATCCATGCCGTAGTACACAGCGCCCGCCGGTTGCAATTGGCGGGCGGCATCGAGCAATGACAGGTTCCACTGCGCGGCGATGTCCATCAGGTCGCGACCGCCCATTTCAGGATGCGGGGTGGACCAGGTGATGGTAATGCGATGGGCATCGGTGACTTGCTTGAGGTCCAGCGTCGAAGAACTCGCCGCGTAGGGGTAACAATCGCAGCCTACCGGGTGGGTTTTCGCCGCGTGTTCGAGAGAGGCCAGCAATTGCGGACTGCGTCCCCAGTTACCGGCGCCCGCGCACTTGAGGTGGGAAATGATCACCGGGGATTTCGCGTGACGGCCGATCTGGAACGCCTCGGCCATGGCCTCCAGCACCGGTTCGAACTCGCTGCGCAAATGGGTGGTGTACACCGCGCCGAATGCCGTCAGCTCTTCGGTCAGTTGCATCACTTCATCGGTGGAGGCCGAGAACGCGCTGGCGTACGCCAGGCCTGTGGATAATCCCAGCGCGCCGGCCTCAAGGCTTTCGCGCAGTTGCTCGCGCATCGCGCTGATTTCCTCTGGCGTGGCGGTGCGAAACAGGTCGTCGAGGTGATTGCTGCGCAGCGCCGTGTGGCCGACCAGTGCGGCGACGTTCAGCGTGGTGTTCGCCGCTTCGACCGACGTGCGGTAGTCGCGGAAGGTCGGATAAACAAACGCTGCGGCCGTGCCGAGCAGGTTCATCGGGTCCGGCGGATTGCCTTTCAAGCTCACCGGCGAAGCGCTGATTCCGCAGTTGCCGACAATCACCGTGGTCACGCCCTGGCTGAGTTTGGGCAGCATCGCTGGCTGGCGGATCACCACCGTGTCGTCATGGGTGTGGACGTCGATGAAACCCGGCGCCAGCACGCGACCGGCGGCGTCGATTTCTTCGCTGGCAGTGGCGTCGTGCAAGTCGCCGATGCGCTCGATGCGGCCGTTGAGGATCGCCACGTCGGCGGGATAACCGGGAGTGTTGCTGCCGTCGATGATCAGGGCGTTGCGAATCAGCGTGTCGTACTTCATGTCAGTCTCCCAGCGGCAAGTGATCGTCGCCGCCGCGGTAATCGTCGAGGGCGAGTTTGATCCGCCGCAGACGTTCTTGATTGTCTTCAGGATTAGCCAATGCCAGCTCGGTCGCAAGCACGTCGATGGCCAGCAGCATGCCGTAGCGCGCCGCCGTGGGTTTATAGATAAACGAGGTTTCGACGCCTTGCAGCGGCAACAGCACGTCCGCCAATTGCGCCAGCGGCGAATCGGCCCGGGTGATGGCGACAATGCGGGCGCCGTAACTGCGTGCCAGTTCAACGGCTTCGATAAGTTCGGGAGTAATGCCGGTCAACGAGCAGGCAATCACGGCCCGGCCGGCATCGAGGCTGGCGGCGGTGACGCGCATCATCACCGGGTCGTGGCACACCGCAATCGGGTAGCCGAAGCGCACCAGCCGCACTTGCAGTTCATCGCTGCACAAGGTCGAGCAGCCACCCATGCCGAACGCGTGAATCATCCGCGCCTTGCCCAGCAGCTTCACCGCATCGGCGAAGCGCGACTCGTCGAACGCCGACAAATGCTGGCGCAAGGTCGACTCGATATCACCGACGATCTGCCCGTAAAACGCCGACTGGTCGGGGGTGCCTGCCGGGTCGAGAAAACGGCTGCCGACGCCGCTGGCCTGGGCCAGTTGCAAACGCAAGTCACGCAAGTCACGGCAGCCCACCGTGCGGGCGAACCGCGACAGCGTGGCGGTGCTGACTTCCGCTCTCAGCGCCAGCTCATCAAGGCTGGCAGCGGAGGCAAAACCTACGTCGTCGAGCATCAGGCGCGCGATGCGCCCTTCACCGGCGCTGAAGGAATCCTGGCGGGCGCGGATCTGATAAAGGATGTCCATGGCTGGCGACTCCGGTTAGATCAGGTAAGAAAGGCCAACGGTCAGGCCGAAAGCGACCACGGAAATGATGGTCTCCAACACGGTCCAGGTCTTGAAGGTCTGGGCCACGGTCATGTTGAAGTATTCCTTGATCAACCAGAAGCCGCCGTCGTTGACGTGGGAAAAAATCACCGAGCCGGCGCCGGTCGCCAACACCAGCAATTCCGGGTGTGGATAACCCAGTCCAATCGCCACCGGCGCGACAATCCCTGACGCCGTGGTCATCGCAACCGTCGCGGAACCGGTGGCAATGCGCATCAACGCGGCGAACAGCCAGCCCATGATCAGCGGCGACAAATGAAATTCGTGGGCCAGGCTGACGATCTGATCGGTGACGCCGGCGTCCACCAGAATCCGGTTCAGACCGCCGCCGGCGCCGACCAGCAAGGTGATGCTGGCGGTCGGTGCCAGGCATTCGTTGGTGAATTTCAGGATCGATTCACGGCTGAAGCCCTGGGCGATGCCGAGGGTCCAGAAGCTCAGCAAGGTCGCCAGTAACAGGGCGATCACCGAGTTGCCGATGAACAGCAGGAACTGGTTGAGGCCGCTGCCCGGCGTGGAAATCAGGTTGGCCCAGCCACCGATCAGCATCAGCACCACCGGCAACAGGATGGTCGCCATGGTGATGCCGAAGCCCGGCAAGCTGTCACGCGGTTCACGGTCGAGGAACTGACGCTCCAGCGGGTTCTCGGCCGGCAACTGAATGCGCGGCACGATGAACTTGGCATACAGCGGCCCGGCAATGATCGCCGTCGGAATGCCGATCAAAATCGCGTACATCAACGTCTGCCCGACCGACGCCCCATACACCTGCACCGCCAGCATCGCCGCCGGGTGCGGCGGCACCAAGGCGTGAACCACGGAGAGACCGGCGACCATCGGCAAACCGACCATCAAAATCGACACACCGACACGCCGCGCCACGGTAAAGGCAATCGGCACCAGCAACACAAAACCGACTTCGAAGAACAGCGGCAACCCGACCAGGAACGCGATGCAGACCATCGCCCAGTGCGCGTTCTTCTCACCGAAACGGTCGATCAGCGTCCGCGCCACCTGCTCGGCACCGCCGGACTCGGCCATCATCTTGCCAAGCATGGTGCCCAGCGCCACGACCAGCGCGATGTGGCCCAGGGTTTTACCGACCCCGGCCTCGTAGGCACCGACCACGCCCGACGCGGGCATCCCGGCCAGCAAGGCCAGGCCGATGGACACCAGGGTGATGACAATGAAGGGATTGAGTCGGTAACGGGCGATCAGCACGATCAGCGCAATGATGGCGATGGCGGCATACACCAGCAGCCAATAGCCGAAGGACAGGGTCATGCGGTACTCCTCGAAAGGGTCACGTCGAATGGATTGTGAAACTCTTAAAACATTTCGAGAGGTGATTTTCAAACGAGGTGAAAGTTATTTTCGTATAGGGGTACGAGATGTCGCTAACAGATATGCACGGTCGTGGATTATGAAAATGAGGCAGGCGGATTTACATCACGCCTGCCGGGACAATCTCAGTCGTGACTGACGCGGGCGCGTTTCAGCAGTTTCTTGCAGCGCTCCGACAGGTGCAGCACGCGCAGGTGCTTGCCGGCCTTGGTGTAGCGCTCGCGCAACGTATCCAGCGCTGAGATGGCCGAGTAATCGACGAAGCTCAAATGCCGGCAATCCAGCGTGACGTGGGCAGGATCATTGGCCGGGTCGAATTGATTGAGGAAGGGTGTGGTCGAGGCAAAGAACAGCGTGCCATGCACCCGGTAGAGTTTGCTGCCGTCGTTTTCCAGATGACTGTCGGCGTAAAGCTGCCGGGCCTGCTGCCAGGCAAAGTTGAGCGCGGCGATGATGATCCCGCACAACACGGCGGTGGCCAGATCGGTGAACACGGTAATCACCGTCACCGCGATGATCACCAACACGTCGTTCAACGGTACTTTGTTTACCACCCGCAACGAGGCCCAGGCGAACGTTTGCTGTGACACCACAAACATCACCCCGACCAGCGCCGCCAGCGGAATGCGCTCGATCAGTGGCGATAGAAACAGAATGAACAGCAGGATCAGCATCCCGGCGACCACCCCGGACAGTCGACCGCGACCGCCGGAACTGAGGTTGATCACGGTCTGGCCGATCATCGCGCAACCGCCCATGCCACCGAATACGCCAGAGACCATGTTGGCCGCGCCCAACGCCACGCACTCGCGATCCGGGAAGCCACGGCTTTCGGTGATTTCGTCGGTCAGGTTCAAGGTCAACAGGGTTTCCAGCAGGCCGACCAGCGCCATCAAAATCGCGTAGGGCGCGATGATGCGCAGGGTGTCCAGCGTCCAGGGAATGTCTGGCAGCGCAAAGGTCGGCAAGCCACCGGCGATGTGCGCCATGTCGCCCAGCGTCCGGGTCGGCAAGCCCAGCAGATACACCGCCAGCCCCACGCCCAGAATCGCCACCAATGCCGGCGGCACGGTGCGCGTGAGGCGCGGCAGCAGGTAAACGATGGCCATGGTCACGGCTACCAGCCCCGCCATCATGTACAGCGGCGTACCACTGAGCCAGGTGTCACCGCTTTTGAAATGTTCCAACTGCGCCAGGGCAATGATGATCGCCAGGCCGTTGACGAAACCGAGCATCACCGGGTGCGGGACCATGCGCACCAGTTTGCCCAGTTTCAGCAAGCCGAACGCCAGCATGATCAACCCGCCGAGCAGCACGGTCGCGAGCAGATACTGCACACCGTGCTGCACCACCAGCGCGACGATCACCACCGCCATCGAACCGGCCGCACCCGACACCATGCCCGGCCGGCCGCCGAACAGCGCGGTGAGGGTGCAAATGATGAACGCCCCGTAAAGCCCCATCAGCGGATTGAGGTGGGCCACCAGCGCGAAGGCGATGCATTCGGGCAGCAAGGCGAAAGAGGTCGTGAGCCCGGCCAGGACATCGGCGCGTAGACGTTTTGGTTTCATGGGAGGATCGCACGCGGGGAGTGACGAGAAGAAAGTGCGCGGATGTTACGGAATTGCGGATGGCCCGGCCAGTTTATGCGGCTTCAGAAATGCCTTCGCGAGCAGGCTCGCTCCCACAGGGGGGCTGCGTCGAACACAAAATCTGTGTCCTGTGCAGATCCCTTGTGGGAGCGAGCCTGCTCGCGAAGGCAGCGACGCGGTCTAAAGCGGACTCACACCATCTCGTCCCGAATCCACTCAATCACCGACACCCGCTTCGGCACCCAGCCCAGCAGTTCGCGCGCCTTTTTCCCACGCACCCGGCTGTTTGACCCCAAACCATAGTTGGCCATTTCATACCCCCACTCGGCTTCGGCGTCTTTCAGCGGCCAGTCTTGCGGCGCGCCCAGTTCCAGCGCTTGGGCAATCGCAGTGGTCATGTCGATGAACGACGCCTCACCGCTTTCAACGAAATAGAACGTGCCCGGTACATTTTTGGTCAGTGCCAGCAGGTACAGGGACACCACGTCTTCGATGTGCACGTTGGACCAGATGTTCTGACCCGGGCCGACATGCCGGACCACGCCACTTTTACGCGCCTGTTTGAGCAAGCGCGGCAATTGCACGCTGTCGCGATTGACACCCAGGCTGTGCCCGTAGATCAGGGTGTTGCAGATCACCGCCGAGTTCACGCCATCGTTAGCGGCGGCGAGGATCAGGTTGTCGATGGCCACGCGGGCGGCCTTGTCGACGGTCGGTTCCGGCAGTGTGTCTTCGAAGTAGATGACGTCGCTGGACTTACCACCGGATGCATCGCCGACGATGCTCGAACCGCTGGTGTGCAGGAATACTTTGTGGGAGCCGCGCAAGGCGTCGAGCAAGGCGTGCACCGCGCCGCGATGGTCGCTGCTGGCGGCATTGATCACAGCGTCGGCCGCACGCGCCTGTTCGGCAAGCAATGCGCTGTCGTCCAGCGTGCCGATCACCGGGGTGATGCCCAGCGCGCTCAGTTCATTGGCTTGGGCTTCGCTGCGCACCAGGCCGGTGACCTTGTGGCCCGCGCGGATCAGTCCGGAGGCGATGGAGCCGCCGATGAAACCTGCTGCGCCAGTGACGAATACGTTCATGGAGAAACTCCCTGCGTGAATAAGTGATGCGACGAGTATCGAGGAGTGATCACTGACGAAAAATCCCCTCTGACCCAATTCACTCTTGCGCAGAGATCACGAATCAGCCTTTGAAATCCGAGTTTGCATACACCGCCAACTTGCCCTGAATGAAGTCCAGGAAGCACTGAATGCGCAGGGCCAGTTGCGAGTTGCGGTAGTACACCGCGTTGATCGGCTGGCGATAGCCGCTGTTGAAGTCCGCCAGCAGCACCTGCAAACGGCCGGCGCGAATGTCCTCGATCGTCATGTAATGCGACAGGCAGGCAATGCCCTGCCCTTCCAGCGCGAGGTGCCGGATCGTCTCGCCGCTGGAGGCACTGATCGACGCCTCGATCGGCCAGCGATCACCGTGTACATAACGCAACGGCCACTGGTTGAGCCCTTCGTTCTGGGTAAACCCCAGCAACGCGTGCTCACTTAAATCCGCCACTGCCTGCGGCGCACCGTGTTGCTCGATATAGGCCGGGCTGGCGACGATGTGCAGCGGACTGCACCCCAGCGAGCGGGCGTGCAAGGTCGAGTCCGCGAGCGTGCCGATGCGGATGGCGATGTCGGTGCTTTGCTCCAGCAAATCGATAATCAGATCGTTGCTGTTGAGTTCCAACTGGATGTCCGGGTAAAGCCTGCGGAATTCGTCGATGTACGGCACGATGGCATGCAGCATGAACGGTGACGCGGCATTGATCCGCAGCCGCCCGGACGGGGTTTGCTGGCGGGAATTGAGGCGCTCTTCGAGTTCGTCCATCTGATCGAGAATCCGCTTGGCGTGCTCGAAGAAGTACTTGCCCTCTTCGGTCAGGTCCATGCGCCGTGTGGTGCGATTGATCAGCGTGGTATCGAGTTTGGCCTCCAGCCGCGACAGTGTGCGGCTGACCGCCGAGGGCGTTTGCCCGACCTGTTCGGCGGCAGCGGAAATCGACCCGCATTCAATCACGCAGACGAAAATCTGCAATTCATCGGATCTGGCTTTCACAAAGGCCCCTCATTCAAAACTGGCTTGATAGTAGCTGGATGCGGGGCAAAAGGAACCTCAAGCCTTGAGGCCAAACACCTCGGTCAAATGCTGCTCATAGCGCGCGACATCGGCTTCGATGTTCGGGCGTTTCATCACGTCGACGCTCAGGAAGGTTGGCAAGCCGGTCATGCCGAGGAACTCATTGGCCTTGTGGAACGGGAAGTACACCGCGTCCACGCCTTTGCCTTCAAAGAAATCGCTCGGGTCATCGAACGCTTGTTGAGGCGCGTTCCAGGTCAACGACAGCATGTACTGCTTGCCCTGCACCAAACCGCCGCTGCCGTATTTCTGAGATGCATCGGAACGGGTGCGGCCATCACTGGCGTAGAGGCTGCCATGGCCTTCGGTGAAGACTTCGTCGATGTACTTTTTCACGGTCCACGGCGCGCCCATCCACCAGCCCGGCATTTGATAAATGATCACGTCGGCCCAGAGGAATTTGGCGACTTCTTCGGCGACGTCGTAGCCCTCGTCAATGAAGGTGGCTTTCACGTCCACACCCCCACGGTCCAGCACGCTCAGCGCCGTTTCATGCAGGGTGGTGTTGTAGCGGCCATCGGAGTGGGCGAATTTTTTGCCGCCATTGAGCAACAGGACTTTTTTCATGAGAAATCTCGGAAGGTCAGAAATCGGATGGCGGCAGGTTAGCGGCGCGGGTCGCGCGGAATAAGCCTCGAATGCACAAAACCCTTTTGACCAATACGCACGAATCTATAGGCGATTGTTGCCATAGACTTGCGCCGATTCTTAACTTGAGGGGATTTCTGATGAGTGAAATGCAAGGCTTCATCCTGCACGCCAAG
Source organism: Pseudomonas sp. GW821-FHT10C09 (assembly GCF_059415465.1). Lineage (NCBI taxonomy): Bacteria > Pseudomonadati > Pseudomonadota > Gammaproteobacteria > Pseudomonadales > Pseudomonadaceae > Pseudomonas > Pseudomonas sp. GW821-FHT10C09. Next base: position 45,452 of record NZ_JBWKNG010000033.1, read on the forward strand.
ACCCGCCCGGAAAAATCCGACGCCTTCGAAGCGTTTTTCAGCGGTTATGTAGACGCCAGCCGCGCCGAGCCCGGCTGCATCGAGTACCACATGCTTCGCGACAAACAGGACCCGACGCTGTTTATCTTTTACGAGATCTGGCAATCCCAGGCTCACCTCGATGTGCACTCGAACCTGCCGCACATGAAGCAGTTCCTCGAGCAGCGCGATGAATTCCTGGAACGGGATTTCGAGATCCGCGCCATCGACATGCTCAGCCCGTCGTCCGCTACCCGCTGATCAGCAAATGGCCGCCGAGCACGCCGAGGCCGATGAAGAACACTCGCTTGAACAGCACCGCGCTGATCCGCTGACGCAGCCATTGGCCCAGCCACATGCCGAGCACTGCGGGGATCAGCACCAGCAACGACGCGCTCAATTCGCCACCGCCCAAGGCGTCGCGCCACCACAGGCCGGCCGCCAGCGCCAAGGTCGAAACGGTGAACGACAAGCCCAACGCCTGCACCAGTTCGTCCTTGCTCAAACCGAGCGCTTGCAGATAAGGCACCGCCGGAATCACAAAGACCCCGGTGGCCGAGGTGATGACGCCTGTCAGCATGCCGCACAGCGGACCGAGCCAGCGCTCGCTGCGACTGCCAACGCGCAGAGTCGGCAGGAATAAACCGCTCAGCGCATAGAGCAACAACGCCGCGCCCAATGCCCGCACCACCCAATGCCCGCCGGCCATGCCGATCCACAACGTGCCGGCGCCTGTGCCGATGAAGATCGCCAACAGCATCGGCCATAGACGCTTGATCAACCCGCGCAGGTGCCCGCCGAATGCCAGTTGCCAGACATTGGTGAGCGTTGCGGGAATGATCAGCAGTGCGGCAGCCTGCGACGGTGCCATAGCCAGACCGAGCAGTCCCATGGCGATGGTTGGCAAGCCGAGACCGATGATGCCTTTGATCATGCCGGCCAGGAGGAAGGTGGCGATGACCAGTAAAGACAAGGCAAGGCCGAGGTTTTGATAGAACGCGGCGAGTGTATTCATGGGGCTATCCTGAGCCCGAATAAGTCGCGTGAAAATCTGCCATATACTGAGGATGCCTTTTGCTGAGCAAGAGGCTGAAAGTTTCGTCGCTTCGAATGACGCCTTCGCGAGCAGGCTCGTTCCCACAGTGAATCGCATTTCTCCAATGAGAACTCGCTCACCTGTGGGAGCGAGCCTGCTCGCGAAGAGGCCCGCCCAGACAACACACATCCAGAGGTTGCCGATGCACTTCGACCTGACCGACCTGCGCCTCTATCTGAACATCCTCGACAGCGGCAACATCACCGCCGGCGCCGCGCGCAGTCATTTGTCCCTGGCGGCGGCGAGCGCGAGAATCCGTGCCATGGAGGCTTCGCTGGGCATTGAGTTTCTGCAGCGAGGCCGTCGCGGCGTCACGCCCACGCCGGCCGGCAAAGCCCTGGCACAACACGCCCGATCCTTGCTGCAACAAGCCGAACGCATGCAACAGGACCTGGCGGAATACGCCAAGGGCGTCAAAGGTCAGGTCCGGTTGTTGAGCAACACCACGGCGATCACCGAGTACCTGCCGGAATTGCTCGCCGACTTCCTGCACGAGCATCCGAACCTCGACATCGACCTTCAGGAATTGCCCAGCGCACGCATCACTCACGCCTTGCGCCAAGGTGCTGCAGACCTGGGCATCGTGTCCGACGCTGTGGACACCGATGATCTGCAGACCCGCGCTTTCCGCGACGATCCGCTGGTATTGATCCTGCCCCGCGACCACCTCCTGGCCGACACCGAATGCCTTAGTTTCAGCGACACCTTGCACCACGATTATGTCGGCCTGAACGCCAGCAGCGCCTTGGCGGTGTACCTCGAAGAACAGGCGCTGCACGTAGGTGTTCGCCTGAAAATCCGCATCCGCGCCGACGGTTTTGATGGCGTCATGCGCATGGTCGCCCGCGGCGCAGGGTTGGCAATCGTGCCGCTCGCAGCCGTTGAGCGCTGGACCGGCGAGCCCCCTTTCAAGAGCATCGCGCTGCAAGAACCCTGGGCCCAACGCAAACTCCTGCTCTGCGCCCGGGACTTTGCCGCGCTGCCCGGTTATGCCAGAGCCCTGCTGCACGCCTTGACTCTCCCCTGAGGGGCAGACTTTACCCTTGAGGTTTGATCTTCAAGGACAGAGGCGATGGGCAAGCGAATTCTGGTGATTCTCGGTCATCCTTCCAGCAACAGCTTCTGCGCGGCACTCGCCGAGCGCTACGCACAGTCGGCGTTGCGCGCCGGGCATGAAGTCCGCCAATTGTTTCTCGGCAGGATGGACTTCGATCCGGTGCTGCGCGAAGGCTATCAACAGGTTCAACCTCTGGAGGCCGACTTGCGTCAGGCGCAGGCCGACATCTTGTGGGCCGAGCATCTGACGCTGGTTTATCCGATCTGGTGGGGCGGGATTCCAGCCTTGCTCAAGGGCTTTTTTGATCGGGTGTTCCTGCCCGGTTTCGCTTTCAAGTACCGTGAGGGCAAAGCCTTTCCCGACAAATTGTTGCGCGGTCGCAGCGCGCATTTATTGGTGACCATGGACACGCCGCCCTGGTATTACCGTTGGGTGTACCGCATGCCCGGGCTGCATCAGGTCCGCAAAACCACCCTCGCCTTCTGCGGCATCAAACCCAGGCGCACGCTCACGTTCGGCCCGATTCTCGGCGCCAGCGCTGATCAGCGTGCAGCCTGGCTGCTGCAAGCCCAGGCTATCGCCAGCCGCTGAGTCTGCCGATAATGCGCGGGGCTGTACCCCGGTAAAAAAGGACTTTTCATGTACATCGGCCAAGCCGCGCAACGCTCCGGCACCACGATCAAGAGCATCCGCCATTACGAGTCGATCGGCTTGCTGCCTGAGGCTAAGCGCCTGGGGAAATACCGCGTCTATGACCAGCAAAGTGTCGACCTGCTGATTTTCATAAAGTGCGCCCAGCAACTGGGTTTCAGGCTCAAGGAATTGCAGGCGATCTTCGCCGGCCATCAGGGTCAGGCAATGCCGTGGGAACTGGCGCATCAGGCCATTGATGCCAAGAAGCGCGAGATCAGCGAGCGAATGACCGTGCTGTCGCGCCAGCACGCCCAATTGATCGAGTTCGAAGCCAGCCTCGAACAGTCCAGGGCCGATTGCCCATTGGAAAGTCTTTGAGGTGTTGCGCGCTTCTGGACACCTGGATGTCGAGTTCAGACAACTGACCGGTGCAGGGTGGCTATAGGGTGCCACTTCAGTTCTTCAAGCCACTGCCCGGAGTCATCATGACCGCACCGATTACCGTCCTTCGCGATACTCATCCACTGCCGGTGCTTGACGCCTGCAAATGGGAAAAACTCGAAGGTGACCCGCACACCGTCAACCTCAACGCCTACACCAGCGAAGACGGCAGCAAGATCATGGGCACCTGGATCTGCACGCCGGGCAAGTGGTACGTCGAATACGTGAAGTGGGAATACTGCGATTTCCGCGAGGGCTACTGCATCATCACCCCGGAAGGCAAAGAGCCGATCCATCTGCGCGCCGGTGATATTTTCGTCATTGAGCCGGGGATGAAAGGCACGTGGGAAGTGGTTGAAACCGTGCGCAAGTATTTCGTGTTTGCCTGATGCAAAAAAACCGGGGGATCACCCGACGTGATCTCCCGGTCAATATTCTGACTTGAAATGCGTAACACTGTGGCGAGGGGGCTTGCCCCCGTTCGGCGGCGAAGCCGTCGTATGTTCAGTCGACTCTTTATGGCTGAAGGAATGTAGGGGAGCGCTTCGCACTCCAACGGGGGCAAGCCCCCTCGCCACAAAGCGTGCTCACCACAAAAGCATCCTCGCCACAGCCCCCGCGAAAACCTTATTGGGGTTTACGGTAGCTATTGATGATCGCCGAGAAGTCTTTCCCACCTTCCCCACGCTGGCTCATCGCCTGATACAACTGCTGGGCCACCGCGCCGAGCACCACCGGTTGGTGCGCCTGACGGGCAGCTTCCGTGGCCAGCCCCAAATCCTTGAGCATCAGTTCAGCACCGAAACCACCGGTATAACCGCGCGAGGCCGGCGCCGTTTCGACGATCCCCGGCCATGGGTTGTACATCTCCGAACTCCAGCACCGCCCGGTGGAACTGTTGATGATCCCGGCGAGCACGCAGGTGTCGATCCCCAGGGCATCACCCAGCGCCATGGCTTCGCTGACGCCGACCATGGAAATCGCCAGCAGCAGGTTGTTGCAGATCTTGGCGATTTGCCCGGTGCCGACTTCACCGCAATGGACGATGTTGCGACCCATCTGCGCCAACACAGGTTGCAGGGTGGCAAACAGTTCCGGGGTGGCGCCGACCATGAAGGTCAGCGTCCCGGCCGCGGCGCCACCGGTGCCGCCGGAAACCGGTGCATCGGCCATGGCCACGCCTTGCTTGGCGGCTGCGGCTGCCACATCGCGGGCGGTCTGTGGATCAATGGTGCTGCAATCCACGGCCGGCACGCCTTGGCCGATGCCGGCGAGAACGCCGTCTTCACCCAGCCAGACGCTACGCACATGCACAGCGGCCGGCAGCATGGTGATCACCAGCTCCGCACCTTGCGCCGCTTCACGGGCGGTAGGGCTGATGCTGCCGCCCAGTTGCTCCAGCTCCGCCAGCACGGTTTTGTTCAGGTCGACCAGACGTAGCGCGTGGCCGGCCTTGATCAGGTTGCGCGCCATCGGGGCGCCCATGTTGCCGAGACCGATAAAAGCGATTTTCATGTCCGGCTCCTTATCGCAAGTTGATGGTGGTGTTCACACCGTCGTTGACACTGTCGTCATCAAACCAGCGGCTGGTGACGGTCTTGGTCTGAGTGTAGAACTGCACCACTTGCTTGCCATACGGACCGAGGTCGCCGAGCTTGGAACCGCGCGAACCGGTGAAGCTGAAGAACGGGACCGGCACCGGAATCGGAATGTTGATGCCGACCTGGCCGACGTCGATTTCGTTCTGGAATTTACGTGCCGCCGCACCGCTCTGGGTGAACAGGCCCGTACCGTTGCCGAACGGATTGGCGTTGACCAGGGCAATGGCCTCGTCGAGCGTATTCACTTCCAGCACCACCAGCACCGGGCCGAAGATTTCCTGGGTGTAGATCTGCATGTCGGTGGTCACGCCGGAGAACAAGGTCGGGCCGACAAAGTTGCCCTTCTCGTAACCTGGAACCGTGATCTCGCGACCGTCCAGTTCCAGTTTGGCGCCTTCCTTGATGCCGCTTTCGATCAGATCGAGAATGCGCTGCTTGGCTTTTTTCGAGATCACCGGGCCGACGTCGGTGCCCGGCTCGCTGCCGGCATTCACGGTCAGTTTCTGCGCCAGCGCTTTCAGGTCCGGCAACCATTGTTTGGCTGCGCCGACCAACACCACCACGGAGGTGGCCATGCAGCGTTGACCCGCCGCACCGAAACCGGCACCGACCAGGGCATTCAGCGCTTGCTCGCGATTGGCGTCCGGCAGCACCACCGCGTGGTTCTTCGCGCCCATCATCGATTGCACGCGCTTGCCGTGCTTGCCGGCCAGGTCGTAGACGTGAGTACCGACGGCGGTCGAACCGACGAAGGACACAGCCTTGATGTCTTTGTGCGTGCAGAGCGCGTCCACCACGTCCTTGCCGCCATGCACGACGTTAAGCACGCCCGCCGGAACGCCGGCCTCGATCGCCAGTTCCACCAGGAGCATGGTCGACATCGGGTCCTGTTCGGACGGTTTGAGCACGAAGGTGTTGCCGCAGGCGATGGCCATCGGGAACATCCACAGCGGAATCATTGCCGGGAAGTTGAACGGGGTGATGCCGGCGCACACGCCGATTGGCTGACGCAGAGTGTAGGTGTCGACACCGCCAGCGACGTTCTCGGCGAATTCACCCATTTGCAGGCTGCCGATGGAGCACGCGTGCTCGACCACTTCCAGGCCACGGAAAATGTCACCTTCAGCGTCGGCGATGGTTTTGCCTTGCTCGGCGCTCAGGACCACGGCGATGCGTTTGGAGTGTTCACGAATCAGCGCCTGGAGCTTGAGCATGATGCGCATCCGCGCGCCGATCGGCGTCAGCTTCCAGGTCTGGAAGGCGCGATGGGCCGCGCTGATCGCGGCGTCGACTTCTTCTGTGGTCGCAAACGGCACCTTGGCCAGCACTTGCTGGGTCGCCGGGTTGACGATGTCGTGCCATTCAGTGGTCTTGGATTCGACCCACTGGCCGTCGATCAACAGCTTTACCGTCTGGACAGTGGTTTCGTTTGGCGTGAGCGAAGCGTTCATGTGGGTCTCCGGATGTTTGCTTTTTATAGTTAGAGCTATCTTGGGAGCCAAGGCGAGAAAGTCGCCTTGCGATGAGGCGTGTGCCGCGAATTGGTTGTGCAGCTGTTTTTGGAGTATAGATGTGCAAACTTCTAATAAGAACGCACATATAAGCCGGTCCATCATGCAAAAAAACATCACGTCTTTAGGCTCGCTGAACTGGGACGACCTCAAGTTTTTCCTCGAAGTCGCCCGCACCCGCAAGGCCAGCACCGCGGCCAAGCGCCTGGCGGTGGACTACACCACCGTGTCGCGGCGCATCAGTTCGCTGGAAGCAGCATTAGGGACCTTGTTGTTCGAGAAATCCCGGACCAGCGGCTTTGTCCTGACCGCCGAGGGTCAGCGATTGCTCGGTTATGCCGAGTCGATTGAAAGCACGCTGCACATGGCGTGCGAGCAGGTTTCAGGGTCCGGGGTGGCGTTGTCCGGGCATGTGCGCATGGGCTGCACCGAAGGCTTCGGCAGCTTTTTCATCACGCCGCAACTGAGTCACTTCGTCGACGCCTACCCGGCGATCTCCGTCGACATCCTGCCGCTGCCGCACTTCATCAGCCTGTCCAAGCGCGAAGCGGACATCGTCATCGCCCTGGAGCGCCCGGAACACGGGCCGTATGTGTGCTGCAAACTCTGCGACTACCGCTTGCAGCTGTACGCGACCCAGGACTATCTGGACAAACACCCACCGATCCGCCGCCCGGCAGACTTGGGCAAGCATTCATTCATCAGTTATGTCGACGATCTGGCGTTCAGCTCAGAGCTGTTGTACCTGGCGAACGTATTGCCCGGTGCCAGTGCCAATTTGCGCAGCACCAGCGTGATCGCGCAATTCGTGGCGGCGCAGCAGGGGCGGTCGCTGGCGATTCTGCCGTGCTTCCTGGCGGCTCAGGATCCACGGCTGCTGCCGGTGTTGCCGCAAGAGATCAACATCACTCGACAGTTCTGGATGTACTGCCGCGAGGACCTGAGGAAGCTCAAGCGGATCACCCTGTTGTGGGATTACATCCGTTCGGTCACTGAACAGAATCAGGCTCTGCTGATGGGTGAAACGCGCGAGATGCTGTTCGCCGATTAATCGGCGCTCACCACGATCGACACCCGGCGGTTTTCGGTACGCCCCGTCGCAGTGGTGTTGGGCGCCACCGGCTCGCTGCTGCCTAAACCGCGCAACTGGATGTTCTGTTCTTGCATGCCGACTGTGGTCAGCACCTTGCCGACACTTTTCGCACGGCGCAGGGACAGTTGTTGGTTGTATGCCTCTTTGCCGGAGGCATCGGTGTGGCCATCGACCCGCACACGCTCGATGCCAACGCCGAGTAATGATTTGCCGATGCGCTCGACGATTTCGGTACTGGCCGGATTCAGGCTGTCGTCGTCACTGCCAAACAGGACTTTGCCGGACAGGCCAAACGCCCAGCCTTCTTCGGTCAGTTCGAAACCTTGCTGTTTAAGCACGGCGATCTGCGCTGGAGTCAGGCCCTTTTGCGGTGCTGTCTGGCACCCGGTCAATGCCAGCAAGGCCATGAACAGGGTGATCGCGAAAAATCGCAGGGAACGCGGGGTCATCGAGAACAAAACAATCAGCTCCTGGTTTGAGCATGGATGACAGGATGTTCCGATCCTGCCGTGTGCTGCGCGCCGCGAGAGACGCGTTTGGCTTGGTACATGGCAGCGTCGGCGGCGTGGAGCAAAGTGCCTGGTGTGACGCCATGATCGGGGTACACCGCGATGCCGATACTGAGGGAGGTCAACACATGAGTACCGCCCGGCAACGGAATCGGCGCTTCCATGCTGGCGAGGATCTTGTCGGCAATCCGCTCGGCATCTGCGGTTTTGTGCAGCGGTGACAGCAGCACGGCAAACTCGTCACCGCCCAGACGCGCCACCAGGTCCTCTTCGCGAAGTTGTGCGCGCACACGGGTCGCGACCGCCACAAGCACCGCATCACCGGCCGCATGACCAAAGTTGTCGTTGATCTCCTTGAAGCGGTCACTGTCGAGAAACAGTACAGCCAATCGTTCGTTGAGCTTATTGGCGTTGCGCAACGCACGAATCAACCGGCCTTCGAAAAACGCGCGGTTCGGCAAACCGGTCAGGCTGTCATGGCTGGCCTGGTGCGCCAGGGTTTCGTTTTCGCTTTGCAGGTGGGTCTGCCAGGATTCGAGCTCATCGAGCAAGGCATTGAAGTCGTTGCCCAGATTGTCCAGTTCGGCGATGTCGGCGGGCGGCACGCGACGGTCGAACGCACGCTCGCTGCGAGCGGCGTGAGCCACGGCGGCGAGGCTCTGCAGCGGACCGGTGATCCCGCGAAGTTGGCGCCGCGCCAGATAGAGCGCGACCCAAGCACTGATCGCGGTACACAGGATAATGCCCGCCAGACCGCTAAGCAGAAAGCGCATCAGGCTGCCGCCGTGTCCGGTGAGCTGAATGCTGCCGATCTCCTGGCCCTGATGAACAATCGGCATGTCGATGGGTTTTTCCAGAAAGATCTTGGCGATCTGCAATTCAAGATCGGAGAACAAACCGTTTTCCGAACGCTGCCAGCGCGCCAGTAACCGCCCTTTGGCGTCCAGCACCTGGGCGTCGGCGACTTCCTCGGTGGACGCGATCATGGCCAGCGCTTCAGTGGCGGCGGCTTTGTCGTTGAACACCACCGCCGCTTCGACGGTGTAATCGATCGAGCGCGCAATCAGGTGCAGGTTGTGGTCGGCGTAGACCCGCAACGCGAGGACGCCAAGCAAGGTCAGTGACACGCTGGCCATGGCCACGGCGACCAGCGCGACGATCAGATGCCCACGACCGATAACTGACCGCAAGGTCGGCCGAGTACCAGTTTTGAACAGACTCATGAGGCCGCCGGCTTGCGGCGGGACAACTGCAACACACTGGGGTGAATGCGCACGCCACTGCGGGCGACGGAGTCGAGGTTGACCTCGAAGGATACCTGCTCATCGCCGACCCGCAGGCAGAACAGGCTGCCGACGGTGCATTGATCATCGCTTTCACTGATGCTCAGCACCGGGCGTCCCATCAATGAGGCGAACAGTCGACTGCGTTCATCACCGGTCAGTTTGCCGATGTACACCGCATCGCATTCACCGACAATCGACGGGTTGTCAGCCAGCAGGCGCCGTACAGTGACAGGCCGGCCGGTGGCCTGGGTGGTGCCTTTGACCAGATCGTCGGTGTATTCAGTGGGGCCGACCACGCACAAACGCAGTTGCGCGGGCTCAACCGGCCAGCGGGCGTAACTGAGAATGCCGAGCACCACTTGAGTGACCGATTGGGCACGCTGGTCAGCCATGCTCGCCGGCGTTTGCGACTGCGCAAAAACGCTGCCGGACAGCCAGCAGAGCACGCCAGCGAGCAACACTTGCTTGCCGCCAATGACGCGTCCTGTCGTCCAGGCAGCCACCTTCATGCAGTGATTCTCTTCGATCGTAGCGAAATAATTTCGCCACGATAGCATAGCGATGAAACACCCGCGAGGCCGCGTACTACGGCGCTTCGGACGGTTTTTTGGCGCCGGAAACTCGCGCCTCAATCGCTCGGTGTAACCCTTTCTTCCAGCTCCAGCATCAACCCGCTCAAGCGCTTGACCTTGCGCCGCACGGCTTCTTCAAATACACCGGCGCGAGGCTCGATCAAGGTGAACCAATGCTTGGCCCGAGTGATCCCGGTGTAGATCAGTTCCTTGGTGAGCACAGGGTTGAGGGCGTCCGGCAGGATCAGCGCGGTATGGGCAAATTCCGAGCCTTGGGATTTGTGCACGGTCATGGCGTAGACAGTCTCGACATCATTGAGCCGGCTCGGCAGCACGAACCGCACGCCGCCCTGACCATCATTTCGTGGAAACGCCACGCGCAGCACCTGCTTGCCTGCATCGGGTCCATCACACTCCGGCAGTTTGAGGGCGATGCCGATGTCACCGTTCATCAACCCCAGGCCATAGTCGTTACGGGTCATCAACACCGGTCGACCTTCGTACCACTGCTGATCGCTGTCGATCAATCGGGCCTTGAGCAAAGCGGCGGTCACTCGCTGGTTCAAACCTTCAACACCCCAGGGTCCCTTGCGCACGGCGCACAACAATTGGAAAGCGTCGAAGGCTTGCAACACCTGACGCGCCCATTCGGTCCAGCGTGGATCGTCGAGCGGGCTGTCGAGCGCTGGCCGCTGACTGCGCAGAAGACTCAAATAGTGGCGATAGCCTTGCGGTCCTTCGCCATGCCCTTCAAGCAACAATCGCTCCAGAGCTCGGTCCTGCTCCCCTTTTAGCGGCAGGGAAAACACATCGTCGTGACTTCGTGCGGCCAACAGTTTGCGGGCGTGTTCGGGGTGTTGCTGATTGACCCAACGCGCCAGTTGACCAATGCCGCTGCCCTCGCCGAACCGGCGCGAGTGGCGCAGCATCACCACTTGTTGGGCTAGCGGATGAGTGCCTTGGGTGTCGGCCTGCAAACCACTGTCCTCGAGGTTTTCACCACTGACCGCTTCCAGCCACTGGCGAGTCTGCGGGCTGTACCAACCCGCCTCGGCATCCCGACACAGATCGCCCAGCACGGCACCAGCCTCCACCGAGGCCAGTTGATCCTTGTCCCCCAACAACACCAGTCGCGCGTGGGCCGGCATTGCATCCAGCAGATTGGCCATCATTTCCAGGTCGATCATCGACGCTTCGTCCACCACCAGCACATCCAGCGGCAAGCGATTGCCGGCGTGATGACGGAAGTGTCGCGTACCGGGCCGACTGCCCAGCAAGCGGTGAACGGTGGTGACGTCCGACGGGATTTGGCCGCGAACTGATTCGGCGACTTGCAGGGTGCGGACTTGTTGGCTGATCGACTCCGTGAGCCGGGCCGCCGCTTTGCCGGTGGGTGCGGCCAGTCGGATGCGCAGCGGTTTGCCGGCTTCGACTGCAGGCGCCTGGAGCAATGCCAGCAAGCGCACGACCGTGGTGGTCTTGCCGGTGCCCGGGCCGCCGGTGACGATGCTGAAGGCACTGCGGGTCGCCAGGGCACAGGCGAGTTTCTGCCAGTCGATTACTTCACCGGTCTTGGCGGGACCGAACAACCCGGTCAGGCGTTGGGATAAATCATCCGGCGTCGATTCGTGTTCTGCCAAGCGCAGGCGCAGGGCATCGTCGATGCGTCGTTCGTAAGCCCAGTAGCGACGCAGGTACAGGCGTTTGCCGGATAAAACCAAGGGCCGTGATTGTGCCGTTTCTCGCCCGTCCGCAGCCAGCGCCACCAGACTGCTCGAGGCCAAAACTTTGCACCAATGAGCACCGTCCAGTGCTTCAAGCAATTGCGACGGCAATAACATCGCGCCACTGTGGACATCACCTTCAGGGGGCAGCGACAGGGCGAAATCCGGTTCTTTCAGGGTCTCGAACAGGTCCAGACACACATGGCCGTGGCCCAGTTGGTGACTGGTCAACGCGGCCGCGAGCAGCACCAACGGATCATCGTCAGGCGCGAGTTCGTGGAGGAAGGCAACGAAGGCCTTGTCCAGCGCACGCAACCAGCCCCGTTCAACCCAGCGCGTCAGCAACAGCAGCAAGTCATCGGCACGGTTCAATGGCTCGAGATCCGCCAGGCTTTCCGCCGCCAAGGGGGTCGGCAGCAAATCGGCAAAAGTGCGGCTCATAGCAGTACTCCCTGTTCCCACGCGGGTTCGGCCTTGGGTTCTGGCTTGCCCTGGAACATTCGGTCCAGTCGCTCGATCAGTTCTTTGGGTGGACGGGCGAAGTACACGCCTTGGCTGGCAGCACGCGTACCGCGCAGAAACAGGTACAGCGCACCGCCGACATGCCGGTCGTAATCGTAATCGACCAGCCGCGCCTTGAGCTGTCGATGCAAGGCCAACAGGTACAGCACGTATTGCAGATCATAGCGGTTATCGAGAATCGACTGTTCCATGGCCTGTTCGGTGTAAGCCGCGTCATCAACGCCCAGCCAGTTGGATTTGTAGTCGGCGACGTAATAGCGACCCTCGTGCTCGAAGGTGAGGTCGATAAAACCCTTGAACATGCCGTTGAGCAAGACCGGTTCGGCGGCCACTCGGGCAACGCCGTTGTGGGTGTGCTGGCGCACCAGTTCATCCAGTTTCAGCACGTCGACTTTATGGCTGGCGAACCAGAATTCCATCTCGACGCGGTACTGGGTCAGTTGCTCGAAAATCACCGGGGCCTGCCCTCCGCCGATGTGCAGCGGGGACTTGAGCAAATGCTGCAGCCAATCACTCAGCGTGGTGATCCAGCCTTCCCACCCACGACGGTTACAGCGTCGGGCAATCGCGTCTTCGACCGCTTGTGGGTTGGCGGTAAAACCTTCGTCGCCGGCCCATTCCAGCAAACCATGAAGAAAAGTACCGGGGTTGGGGCCTCGGGGGAATCGATGGATATCACCGCCACCGGCCGCCACTTCTCGGGGCGCTTGCGGGTCGAGGCGTTCGTCGTCGAAGAGCTTTTGCGCTTGCGGGCTCTCCGGGGCTTCGTCACTGCCCACGCTCATACTGTCGCCAATGCGCAAGGCGCTGTACGAGGCGATCCACCAGTTTTCACTGGCCTTGCGTTTCGGCACGCGCAGCGCAAGCAAGCTCGCCTGGTTTTGCGGTGGATGGTAAAGCTCGGCGGTGGCTGGCGGCATTTCAGCGTAAGTCAGCGCCGGGCAGTCCTGCTGCAAGTCTTCCAGCCAGCGCTTCAGGCCTGCCGACTCGGCCAACGGCAAACCACCGCCCAACAGGTAACCCAACGCCGACAAGTGCAGCACCGAACTGTTGTTATTGCCGCGCTTGAGATCAGTCACACCGAGCCAGCACGCATGTTGCGCACGAGTCAGGGCGACATACAGCAAGCGCAGGTCCTCGGCCAGACGCTCATCGTCAGCCAGGGCAATCAACTCGGCAGTCGGCTTCAAACTCACCTGAGCCTTGCCGTTTTCGTCGTGGTAATGCAACGGCAAACGACTGCCATCCACCGGTTTCGCCGAACAGATGAAGGGCAGGAACACCAAGGGATATTCAAGGCCCTTGGACTTGTGAATGGTCACGACCTTGACCAGTTGCTCATCGCTTTCCAGGCGCAGGATCTGTTCTTCGCCAGCCTGGCCGGACAACGCCAGATGCTCGGACAAGTGACGGATCAGCGCCTGCTCGCCATCGAGTTCGGCCGCGGCCTGCTGCAGCAATTCGGACAGGTGCAGCAGGTTAGTCAGGACTCGTTCGCCATCGCTGCGCGCGATCAATGCCTGCGGGAGCTGGAAGTCATGCAGCAAACGTCGCAGCATTGGCAGCACACCTTGCTTGCGCCAGAGCTCGCGATAGCCGCGGAATTGCATGACCCGTGCTTCCCAGGCGAGTTCGTCCTGATTCAATCGCTCCAGTTCAGCCAGCGACAGATTAAGCGTGATGCAGGCCAACGCCGCTCGCAATGGTCGCTCGACGTCGGGCTCGGCGCAGGCCTTGAGCCAGGTCAGCACGTCGTGAGCTTCTTGTGCAGCGAACACCGAGTCCTTGTCCGACAGATAGACGCTGCGCACACCTCGAGCCGACAGTTCGCCGCGCACCGCTTGAGCCTCTTTGCCGTCGCGGACAAGGATCGCGATATCCGCTGGCAGCAGGCCTCTGAAATCCTTTCCGTCCGCAATGAAACCTGCCCGCCCTTGTTGCCCACCATTGAGCAATGCGCTGATTTCACTGGCGCAGGCAGCGGCCAATTGTTGCCGATACACCGCGCCGGACAGCGGTTGTTCTGCGGACAGATGCCAGATGTTCAGGGACGGGACCACTTGGCCCTCTACGTGCAGAACCTCTTTACGCCCTTGGGACTCCACCGGTAGGAACGGCACCGGGTTGTCACCATTCTTTTCTCGAAACAGAAACGCGCCGCGTCCCGACTCACGAGACTCGGCGCGCTCGAATACATGGTTAACTGCACTGACCATGCCATGGCTGGAGCGGAAGTTGGTGCCCAGCGTATGCAGTCGACCGGTCGTGGCCTGACGGGCGCGCAGGTAGGTATAAATGTCGGCACCACGGAACGCGTAGATCGCCTGCTTCGGGTCACCGATCAGGAACAGGCCGCACTCGGGATTGTTGTCTTCGATGCGATAGATGCTTTCGAAGATCCGGTATTGCACCGGATCGGTGTCCTGGAATTCGTCGATCAACGCGACCGGGAACTGCTCTCGGATCAAGGTCGCCAGACGCTCGCCGCCCTCGGACTGCAAAGCGGCATCCAGACGCAGCAGCATGTCATCGAAGCCCATCTCGGCGCGGCGACGCTTTTCTTCTTCGAACCGCGTTCCCACCCAATGGGCGGCGTGTTGCAGAACGGCGGCGTCGGGAGTTGGCAGTCCGTCGAGGCTGGCCTTGAGGCCCGGCATTGCGTCCAATCCAGGATGCCGGGGTACTTCGCCCTTCCAGGCTTCGGCCATGCCATCCGGTGTCAGACGAGTGAAACCGGTGCCGATGTCCAGTTGCTCAAGCGCTTCATCTTCGGCCCAGGCTTTGATTTTTTCGAACCAGGGCTCGAAGTAGCGTGCCTGCATCTTTCGACCGTCGACGCTCTTGCTCGCAACACCCTGGTGACAGATCACCAGTAGCTCGTCCGCCCATTGGCGCCACGGCATCTTGAGTTCGAGCAACGCGCTTCGTCGTTCCTGCAAACATTCGCTGATCAGTTCGGCCGGCTCTTTTCCTTCAACACTGTCGCGTTCACTGGCGAACAGACCGCGCACACGCGGCAACAACGCTGCCGGTCCACCCCAATTGCTGCGGACCCAGTTCAGTGCATCGCCTTGCATCGGGTAACAGAACAGCCGCCAGTAATCACGCAGGACTTCGCCCAGCAAATCGCTGTGATCGGTTTCCAGGGTCTGGGTAAACAGGCTGCCGCTGTCGAACGCATGTTCGCGCAGCATGCGTTGACACCAACTATGGATGGTCGAGACGGCCGCCTCATCCATCCATTGCGCGGCGATGTCCAGACGGTTTGCGCAACCGGACCACTGTTCGGGGAGGTACTGATCACGCAGTTCGGCAATGAGGCCATCCGGTGCCGGGGTCTCATCACGGAAGAATCGCGCGGCCTCCGCCAGACGTGTACGGATACGTTCACGCAGCTCTTTGGTGGCGGCATCGGTGAAGGTCACGACGAGGATTTGCGGCGGCAACAGTTCACGCCCGAAACCACTCTCGTCACTGCCGTGACCGAGGACAAGGCGCAGATAGAGCGCGGAAATGGTGAAAGTCTTGCCGGTCCCGGCGCTGGCTTCGATGAGTTGGCTGCCGCGCAGTGGGAAGGCCAGTGCCAGAGGTGTTTTTGTGGTCATGAACGCGCCTCCTCGCTGGTCAGTGAACGCCACGGGGCTTCAAGCATCGGTTTGTACAAGGCGTCGCACCAGTCGGGGAACGTTTCGTCGGCGAGCAGCGCGTCAAAGTCAGCAAACTGTCGAGTGAGCGCAGGGCTTTCGCGGCGCTCTCCGTCAGTGGTCTGGCCATCGCCTTCATAGGCTTTGCGGGCAGCGGCTTCGGCTTTCAGCGGATCGGTCTGGCCCAGCCAGGCGAAGGCGGTTTTTACTGCAACCGGCAGGGGTTGACGCATGCCCGCCTGCCAGGCCTCCAGAAGATGTCCCAGTGTTTTCAGCGCGGCGCCCTTCTCCAGCGGCTCCAGCAGCAGGCTATCGTCGCTGGCCACCAGTGCGGTGGTCATCGGGATGCCACTGGCGCAGGCCACCAGGTGATTGACCCAAGGCCGCGTCAATCGGTGCCATTTGCGGTTTTTGATCGAGCCAATGCTGTTGGGAATGGTGGTGACCGACAGCAAGCCTCCGTCTGCACGCTGGTGCAGACCACTGAGCCAACCTTCGAGGCGCAGTCCTCCCAACTCAAGATTTACTGGCAGAGCGCTGGCCAGCGGTGTCGGCCATAACGCCAGGAGCTGTTGATAACGCTGCAGCAGATCCGGAAGCGGTTCGATCAATTCACGCTGTAGGCATTCGCCGAATCCGGCCATGGGCAGCAGCCCACTGTTTTGCAAGCGTTTGGCCTGGCCTTCCAGTGCCTGATCGACGTGATCGATCTGTCCCAACGCCGCCGCAAGCAAACTGTCACTAAGGCTGTAGCGTTGCAGCGCATCGAGGACAAAGGGTTCTTCATCGGCCAAGGGCACTTCAGCCGCTTCGAAGAACACCTTGAGCCGCTGGCTGAAAAAATGTCGCACAGGATTGCGCAGGAAGTCCTGCAATTGACCGAGGCTCAGCGGCTCCTCTTGTATGTAAGGCGCAAGTACTTCGCCTTCAGCCACCTGATGGGTGATTTGATGAAGTACCTGCCATTCATTGGCGTAGCTGAACAGCGCGTCACCCTCATGGAAGTAACGAGCGCTGAAGGGCTGCAATGGGTGCTCTTGAGTCATGGCCTCCAGCAGGTCCTTGTCCTCATCCTGCAGTCGCCAGCCGCTGGCGAGATGGTCACGCAATTGGCCAATCAACACCGAGGCCGGACGTTCGCTGTTGTCCCGGATGCTTCGGCCCACCCAGCTGATGTAGAGCTGATCACGTGCCGACAGCAGCGCCTCCAACAGGAGATAACGGTCATCTTCACGGCGGGAGCGATCTCCGGGGCGATAGTCGCTGCCCATCAGATCGAAATCCAGCGGCGGTTGCGCGCGAGGATAGTCGCCGTCGTTCATGCCCAGTAGACAGACTCGTTTGAACGGAATCGCCCGCATCGGCATCAAGGTGCAGAAGTTAACGGCACCGGCTAGAAAGCGCTGGGACAGGCGGCCCTGATCCAGTCCGGCCAGCCACGCTTCCCGAACCACGGTCAGCGGCAAATCGTCGTGCAAACCGACGGATTCACAGGTGTCGAGCCAGGTTTCGCGCAACTCTTCGAGTTGGGCCAGCAAGTAATCGTCGTGCTCATTGCTGGCCAGGAAGAACAACTGCACCAATGCTTGCAAGCGCACGCCCCATTGCTTGGGCGGTGCCGGTTGAGTCAGTTCCTGATGGGCAATCTCCAACGCATCCAGCAGGGCCACCAAAGGCCCGATGAGCGCGGCATCCAGACCGCCAATTTCGTCGTAAGGCTCGATGCCTTCGCACGCAATGGCACTGCCCACGGCATAACCCAGCAGCATCCGGCGCAGGCCGAATCGCCAACTGTTTTGCTCCAGCGCCTCAGGCAGCCCCAGACCCGCACGTTGCTCGGCATTCATGCCCCAACGAATGCCCGCACCTTCGATCCAGCGGTGCAGCGTTGGCAGGTCACGCTCCTCGACGCCGAAGCGGGCACGTAATGCTGGAACGTCCAGCAGGTCGAGAATCTCGCTGACCGGAAATCGACTGTCGGGAAGTTTGAGCAGGTGTTCGATCGCAATCAGCAGGGGATCGCGACCACGCTGGCCCTGATCCGCGAGCGTGAAGGGAATGAAACGAGGGTCGTGGCGTTCAAGTTGACCGAATACAGCGCGGATATGCGGTGCGTAACTGTCGATGTCCGGAACCATCACAATGATGTCGCGAGGCCTTAGGTCCGGATCAGCACTGAAGCGTGCCAGGAGCTGATCATGCAGGATCTCTACTTCACGCTGGGCGCTATGGGCGATGTGAAAACGGATCGACTCATCTTGCTCAAGATCGACGGCGGGCCAGCATTCCCGTGTTTCGCTCAGTGGGCGTAACTCGAGAATGTCGTCCTGCAATTGATTGAGCATGTTCTTTGGCTGATTGTCGCTGAACAGGTCGATGCGCCCGTCACGAAATGCCGAGCTATAGCTGTTGGGATCGTCATAGCTGTCGAGAAGATTGATGTAGTCCCGACCCTGTTTACCCCAGGCAGCCAGTAGCGGATGAGCATGCTGGTGGAGCGTTTGCGGGTCGAGCACAACGGGCATGCCACTCTTGCGGGCCTGGCGCTTGTATTGATGCCGCAACAGGTCTTTATCGGCGACGATGTCGGCCCAATGGTAACGACACGGGTTATGCACGCACAGCAGAACCTGACTGAAACGAGCCAGTCCGGCGAGCGCTTCGAGGGCTTGAGCGGGCAGCGAAGAAATCCCGAAAACGATCACCCGTGAAGGTAAACCGCTGGGGGCGACGTCGAGGCTGTTGATGCGTTCGATAAACCGCTGATGAACACCTGCACGGCTTTGCGCCATGCCTTCCTCACCCACATCGAGCAACAGCGCTCGCCATAATTCGGCCTGCCAGCAGTTGGCCGGGGCCAGTGGCTTGGCTTCGCCTCTGCCGTTGCGCAATTGGTGACGACCATCTGCCCAGTCTTCGAGCCAGTCGGCACGGTAGACCTGATATTGGTCGAACAAGTCTGCGAGTCGCTCAGCTAACTGGTAGCGCTTACGCAAATCGGTGTCGTGGGTCAGGAAGCGCTGCAGAGGCTCAAAGTGCGGTTGGTTGATCAGTTGCGGGAGGAGGCGCATCAGACGCCAAGTCAGGGGGGCTTTATCGAGCAACGATTTGACCGGGATCTCATCCCGTCCAAGGACCATGCGATAAAGCTGCCACATGAAGCTGCCGGGTAACTGCACGTCGATGGCGGCGGCAATACCGCAGCCGCCCATGTCATCCTCTTCTGGATCTTCGGCCAAGGCCAGCTTGAGCCACTGCGCGATGCCATTGCTCTGCACCAGGGCGATTTCATTTTCCAGGGGAGCCAGCGGATAACGCCGCATTACGCTGATCACCAGGCTGCGCAGTTCATTCAGACTGTTGCTTTGAACCACCATAAAAGCAGCGTTGAGGGACGTGGCGTCCGGCATAAAGGCTTCCTTGGGAAAATACAAACGCTAGGGCCGAACCTTAGCATTGTCGGGAGACTGTGACAGCCGGGAGCTGTCCGGTAATGCTGTACGAACTTTCCTGCGGGCAAAACAAAACCCCAACTGCTTTCGCAATTGGGGTTTCGGAATTTAATCTTGACGATGACCTAC
>NZ_JBWKNG010000034.1:0-56982 GCF_059415465.1 Pseudomonas sp. GW821-FHT10C09
GAACTCAGCAGTGAAACGATGCATCGCCGATGGTAGTGTGGGGTTTCCCCATGTGAGAGTAGGTCATCGTCAAGATTGAATTCCGAAACCCCTGTCTGCTAATGCAGACAGGGGTTTTGTCGTTTCAGGCCTGCGTTATCGATCGAACTCAGGCTTACACAAACAGCTTCAACACATTACTCATCGAATCATCAGCAAACCCCTGCACAAACGCCTTGAACCCCGGCAGAGCCTCCACGCCCTCCTGCGCCGGTTCGGCGATGATGGTCCAGGTCGCACGGGACTTGCCCACTCCCAGCGGCTCAACATTCATGGCTGCCCACAAATTGGCCACGCCCAAGGTGTTGTAGATCGTGGTCCAGGTCATGTTCAACGCGTGGTCATCCCGCGAGTTGAGTTGTTCGACCACCAGGTTGCCGTCCTTGAAGAATTTCTTGCGCAAGGACGACACGCCCTCGCCCGTCATCTCAATGTGCGACAGCGCCGGAATGAACTGATCGAAGCCGGCAAAGTTGCCGACGATTGCCCAGACTTTTGCGGCTTCGGCCGGCACTTCCACCGACGACACCACGTAGCAGCCTTGAGGGTTTTTGATCAGGGTATCGGGTTGCAGAATGCTCATGGTTTTACTCCGTTTGGGTTGAATCAGATGAAGTTGATTTCTTTCAGGTAGTCGCAACCACGACGCAGCAGCGCCGGGGTTTTTTCCGGGTAGTGCGCGCCCATCTGCTGTACACCCGCCTGGGCATTGGCATGGCCGATCATCGAGATGTCGCCGATGTCTTCCTCAAAGCCGTTGAGGTAAAAACCGAGCACGCCGAACAGCGCGTTATCGCTATCGACCCGGCCCAGTTGCTGCTGCCAGTGCGCGACGCTAACCATCGAGAATTCCCGCCCGGCTTCGCGAAAGGACGCCACGTAGTCGTCCCAGCTCAGGGGCTCGGGGTTGTGCAGGTTGAACACGGCTTTTTCAGGCTGATAACGGCTGGCATGGAACGCGATGAACCGGGCGAGAAAGTCCACCGGCATCAGGTCGAAATTCAGCGCGAACTCCGGCACCTGGCCGAGCTGGATCGAGCCTTTGAGCATCAGCATCAAACGGTTTTTGTGCGGCTGACAGACACCCGTGAGGCTGTTGAAACTGATGTTGCCGGGGCGATAGAGATTGACCCACACCCCACGCTCGCGAGCCCGTTCAAGAATCCGTTCGCCGACCCACTTGGAGAGGTTGTAGCCGTTCTTGATATAGATCGGTGGTGTCTGCGCTGCGGGCAATTCCAGCACCCGGCCATCGGCGGCAATCGTGCTGGACGCCGAGAGCGTCGAGACGAAGTTGAAGACCTTCTTGCTGCGCCCTTCACACAACCGAAGGCACTCGAAAATCGGTTCGACGTTGTCCCGCGCCAGTGATTCGTAATCAAGTACGTGATTGACGTTGGCTGCGTTGTGCACCAGCGCGCCGAACTCTCGATCAAGGCGTTCGTAAACGTCATCGGACAGCCCCAGAGACGGACGAGTGATGTCCGCGGCATACACCCGCACCCGGCTCAGGTCCAGGTGCTCCAGACGGTTCTCGCGCAGTGCATGAGCAAAGCGCTCCGCCGCCGATTGCCCTCCGCCATCGCGCACCAGGCACGCGACTTCAGTGGCGCCCCAACCCAGCAGCGCCTCGACGATATGCACACCGACGAAACTGTTCGCGCCGGTGACGATCACCTTGTGCACATCGCCCATTTGGCTGACAGGCAACGGCTGAATATCCAGCTCACGGAAGGCATCCGCCAGGGCCTTTTCACTCAGCACTTCTTCAGTGCCGGAGCCGCGCACCAAGGTTGCCAACTTCGCAATGGTTGGCAGTTCAATGAAGCGGTTGATCGAAATACTGCGCCCGAACTCCTCGCGCAATCGCAGCAACATGCGCGATAACAGGATCGAATGGCCGCCCAGATTGAAGAAGCTTTCGTCGGTTGAAATGTCGCTGGCCGGCAGCTCCAGCAACTCGGCCCAGATCTCCAGCAGCAAGGCCTCATCGGCACTGACTGGTAAGCGCCGTGCGGTGTTTTCCAGGACGTTGACCGGCATCGCAAGCAACGCTTTGCGATCGACTTTGCCATTACTGGCGAAGGGCATACTGTGCAGTTCGGTCCACGCACCGGGCTGCATGTAGTCCGGCAAAAACTGCAACGCGTGAGCCTTCAAGGCCTCGCGAGCGGCACCGGGTCGGTCCTCCTGAGGCTGCGCGAGGAAGGCCAGAATGCGTCGCTGACTGTCGATGACCACCGCAACCTGGCGGTATAACTGGCTGTCGCGCAGGCAGCGTTCGATCTCTTCCGGTTCAACCCGAAAGCCGCGAATCTTCACCTGGTTATCCCGCCGGCCACACAGCTCGATGCCGTCGCCGGTCCACTTCGCCATATCGCCGGTCCGATAGGCGCGCAGGCTTTGGCCGCTTGGCAAGCTCAGGTTCAGATAGCGTTCGGCCGTCTGCTGCGGGTTGTTCAGATACCCCAGGCACACACCCGGCCCGACGATGTACAACTCACCGACGGTGTGGTCGGAGACGGGTTGCAAGTCCTCATCGAGAATCAGCACCTGACTGTTGGCAATCGGTGCGCCGAGGGTCCGGTTGCTGTCGCCGGGACGCAACTGTCGCGCGGTAATCAGCACCGTGGCTTCGGTCGGGCCATACAGGTTGTAGAGCTTGCCCTGGCGCGTCAGTTGCTCGATCACGTACGGTTCGCAAACGTCGCCGCCGGTCATCACATGATCCAGCCCCTGTAACTGATCCAGCGGCAGAATGCTCAGCAGTGCCGGTGGCAAAAATGCGTGGCTGAGTTGCTGGTGGCGGATCAGCTCGACCAGTTGCAAGGGGTCGCGGCGTTGGTCGTCACTGGGCACGATCAGCTCTGCACCCTGCAGCAGGGTCGGGAAAATATCGATCAGCGACGAGTCAAAACTCAGCGACGAAAACTGCAGCACCCGACTCTGTTCGGCGAGTTGTACGTAGTTGGCGTACCACGCAGTGAAGTGTGCAAGGTTGGCCTGACTGAGCAACACGCCTTTGGGATGCCCGGTGGTGCCCGAGGTATAGAGCGCCATGCACGGCGCATCGAGATCGGGCCGCTGACGCATCAAGGGTTGTTGGAGATCCACGTCCTCGATGTCGATGCGGCTGATATCCAGCCCCGGCATGTCGCTGGCGAGCGGGTGCTCGCCGTCATGCAGCAACAACACGGCCCCGGCGTTTGAAAGTATGTACTGCTGACGTTGCAGCGGATGGCTCGGCTCCAGCGGCAAATACACCGCGCCGCTGCCAAGAATCGCCAGAATCCCCGCATACAGCGCGCTGCATTTCGGCAGGCAGATCCCGACCACCAACGGTCCCTGATGCTTATCGAGCAGCGGTTGCAACTGCTGTTGGATAGCACGGCTATAGGCATGCAGTTGCCGATAGCGCAGCGTCGTACCGTCGATGCTCAGCGCGGGTCGTTCGGCGGATTGAACAAGGCGTTGTTCAAGGCGCTCGATCATCGGAATCTGCCCCAGCTCCAGCAGCCAGGGTTGAGCGGTGATGTTGAGCTGATGGACAAACGCCAGGTGTTCAAGCCACACCAGCGTGTCCACACGCTCAAAGTGGGCCGGCGCGGCCGGTTGTGCGTGCAAAAAATATTCGGCATCCCGGGAGAAGCGGCTGACCAGCAGCGCGACGTGATCCACCAGTTCCGCCACCGCTCGCAGGCGTAATGCCTGGCCGTTGCCGTAGGGCTCGTCGGCGATCGGCACGCGCGTGAACAGTGTCGAGTTGTACGAGCACAGCAGGTCCAGCGACGGCAAGCCGCCAGCCTCCGATCCACTGATACCCAGTTGCAGCGTCAGTCGCGGTGTTGCACCGAAACCCGAAAACGGTAGGCTCGCGTCGTCGATCAGCAAATCAAACGATGGCTGCTCAGTGAGCGTGTCGAACCGCACCAGAGAATGACCGTGTTGTTCAAGTTCCAGCGCCAGGTCGGTCAAGGCCTGGCTTTGCCCAATGAGCAAAATGTCGAGACGTCTCATGGATGTTCTCCTCGTTAAACCAGGTAGTCGCTGAGGGCGTCTTGCACGCACGGCGAATCGAGCAGCGAACTGCTACGGAAAAACCGCACGATGTTGGCGACCAGCGGATGATGACGATTGATCGGGAAGGCCAGCCCCGAGACTTCGCTCTTGAGTGCCTGACGCGCCGCGTCGTTGATCTGCAAAGACTCGATCAACCGGAAGTCGAAGGACTTCTGAATGTCGTTGGTCAGGTAATGGCCGATGAACACCGGCAGGATCTGCGCGATGCAATGGCGGTCTTCTTCGCTCGCGGTGTGCCAGTAGATGCGCACCAGGCGCGCCCAGAAGCCGGAGTGGCGACCTTCGTCCAGCAAGTGATCGGCCATCAGGCCTTTGATCGATTGCTTGACCGTGTCGTCCTTGGCGAACGCCGCGACATCGCCGGTCACGGTGTTCTCGGCAATGGCCACGCAGATCAATTCGACGGCACTGCGCAAGTGTTCCGGCGCGAGCGCCACGGCTGCCGGAATGGCGCGACTGAGCTCGATTTCGTCGGGCAATACGATCGGCGTGATGCCGGTCATGGCGACGGTCTGCTGCATGAAGTCCATGGCCACCAAGGCGTGGTAATCCTCGTCCACCACCACGGTCATGGCGTCGTAACGGCAGGCGAACGGGAACGCCACGGCGAAGCGATTCTTGGCGATGCTGCGCGCGGTCTTATCGACGATTTCGGTTTCGAAAATCACCACGTCGTTGATGAATTTGTAGAGCGTCTGCACCAGCGCGAAGTCCCGTTGCTCCGGGCATTCGCGCAGGAAGGTTTCGCTCAACACCAGCGGCTGGCGACTCAAGGGATAGATCAGCTTGTCATCGTTTTCCAGCACCCGCCGTGGGCGAGTGCGGATGGTCGCGCGGCTCTCCCAGGCATCGGCAAAGGATTGGTAATCGGCGGCGTTCATGCGCTCACCTCACGCAACGGCTCGCCCATGCTCAGGCGCAGGCCGTCCCACAGGGCGATGCGGCTTTCCACGGCAGCAATCGCGCTGGCGTAGACGTCCTCCTCCCGTTGCGGATTGCCATCGACCAACCGCGCGAGGAGTTTTTCCGCCGCCGGGCCGTGGTCTTCGGAATCGACTTCGATGTGCCGTTCCAGGTAATAACGGAAGGTCGGCGCTTGCTCGATGCCGATGCCCCAATCGTCGAGAATCCGCTGGAACATCTGCGGAATCACACTCTCACGACCGTGCAAAAACGCCGCTGCAACGCTATGTCCCGGTGCATGCAGCGCCGTGTGCAAGGTGTGCCGCACGAACTGCGCGGCGGCCGGGTCGACGTCCACGCTTTGCAACGCGACGTCGTAGCTCACGCCTTCTTGTTGCAACGCGACAAAGCGCTCCACGGCGACGGTGCTGGCCCCGACTTCGCGCATCGCATCCAGGTACAACTCAAAGTGGCTGTAATGACCCTGGGCCGGACGGTCATCGGATTCTTCACCCAGCACGATCTCGTTGATCAGGCGCGCAGCCTGCGGGTCTCGAGGCGGCAGCCAGGGAAGTTGGACGCAAGTCAGTTCCTGTTGCAGACGCTTGGTCAACGACATGAAGTCCCAGACTGCAAAGACATGGGTTTCCATGAAACGTTGAAGTACCGACAGCGAATGTATTTCAGAGAAAATTGGATGTGCACTAAGTTCGGCTTTCTTCTGGATGAGACGGTCTTTATTCGCTTTCATGAGTGAGCCTATAAGTAATCTGAGATGCCGTTAAGGAAGTTGCGATCAATCCGCGCCTGGCGTTTAAAGTTTTCAGTAGCCGAGCAAGTGCCTCCATCTAATTGATCGGTTTTCGTGGTTATGATCCGCAGGTCAAGCCTTGCAGGCCTGTGTGCAGTGCGGCGAACAAAAACTAATACACGAACAAAGTTCCCGGCAAGTCATTTTTTAATTAAATAAAAGTTCATATTTACTCGGCGCGACAAGTTCCAATAAAACTTTAACTGGCAGTTTTATTTGGGCGTAGTTGCTCCTTCCAACTAATTAAAGTCAGAATTGAAATGAAGAGTGAATGCCTCACTCGAAGCAACTTTCTTGGTTGAATCAGTGACATGACTTTAGAGGGTGGAAGTTGGCTGGGATCAACGCCGATGCTTCCTTTCCCGTGACAAGACTCCTTCCGTAGGTTCTTGTTGCGGGGACTGTTGCGCAGGTGCGCAGCGTCGCCCGTTCATTGGTTGTTGGCAGTCCAAGAGTGAGCGTAAATCACGGCAGCCGCTATCTCCGAGGCGTCATCTTCTCGGTGCAGTTATTGGGCTTGGGAGGGGAAAAGCGAGGGCAAGGCTTTAGAGCGGGGCTGAGCGCAGTCGTGACAAGCGAAAACGAGCAGTTTGTTCTGCTCGTTCTGGCTTGCCGGCACGGTTTACCGGGCGGTTTTCTTGTTCAGTGCATCAGGGCTGGCGAGGTAGCGCGTAATGACCTCGACGCCCCGGTTGAGGTGATGTTCGAGCAGCTTTACTGCGCGCTCGATATCGCGATCTTCCACGGCCAGCAATAGCGCCCGGTGATCGTCCTGGGACAGTTTGCCCAGGCCCATCGCTTCGAGGTTGAAACGCAGGAAGCGTTCTTCTTCGTTCAACCCTTCTTCGATCAGGCTCAACAAGCGACGGTTAGATGCCTTGCAGTACAGCGACATGTGGAACAAACGATTGAGACGGCCGATCTCGCTGTAGTCCTGCTCTGTCTCCATATCATCGATATGACGGGCAGAGGCTTCGAAGTCTTCTTTTTCGAGTAAGGGAATCGACAATCGCAGGGCCTCGGATTCCAGAAGAATCCGCAGCGCGTAGGTTTCCACGGCGTCGCCCTGAACCAGCGGTGCTACGACGGCGCCTTTATGGGCGACAACGTTGAGCAGCGCCTGGGCTTCGAGTTGGCGCAAGGCTTCGCGCACGGGCATACGGCTGACGCCGAACAGGTCGGCCAGGTCTTGCTGGCGCAACGCGGTGCCGCAAGGGATGCGCCCATCGAGAATCGCCGAGCGCAGCGTTTCTTCGATCACCGAACGTGCGAGGTGAGCGGGAATCGGCCCGCTGACTTTGATATTGCTGAGAGGGTTGGTCTTGTGTGGCACTACTCGCACCCTATTCGACTGAAATATTTGGATCCAAATGGACACTAGAGACTGCGATGAGGCTTGTCAAACAAGTCAGGTTTTCAATCGCAAGCTTTTCATGTCATTCACAATACAAAGTCTAGCCCGTCGCCCGTGATTGCACCGTGCCATTGTCTTTTGCCGGGCTAACCTGCACCATCGGCCAAATTCCATTTGCCTGCTCTGGATGCCTCGCATTGGCGGTACGTTTCGCAATCCCACGGATCTTGCGCTGGCTGTGCTGCGCGCTGCTGCTGGCCGGCATCATGCTGGGCGGCCTGCAGGCCGATTGGGACTTTTCGCTGATCAGCCGTCGCGCTCAGGCCCTGTACGGGCCGTTGGGTGAAGGGCAGCAGCGGATCGACGCCTGGCAGCATTTACTGGCCACGCAGAAGCAGGTCAGCGAGCTGGAGCAGCTCAAAGTGGTCAACCTGTTCTTCAACAATCAGGTGCGCTACGTCGAGGACATCGACCTGTGGCACGACGTCGACTATTGGGAAACGCCCATCGAAGCGCTGTGGAAGGGCGCCGGCGATTGCGAAGACTATGCGATTGCCAAGTATTTCAGCCTGCGCCATCTCGGCGTCTCCAGTGACAAGCTGCGCATCACCTACGTCAAGGCCTTGCGCCAGAATCGGGCGCACATGGTGTTGACCTACTATTCAAGCCCCGAGGCCATGCCGCTGGTGCTCGATAGCCTGATCAACGAGATAAAACCGGCCAATCAACGAACCGATCTGTTACCGGTCTACTCTTTCAATGCAGAAGGTTTGTATTTGCCGGGCGCCAAGGGCAACAAAAAGGTCGGTGACACCAAACGCCTGTCCCGCTGGCAGGACGTGTTGAAGAAAATGCAGGCCGAAGGTTTCCCGGTCGAAACGACAAACTAGGAGCACGCGCTCAGATGTCTTTGTTCAAACAGCTGTTGATCGCTATCTGTCTGTTCCTGGTGGTCGCCTTCACCGGCAGCTTCATGGTCAGCCTGGAAAGTTCGCGCACCCAGTACGTCAACCAGTTGCGTTCCCACGCCCAGGACGCCGCGACGGCGCTGGCGCTGTCCCTGACACCCAACATCGACGACCCGGCGATGGTCGAGTTGCTGGTCAGTTCGATTTTCGACAGCGGCTACTACGCGAGCATCCGCGTCGTTGACCTGAGCAACGACAAAACCATCGTCGAGCGCAGCGGGATTCCGGCGGTGAACAATGTGCCGGACTGGTTCGTCAAAATGATTGGCCTCGAAGCCGCTGGCGGCGATGCGATTGTCAGCCGTGGCTGGGAGCAGGCGGCGCGGGTCGAGGTGGTCAGCCACCCGATGTTCGCGTTGGCCAAGCTGTGGCAGAGCGCGCTGGGCAGCCTCGGCTGGTTGTTGGTCTGCGGTGCCGTGAGTGCGGTGCTCGGCGCGCTGTTATTGCGCCGCCAATTGAAGCCGCTGGACTACATGGTCCAGCAATCCCACGCCATCGCCCGTCGTGAGTTCCTCAGCCTGCCTGAGCTGCCGCGTACTCCGGAACTGCGCCGCGTGGTGCAGGCGATGAACCAGATGGTCGAGAAGCTCAAGGCGCTGTTTCAGGAACAGGCTGAGCGCAGTGAAAAACTGCGGGTCGAGTCCTATCAGGACAACCTGACGGGGCTCGCCAACCGTCGTTTTTTCGAGATGCAATTGAACGCCCGGGTGAGCAATCCGGAGCAGGCCAGTTCCGGTTATCTGTTGTTGCTGCGGGTCAAGGACCTGGCCGGTTTGAACCAGCGCTTGGGCGGTCAGCGCACCGACCAGTTGTTGAAAGCGGTGGGCGAGCAGTTGTCCCGCGAGTGTGCCAAATACCCGGAAACCCAGAACCTGGTCACGCGGATTCGCGGCGGCGAGTTCGCAGTGTTGGCGCCGGGGCTGGTGCGCGAAGAGGCGTTGCAACTGGCGCAGAACCTCGACAGTGCGTTGGCGAGCCTGCATGCGACAGGCGCCACCGACGTGGCCTCGGTGGCTTCTATCGGGCTGGCGCCGTTCGTTCATGGCGACTCACCGCAAGCGGTGCTCGGGCTGGGCGACCAGGCACTGGCGCAGGCCGAAAGTCAGGGCGAGCCGAGTTGGGCATGCCTGGATCACAGTGCGTCGGCCAGCGTCGGCGATGACCATCATGCCTGGAACAACTTGCTGGATCAGGCGTTGAATCAGCGGCGCTTCCAGCTGTATTTCCAACCGGTCGTGGCCAGCCAGGACACGCAACTGGTGCTGCATTACAAAGTGCTTTCGCGCCTGGTCGATGAGCAGGGCCAGACCATTCCTGCCGGGCGCTTCCTGCCGTGGCTGGAGCGTTTCGGCTGGACCGCGCGGCTGGATCGGCTGATGCTGGAATTGGTGCTGGAGCAGATGGCGGGCCACGAAGAGTCGCTGGCGTTGAACCTGTCGTCAGCGACGCTGGGCGATCCGCAAACGCTGAATAAAATCTTCGAGATTCTGCGCACGAATTCCAATCTCGGGCCGCGCCTGACCCTGGAAATCGGCGAGGAACAATTGCCCGAGCAGGCGATGCTGGAAGAGCTGACGCGGCGTCTGCGAGAACTCGGCTTCTCCCTGAGCCTGCAACGCTTTGGCGGGCGTTTCAGCATGATCGGCAACCTGGCGCGGCTGGGGTTGGCGTACCTGAAAATCGATGGCGGCTACATTCGGGCGATTGATCAGGAGAGCGACAAGCGCTTGTTCATCGAGGCGATCCAGCGCGCGGCGCACAGCATCGATTTGCCGCTGATTGCCGAGCGGGTCGAGACTGAAGGGGAGTTGTCGGTGATTCGGGAGATGGGGATTTATGGGGTTCAGGGGCAGTTGTTTGGTGAGCCCAAGCCTTGGCAGTGAGGCGGATGCCGCCTTCGCGAGCAGGCTCGCTCCCACAATTGAAATGCATTCCTATGTGGGAGCGAGCCTGCTCGCGAAAGCGTCAGTGCAAGCACCGGAAAATCTGAAGGAAAATTCCTAGGAGATTTCCTTCGAGTTGCGTCGGTTTTGGTGAACTTGTTCCGGGTAATGCGCAGGTCTAGTCTGGCCTTGTCACTGAATAATCGGTGACACGGACGTGCAAGTCCGGGTAAAAGACGACGCGCAACGCCATTGTTTTATGGCGGCTGTGCGTGGGAGATCTTTCTTCCGAGAATGATCTGCCGGGGTCCGTCTGCCCGGTCTTGCACACTCGCGCACAGCTGCCACCCCATTCGCGTGCAAGCGAACGGTCGTAGCTCCCAATACAGATGGAGATACAACATGTTCAAAGTAACGCCAAATCCGCCTTCTCCCCGCAGAGGCCACCTCTTCACCGTCTCCCCCGATATCCCCACCGAAGCCCTCCTGGCCAACGCCTCCGAAGACCTGCGCTCCATCAGCGCCATCGCCGCCGACCTGGCAGACGATGTCGACGGTTCACGCCGCTGCGTCGCGCTAGCGATTAGCCGAATGGCTGATGGGGTTCATTTGTTGGTGGAGCGAGCGCTGGATCACCTTGAATCGCCAGAGTTGACGCCGGGTTCGGGAGGATTGGCAGGATAAATTTGTGTTGGGTTGAAGTCCGCTTTCGCGAGCAGGCTCGCTCCCACAGTTGATTTCCAGTGAACACAATTATTGTGGACGACTGAAGTCCCATGTGGGAGCGAGCCTGCTCGCGAAGGCGCCAGCCCAGACACCCAAAAAGGCGGGGCCTT
Organism: Pseudomonas sp. GW821-FHT10C09; assembly: GCF_059415465.1. Classification (NCBI taxonomy): domain Bacteria; kingdom Pseudomonadati; phylum Pseudomonadota; class Gammaproteobacteria; order Pseudomonadales; family Pseudomonadaceae; genus Pseudomonas; species Pseudomonas sp. GW821-FHT10C09. The sequence continues at coordinate 10,875 of NZ_JBWKNG010000034.1, forward strand.
AGATCAACCCCGTCTCTTCATCATCAATCAAATGACTCAACCCGCCCAACGCCTCGCGCGCCTGGGTCCGGTCCATCAATTTGGCCTGTGCCGCCGGCGGCAGGTCGGTGACGCGGATCACGCCTTTGCTGGTCAGCACCTGGATCAAGTCGTCGAGTACCCGGATCATTTCCAGGTCGCTCTGCTTGAGCTGTTTGAGGCTGGTTTCCATCACTTCGTTGGCATACCAGGCCTGGATTTCATGGTGGTCGGCCGGCAGTGTTTCCGTGGCCTCGGCGTAGGCCGCGGCTTCCACGCGCACTAACTGGCCTTGCGCATCGCGTTGCACGTAGAACATGTGAGCATCCCTCAGAAATGAACCAGCCTCATGCTGTCAGCAGCATAGGCCAACTGCACGCGAGTATGCGGTGCGGCGACGAAATCGTCACCGTGGAGAACGGCACAAACGTGACGGCCGCCCCATAAGGGCGGCCGTTTTTCGTGGGATCAGCTGTTGTTGTGGTCGACTTTGATGGTGGGATCGCTGCCGGCAATCAACGTGTGGATGTTGGCGCTGGACCAGTTGTTGCCTTCCAGTTTGATCGTCACGTCCGGCGTTGCGGCAGCCGCGTCGCCAGAGTTGAACTTGCCACCGGAGCTGACTTGCAGCGACGACACGCCATCCACCGTGCTGATCTTCAGGAAGTTGTCGATGGTGCTTCCAGTCTCGCCCTGCAACAGATCACGCAGGTCGATGCGGTCGCCTTCGCTGGCCTTGAAGTCCTTGATCACGTCGTTGCCGGTGTCGCCCGACTTCCACACAAAGGTATCGGCACCCGAACCGCCAATGAGGATGTCGTTGCCCGAACCGCCCATCAGCGTGTCGTTACCGCTGCCGCCGAGCAGGATGTCATTGCCCTTGCCGCCGTCGAGGCTGTCGTTGCCACCCGAGCCGAAGAGAATGTCATTGCCCGCACCACCCAACAGGGTGTCGTTGCCGTCATGGGCACCGGACACATCAAACGCGTTGTAGTGCTCGGTGATGAACTGATGCACGTTGCTGGTGGTGACCTTGGTGACGTCCACGCCGGTCTGCTGGGCGACGAACGCCTGCATCGCCTGATAACCCTCACCGGCAATGCCGTTGAAGCTCACCAGGTCGCCGAACAGGATGTCGTTGCCGTCGCCGCCATTGACCGTGTCGGAACCCGGCTGCGTCGTTTCGGTGTGACCGATGATCGAGTTGGCCAGGTCTTTCGGATCGATGTTGGTTTGCGGCGTATGGTCCGTGTCGTACGGTTTCAGGTCGGAGAGGGTGACGTCTTTGTTCAGGCCGATCGCCTCGACATTCGACAGGTTGCCCAGCAGCGCAAAGCTGCTGTTGGCGTTGTCGGTGGTGTTCGAGTTTGAGTTGTTGCCGCTGCCCGCGAGGCTGGAAATCTCGTACGTGCCATCGCCCTGAGCGTGAACGGTGCCCAGGGTGCTCGAACTCCAGCCCCACCATGAACTGTAGGTTTGCAGCGTCGCGGTGCCCGCACTGTTGATGTTCAGGATGTGAGTGCTGTCGATGGTCGTGGAGAACGTGTCGCCCGGCTTGTAGTTGCTGGTTTTCACCACGTCATCGAGCTTCACGTTGCCGTACAGGATCGGGTTGGTCTGCTCGCCGTTCTGGTAGTACGTCGGTTGGCCGTCGGTGATGAAGTAGGTCAGGTTCTTCGCCCCGGTGTTCGCCACGGCGTCGGCGCTCTGGAACCAGTTGGCCGTGGTCTTGAACACGTCCTCGTAGTTGGTGCCGCCGCCGGACGACATCGAGTCCAGTACCGATTTGAGCAAGGTCAGGGCGTTCGGATCGTTCAGGTTGACCGATACCGACTTGTTGACCTGGGTATCGAAGTCCACCAGGAAGATGTTCACGGTGCCCGAGTTGCCGCCCATGCTCTGCTTGAGGGTGTTGAACACCGACGTCAGCGAGTCCTTGGCGGAGCTGATCGACGAGGCGCTCATGCTGCCCGAACTGTCGACCATGAACGCGATGTTGTAGTTGGTGCCCGGCACCACGGTCAGCCCGCCGATGTCGGCGACGATGATGTCGTTGCCGTCGGTGCCGGTGACGGTGTCACTGGCGGCCGTGGCGGTGATCGCGTTGTAGACCGCCGGATAAACGGTGACCGGGATCGTCGCGGTGCTGAGTGCCGATCCGCCCAACGCCTCGGTGGACGTCGAGGTCACGGTCAGGTTGAACTGGCCGTTGTAGTACGGCGGCGGGGTCACGGTCAGGGTGCCGAGGTTCCAGCCGGTGACGTTGGCTTCGCCGGAGGTCGCGGTGGCGGTGAAGGTGTGGCCGGCGCCATCGGTGAGCACCGAGCCCGCCGGAATGCCGCTGATTTTCACGCTCAGGCTTTCGGAGCCGTCGGTGTCGGTCAGCGCCGTGTTGATCGCGGTCAGGTGAACGCTGGTGCCTTCGGCACCGGTGTTGAGTTTGTAACCGTCGTAGTAGCCTTCGCCGTTGGTGCCGTGCAAATCGGACACCGTCACGCCGGCCGCGGCCAGGTCCGCCACGCCGGTGTACAACGGCACGCCAGCGCTGCTCAGGTCGACTGCCGCGCCGCCGTTGACCGACAGGTTGACGTCATAACTGCCCGGGCCGCTCTGGTTGTGGTGGTAGATGTCCAGGGTGTAGTAACCGCTGGTGGTCGGGGTGTACGAACCGTTCAAGCTGCCGCCCGCGCCCCACAAGGCACTGGCCACGTTTTTGCCGCCGATGGTCACCAGCAGGCTGTCATCGCCGGTACCGCTGAAGGTGTAAGTCTTGCCCGCTTCGAGGTAGATCAGGCCGGAGGTTTTCGATGCCGTGCCTGCCGCGACGCTGCCGTCGGACTGCACGTTGGTCACGGTGCCACTGGAGTTTGGTGTGCCCGCGCCATCGATGACGCTTTTCAGCGTGCCCGTAGCCGCGCCGTTGCCATCGGTGCCGAGGCCCGACAGGCCGGTCCAGACTTCCTTGATCAAGCCCGTCGAGGTTACGTTGTTGCTCGCGACGTTCAGCGTTGGCGCGTCAGCCACCGGGGTGATGTCGATTTTGATCGTGCCGGTGTTGCCCTGCAGCGAGCCATCGGTTGGCTGGAACTGGATCTGCGCGTAGTCCGCCTTGTTGTTGCCCATGCCGGCGCTATTGCCGTTGGCGCCAGACTCGTTGGCATCCGGCGTGAAACGCACTTTACCGGCGTCGATATCAGTCTTGCTGAGGGTCTGGTTGGCCGTGACGTCGGTCCAGGTCGAACCGTTCAGGTACTGCAATTTGCCTTCGCCCGGCAGGCCGGTGATTTTCACACCGAGGCTGGCGGCGGGGCTGTCGACATCGCTGACGCCAAAGGTCGACCAGCTCAGGATCAGCGGGGTGTCTTCGGTGCCGGTGACGTTGACCGGTGCGGCGGTCGGTGCGTCATTCACCCCGACCACGGTCACGGTGGTGGTCGCAGTGTTGGAGTAGTTGCTGCCATCGGTCACGGTCACGGTGATGATCCGCGGCACGGTGCTCGGGTCTTCACTGCCGTTGGTGAAGCTGATGTTCTTGATCTGCTGCATGTAGTCGGCGAGCGTCGCGTTGCCGGACAACGTCAGCGTGACCGTGCCATTCGTGCTGTTGGCATTGATGGTGATGCCATTCACGCTGTTGCCCAGGTTCAGCGCATCGCCCGTCTGACGGTTGGTCAGCACGATGGTCGCGCCGGTCAGCATTGTGCTGTCCGGGTCGGTGATTTTCAGGTCGGTGTCGCCGATCGATACACCCTGGCCGGTAGTGCCTTCGGTGAACGTCACGTTGTAATTGGCACCGGTGGCGCCGCTGGAGTTGTTGGCGTCGAGGTCGAGCACCGGCGGCGCATCGTTGTCGATGATCGAGGTGCTGACGCTGCCATTGGTCGAACTGACCGCCAACGTCTCGAAGTTGCCGCCGGTGGCCGAGTCGATCTTGACCACGAAGTTTTCAGTGCCTTCGGTGATCCGGTCGTCCAGCGTCGCGACGCTGAAATTGGCGCTGCTGGCGCCGGCGGGAATCTTCACGGTGTACACACCGGTGAAGTCCGAACCGTCGGCTGCGGTGCCGCTGTAGACGATTTTCAGGGTCACTTCGGTCTGCGCCGGGTTGGTCAGACTCACCGTGTAGCTGGCGGTCTGGCCTTCGGTCACCGAGGTACTGCCAGTGATGCTGACCGTGGTGGTGTCCTTGAAGTCGCCGACCGTGGTCGAGACGCTGGTCTTGTCCGCGCCGAGGGCCTCGAGATTACCGCCGCTGGCGCTCTTGATCGATTCAGTGACGGTTGGCGCGCCGTTGTAAACGTCGTTGCCCGCGGTCACAAGCAAGGTTCCGGAGCTCTGGCCGACGGCGATGGTGATGGTCTTGCCGCTGTCGAGGGTGACCGTCACTGGCGCATCGTGAGCGGTGACCAGTGCGCCGTTCTTGTCGGTGATCGTCGCGGTGTAGGTGATGGTGCCGTTTTCGTTGACCGACGGAGTGGCGGTCAGCTTCACGGTGGTTGTGTCGTTGACGTCATTGACCGAGGTGCTGACTTTGTCAGCGTTTGGAGCGATCAATTCCAGGTTGCCACCGGCCGCCGATTTGATGCCTTCGGTGACAGTGGTCGGACCTTTGTAGACGTCGTTGCCTGCGGTCACGGCCAAGGTGCCGGAACTCTGGCCGACGGCTATGGTGATGGTCTTGCCGCTGTCGAGTGTGACTGTCACTGGTGCATCGTGCGCGGTGACCAGTGCGCCTTTGGCGTCGGTCAGCGTCGCGGTGTAAGTGATGGTGCCGTTTTCATCAACGCTCGGAGTGGCGGTCAACTTCACAGTCGTCGCGTCGTTGACGTCATTGACTGTGGTGCTGACCTTGTCGGTGTTCGGAGCAATCAATTCCAGGTTGCCGCCGGCGGCCGATTTGATGCCTTCGGTGACGGTGGTCGGACCTTTGTAGACGTCGTTGTCTGCGGTCACCAACAAGGTGCCGGAGCTCTGGCCGACGGCGATGGTGATGGTCTTGCCGCTGTCGAGAGTGACGGTGACCGGTGCATCGTGCGCGGTGACCAGTGCGCCTTTGGCGTCGGTCAGCGTCGCGGTGTAAGTGATGGTGCCGTTTTCATCAACGCTCGGAGTGGCGGTCAACTTCACAGTCGTCGCGTCGTTGACGTCATTGACTGTGGTGCTGACCTTGTCGGTGTTCGGAGCAATCAATTCCAGGTTGCCGCCGGCGGCCGATTTGATGCCCTCGGTGACGGTGGTCGGACCTTTGTAGACGTCGTTGCCCGCCGTCACCAACAAGGTGCCGGAGCTCTGGCCGACGGCGATGGTGATGGTCTTGCCACTGTCGAGGGTGACGGTTACTGGCGCATCGTGCGCGGTGACCAATGCGCCTTTGGCATCGGTCAGGGTCGCGGTGTAGGTGATGGTGCCGTTTTCGTTGACCGACGGAGTGGCGGTCAGCTTCACGGTGGTTGTGTCGTTGACGTCATTGACCGAGGTGCTGACTTTGTCAGCGTTTGGAGCGATCAATTCCAGGTTGCCACCGGCCGCCGATTTGATGCCTTCGGTGACGGTGGTCGGACCTTTGTAGACGTCGTTGTCTGCGGTCACCAACAAGGTGCCGGAGCTCTGGCCGACGGCGATGGTGATGGTCTTGCCGCTGTCGAGGGTGATGGTGACTGGCACATCGTGCGCGGTGACCAGTGCGCCTTTGGCGTCGGTCAGGGTCGCGGTGTAGGTGATGGTGCCGTTTTCATTGACCGACGGCGTGGCGGTCAGCTTGGCGATAACTTCGCTGATGGTGTCGGTGATGACCACCGACGCCGGGTTGCCCACCACCAGGTTTTCCAGCGCAGTGCCACCGGAAGTCGCGCCGTTGATGCCCAATGTCGCGGTGCCGGCGTCTTTGTAGACGTCTTCGCCTTGAGGCGCCAGGGTGTGGACTTTTTCCGTTTCGCCTGCGGCGAAGGTCACGGTCTGGCCGTCGCTCAACTTCACGGTCAGCGGAACATTCTGGGCCTTGTCGAGCTTGATGGTGAAGCTCGGCGCCTGGTTTTCCAGGACCGCGCCGTTGCCGACGATGGTGATGCCGACTTTGTCGCCCTGGTTGTTGATCGAGGTACCCGAACCTGATTCGTCAGTCACGCTGGTTTGCGACGAATTTTGAGCCAGGGTCAGTTGTTGGAAGTTGTCAGCACCGCTGACGCTTTCGAGTTTGTTGACGATGGTCGGCTGACCGCCCATCAGGATGTCGTCCGGGGCGGTAATGGTGAACGATCCCGACGCCGCGTTGGCGGGCACTTTGATGAGTGTGCCGTCGGACAGCTTGAAGGTCAGCTCGTCGTGGCTGCTGATGGCGATCCCGTCTTTGTTGGACAGGGTCACGGTGTAAGTGATTTGGCCACCTTCGGCCACGGTGGTTTTATCCACGGTGAGGGTCGCGACCACTTCGCTGACATAGGCCGTCGGGTAAACCGTGACCGGAATCGTCGCGGTACTTGGCGCCGAACCGCCGAGGGTCTCGGTGGACGTTGAGGTTACGGTCAGGTTGAACTGGCCGTTGTAGTTCGCCGGCGGGGTCACGGTCAGGGTGCCGAGGTTCCAGCCGGTGACGTTGGCTTCGCCGGACGTCGCAGTGGCGGTGAAGGTGTGGCCCGCGCCATCGGTGAGGACCGAGCCGGCCGGAATGCCGCTGATCTTCACGCTCAGGATTTCGGAGCCGTCGGTGTCGGTCAGTGCCGTATTGATGGCGGACAGGTGAACGCTGGTCCCCTGCGCGCCTTCGTTGAGTTTGTAGCCCTCGTAGTAGCCTTCACCATTGCTGCCGTGCAGGTCGGAAACCGTCACGCCTGCATGGGTAAGGTCCGCCACGCCGGTGTAGATCGGCACGCCAGCGCTGCTCAGATCGACTGCCGGACTGCCGTTGACCGAGAGGTTGACGTCGTAGTTGCCCGGGCCGTTCTGGTTATGGTGGTAGATGTCCAGCGTGTAGTAGCCGCTGGCAGACGGTGTGAACGAACCGTTCAGGTTGGCACCCGTGCCCCACGTAGTGGCCGCGATGTTCTTGCCACCAATGGTCACCAGCAAGCTGTCATCGCCGGTGCCGCTGAAGGTGTAAGTCTTGCCGGCTTCCAGGTAAATCAGGCCGGAGGTTTTCGACGCGGTGCCTTGGGCCACATCGCCACCGGATTGCACGTTGCTGACGGTGCTGCTGGAATTCGGCGTGCCCGCGCCATCGATGACACTTTTCAGCGTGCCCGTTGCCGCGCCGCTGCCATCGGTGCCCAGACCCGACAGGCCGGTCCAGACGTCCTTGATCAATCCAGTCGACGTTACGTTGTTGCCCGCGACATTCAGCGTTGGCGCATCCGCCACCGGAGTGATGTCGACCTTCAGGGTCGCTTCAGTGCCCTGGTTGAAGCCGTCGGTAGGCTTGAACTGAATTTGTGCGTAATCCGACGCTTGGTTACCGATGCCGGTACCGCCGTAACCATCGGCGCCTGACTCATTGGCGGCGGGCACAAAGGTCAGTTTGCCCAGGGCGATATCCGCCTGGCTGATGGTCTGGCCCAAGGTAACCGCCACGCCGTTGAACAGCAGGGTGCCACCGCCCGATACCTGGGTGATGGTGATGCCTAGCGGGCTGTCGTTATCGACGTCGGTGACCTTGAAGTCGTTCCAGCTCAGGGTGATGGTCGAATCTTCGAGACCGGTGACAGCGCCACCGATGGACACTGGCGCGTGGTCGTTGTCGAGGATGGTGACGCGGGTCTTGTCGGTGCTCAGTACCAGGTTTTCATAATTACTGGTGCCCGAAACGCCAGTCAGTTGATTGACCACTGTCACCGACTGGTTGATGACGTGATTGTCCTGGGTGGTCACCACGGTGTTGCCGCTGGTTTGGTTGGCCGCCACTTTAACCACGGTGCCGTCAGTCAACGTAAAGGTCAGGTCACCGTGATTGTTGACCGGCAGGCCATCGGCGTTGGTCAGGGTCACGGTGTAGGTGACTTTGCCGCCTTCGGTGACGCTGGCGTTGTCCACCGTCAGTTTGGCGACCACGTCGTTGAGGGTATCGGTGATGTCCGTGGACACCAGAGACTTGTCCGGCACCAGGCTTTCAAACTTGCCGCCGCTGACTTGGTCGATGCTGGCGGTGACTTTGCCGGCGTCCAGGTACACGTCGTCTTTCGGTGCGTCCACGCTGACGTGGCCGGACACCGCATCCTTGAGGATGGTGATAGTCGAGCCGTTGCTCAGTTTCACGGTCATGTCGCTGCCGGCGGCATGGGACAAGGTCGCGGTGTAGACGATTTGCCCGCCTTCCTGCACCGAACCGCTGGCGCTGAGGGTCAGGCTGGTGGTGTCGGCGGTGTCGGTCACTTTGGTGACGACGGCCGAGCGGTCGGTGTCGAGTTTTTCGAAGTTGCCGCCGGTGCTGTCCGCGATGGCTGCGCGGACGACCGGTGCGCCGGTGTAGATGTCATTCGGTACGGTGTACGGCACCGAACCGCTGGACTCGCCGGCCTTGATGTTGATCACCAGGCCATTGTTCAGCGTCACAGTCATCGCTGTGTCGGCCGGGTGGCTCAGGGTGGCGGTGTAGAGGATCTGGCCACCTTCGCCGACGGTGCTCACGTCTGCGCTGAGCTTGAGCGTCGTGGTGTCGATGGTGTCATTGACGGTGGTGGTGTGCGTGGTCTGGCTGACGTCGAGCTTCTCGAAATCGCCGCCGCTGGTGCTGGCGATGCCGACGGTGATCTTGCTGCCGTCCTTGTAGACGTCATCGCCCGGCGCCGGGATGGTGATGGAACCTGACTTGTCACCAGCCTTGATCACGACGCTCTCGCCGTTGCTCAACTTGACCGTCATATCAGTGCCGGCGGCATTGGTCAGGTTGACGGTGTAAGTGATGTTGCCGCCTTCGACCACGTAGTCGCTGGCGGTCATGGTCACTTTGGTGGTGTCCACGGTATCGCTGATGGCGGTCGAGGTCGGCGTTGTGTCGGCGACCAGCTTCTCGAAGTTGCCACCGGTCACCTCCTTGATGGAGTTGATCAGTGGTTCGTGACCGACCAGCGCATCGTTCGGCGCCTTGACGGTGATCGAGGCATTGCTTTCACCGACGGCGATGGTGATTTTTTCACCGTTGGCCAACGTAACGACCACGGCCTGGCCGGTGACCGGTGCATTGACGGACGCGGTGTACACCACGTTGCCGCCTTCGGTCGTAGCGGGCGTCGCCGTCAGGCTGACCGTCGAGGTGTTGATCGTGTCAGTGACGTCAGTCACCGCTGCTACCGGGCTGCTCACCAGGTGTTCGAAGTTGCCGCCAGTGGCGTCCTTGATGGTCGCTTCGACTTTGCCGGCGTCTTTGTAGACGTCATCGGCCGGCGCCTTGACGGTCACCGAGCCAGTGGTCGCACCCGCAGCGATGCTGATCACCGCACCATTGCTCAGGGTGACGGTCACCGGGGTGCCGGCAGCGTTGGTCAGGGTCGCGGTGTAAACGATCGAGCCGCCTTCAGCGACGGAATCGGTCGCGGTCAGGCTAACCGTGGTGGTGTCTTTAACATCGGTTACTGAAGTGACTGCCGGGGTTTTACTCGCCACCAGATTTTCGTAGTTGCCACCGGTGGTGCCGTCGATTTTCACGCTCAGCGTTGCGCCGCCAGCCAGGGCATCGTTGGGGGCCTTGAAGTTCACATGGGCGCTGCTGGCGCCGACCGGAATGGTGATGGTCTGGCCGTTCGACAAGGTCACAACAACCGGCGTGCCGGTCACAGGCGCATTGACCGAGGCGGTGTAAACCACGGTGCCACCTTCGGCCGTGCTAGGTGTGGCGGTCAGGGAAACTGTGGTGTTGTTAATGGTGTCGGTCACGTCGGTGACGGCTGGCGTCTTGTCGGCGACCAGGTTCTCAAAGTCGCCGCCGGTGGTCTTGGTGATGCTGGCTTCCACTTTGCCGGCGTCTTTATAGACGTCATCCGACGGTGCGGCGTAGTTCACCGAACCCGTGAGGGCGCCTTTGGCAATATGGATCACTGCGCCGTTGCTCAGTGTCACATTCATGGCTGTGCCGGCAGCATTGGTCAGCGTCGCGGTGTAGACGATTGAACCGCCTTCAGCGACCGAAGGGGTGGCGCTCAGTGTCAGGCTGGTAGTGTCTTTCGTATCAGCAACGGTGGTGACCGCCGGCGCGTAATTGACCGCGACGTTTTCGAAGTTGCCACCGCTTTGGCTGACGATGATCGCCGCGACTTTGCCGCCATCGACGTACGGTGTGTCAGCCGGTGCCGCGATCTCGACCGAGCCGCTGGAAGCGCCTGCGGCGATCTGAATGACCGCGCCGTTGCTCAACTTCACGGTCATGGCCGTGTCTGTCGGGTTGGTCAGGGTGGCGGTGTAGGTGATCTGGCCACCTTCGCTGACGGTGTGGCTGGCTGACAGAGACAGCAACGTGGTGTTGATGGTGTCAAAGACGATGGTGATGGCGGGTGCCGGGCTGACGACGAGGTTCTCGAAGTTGCCGCCGGTGGCGTCGGTCACTTTCACAGTGAGCAAACCGGTGTCTCTGTAGACGTCGTCGCTTGGCGCCGCGATGGTCACCGAACCGCTGGTTTTGCCCGCGGCAATGGTGATGGTCTCACCGTTGCTCAGCGTGACGGTGACCGGGGTTTGTGCGGCGTGGCTCAGGGTCGCGGTGTAAGTAATGTGCGAACCTTCAAGTACCGCGGTGTCCGCACTGAGGGTCAGGCGTGTGGTGTTGGTGGTATCAGCCACGTTTGTCACGGCTGGCGCCGGGTTGGTGACCAGGCTTTCAAAGTTGCCGCCAGCAGCGTCTTTGATAGTGACTTCAACTTTGCCGGCGTCCTTGTAGACGTCGTCCTTCGGCGCATCGACTTTGACGGTGCCGGTGGTTTTACCGGCATCGATGGTGATGGTCGCGCCGTTGCTCAGGGTCACGGTCACTGGCGTGCCGGCCGGGTTGGTCAGGGTCGCGGTGTAAACAATCGAACCGCCCTCGTTGACGTTGCCGGTAGCGGTCAGCGAGACGGTGGTGGTGTCGACGGTGTCGGTCACGCTGGTGCTGACCGGTGTCTTGTCGGCGACCAGGTTTTCGTAATTGCCACCGCTGATGTTGGTGATCGAGTTGGTGACCGGTGCGTGACCATTGACCACATCGTTCGAAACCACGGCATTGACGGTGCCGCTGCTTTTGCCAATGTCGATGGTGATGGTCTGACCGTTGGCCAGGGTCACGATGACGGGCGAACCGGTGACCGGAGCGCCAACCGACGCGGTGTAGACCACGGTACCGCCCTCGGCCACGCTGCTGGTGGCGGTCAGAGTGACGGTTGAGGTGTCGACGGTATCGGTGACACTGGTCACGGCGGCAGCCGGGTCTTTGACCAGATTTTCGAAGTTGCCGCCCGTGGCGTCCTTGATGGTCGCTTCGACTTTGCCGGCGTCTTTGTAGACGTCGTCGGCCGGTGCCTTGACGGTCACCGAGCCAGTGGTCGCCCCCGCAGCGATGTTGATTACCGCGCCATTGCTCAGGGTGACGGTCACTGGCGTGCCGGCAGCGTTGGTCAGGGTCGCGGTGTAAACGATCGAACCACCTTCAGCGACGGAGTCGGTCGCTGTCAGGCTCAGTGTGGTGGTGTCTGCGGTGTCAGTCACCGAGGTGTCCGCCGACTTGCCGTCTACGTCCAGCTTCTCGTAGTTGCCACCCTTGGCATCATCAATCTTGACGCTCAAGGAGCCGCCGCCGGCCAAAGCATCATTCGGCGCAGTGAAATTGACGCTGGCGCTGCTCGATCCGACCGGAATGGTGATGGTCTGGCCGTTGGACAAGGTCACGACCACCGGCGAACCGGTAACGGGAGCGGTAACGGACGCGGTGTAAACCACGGTGCCGCCTTCGGCAACAGTGCCGCTGGCGGTCAGGCTGACCGTCGAGGTATCAAGCGTGTCAGTGACTTGAGTCACCGCCGCTGCCGGATCGGTGACCAGATTCTCGAAATTACCGCCCACCGCTTCTTTGACTGTGACTTCGACTTTGCCGGCGTCTTTGTAGACATCATCAGCCGGCGCCGGGACGCTCACGCTGCCAGTGGTCGCGCCCGCCGCGATGGTAATGACCGCGCCGTTGCTCAAGGTCACGGTGACTGGCGTGCCGGCCGGATTGGTCAGGGTCGCGGTGTACAGAATCTGTCCGCCCTCGGCCACTTCGGTCGATGCCGACAGGCTCAGGCCGGTGTCGTCGCGGGAGTCGGTGATGGTAGTGACCGCCGGCGTGGTGCTCGGGACCAGGTTTTCGAAGTTGCCACCCGTAGCACCGGTAATCGTGGTGGTGACGGTGCTGCCATTGTTATAGACGTCGTTGGCAGCGGTCGGCACGTTGACGGTGCCCGTGGTGTTGCCGGCGTCGATGGTGATGGTCGAACCGTTGGACAGCGTGATGGTCACCGGGGTTTGAGCCGGGTTGGTCAGCGTCGCGGTGTAGGTGATCACGCCGCCTTCGGTAACGTTGGCGCCTGCGCTCAGCGTAACCGTGGTGGTGTCGACGGTGTCGGTGACCTGAGTCACGGCCGGGGTCGTCGGCGGCGTGACGATGATGCCGTTGCCGCCCGTGGTGCCGGTGACGGTCACATCGATCTGGGTCGGGTCGTTATAAACAGTATCGTTCGGCGCCAACGGTACGCTGACGGTGCCGGTCAGTTGGCCGGCCTGGATCACGATCACCGAGCCGTTGGACAAGGTAATGCTCAGGTCGGTCAGGGGTGCCTGGCTCAGGGTCGCGGTGTAAACCAGTACGCCGCCGGCTTCGGTGATGGTCGGCGTGGCGCTCAGGCTCAGGGTCGACTCACGTTGCAAGTTCGGGTTGGTGTCGGCCGTTTGTCCGTCGAGAGGGTTCTGTGCCGCCAATGCGCTGGTGCCGAAGCCCGCCGTCGGGAAACCCACGGTCGGGTCCACCCGGCCAGCGGTGGCATCCAGCATCACGAAGCTGTGACCACCACCTGCCGCGCCGCCCGTGCCGGCAGCCGTAGGGCCGGCTGCGGTGGCTTCAAGGTCTTTGGTCGGGTCGGCGCCGGCGACGATGGCTTGCTGCAGTTCTTCAACCGATGGCGCGGCCTGTGCGGTGGCTTCTGCCAGGTCGGTGCTGGAGTCCGGAGTGTTTGCGCTCCACTGAGTGTCACGCCCCAGGTCCAGGGTCCGGCCGTCAGCCAGTTCGAGCGTGACAGCGCCCGCTGCACCAGTGTCTACCTGATCGCCCACCAGCAACCGATCGCCTTCAACGAGTACACGACGGACGCCCTCTGGGGACACCGCGAAAACTTGACCGACAATGCTTTTGACGATGGCAACAACACTGCTCATTGAAGACTCTCCGGGTGGCGCATTCAGTTGACTTGCACAGGTGACTTACTGAGACATGACGGCATTCGGCCTGCCCTGTCCGGGCGTACTTTTAAAACAAGAGTAGACGCAAGATTGACGCGGATATTCGTCAATTAATTGTCTATATTTTTTCGCTATTGACTATATGCCAAACTATTGACCTTGCAGGTGTCATCCTAAACACTCGTCCCAGTAATGTCACATTGATATTTGAGTGACGAGCCGTCTTGCCGACTGTGATTTGGCTCCAATTTTTAACTTTCCGACATACGGTCATTCGCGCGGTCATTTTCCGATGTGTTCGTATGCTTCGCAGTGATTCACGACAAGTAACTCAGGGAAATCGAAGCCGTTCGTCTTGCAGTGGTTCAAGGATTTATTCATCGCTACAGGCACCGGTTTTGTTCAGGTACAGAGCTTTACGCAGGCCATGCGACAGGCGCTGGAAGTCCATGCGGAAGTCCAGGCTGGTGTTAATAATCGATTGGGCGCGGATTATCAGTTAAAGGAGGCAAAAGGGGGATACTTTCCAAGGATCGATCTGCTGGGCGGTCAAGTTGGAAAAGGCAATGACAGCGACATCACGCGAACAGCATCGACCCATAATCACCGGGGGATTTTTGCTCCGCAGGTGTCGCGCCAGCGCCTCTCGCAAATAGCTTTTGACGGTTTTTCGACGTTCAATGAAGTGGTGCGTCAACAAGCCGCCGAGATCAAAAACATTCAGTTATTTACTCATTACCGATTCAAGGCGACCATGAGCCAGTTGCTCAAAAGCCAGGGAGTGGTCGCACCGTTGGCATCCGTTGTGCAGAACGACGAGAAGCCCAGGTTCAGCTCCCCGGGATGAATTGAGTCCTCCCTTTTTACCGTTAGCCAAGAGTGTCGAGCGTGGAATCAGAAGTCAGTCGGGTTCAACTCATCCATGATCCACGCGTGTTGCATGACGATCCGTTACTGGATGGCCTGCTCGCCCTGTGCACTCTGCACCAGAAGCCGGCCAGCGCCGCGATGTTGACCACCGGCCTGCCATTGCCCAAGCAACGCCTGAGCGTTGAACTGCTGCCTCGCGCCGCCGCTCGCGCCGGCCTGCAAGGTCGGGTGCTGCAACGCAAGCTTGAGCAGATCCCGGCGATTGCGATGCCGGCACTGCTGTTGCTCAAGGATGGCCGCAGTGCGGTCCTGCTTGGCTGGCACGGTGACGACCAGGCGCGCGTGCTGCTGAATGAGTGCGATGGCGGCGAAAGTGTCGTCAGTCGCGAACTGCTCGCCGACGACTACACCGGCAAAGTGTTTTTCGCTCAACCGCAGCACAAATTCGACGTCAATCACGGCACGCTGATTCCGCGTGCGCGTTCGTGGTTCCGCGACACCCTCAAGCGTTCGCGCTGGTTGTACGCCGACGCCATCGCCGCGAGTTTCCTGATCAACATCATCGCCATGGCCGCGCCGTTGTTCGTGATGAACGTCTACGACCGTGTGGTACCGAACCAGGCTGAATCGACCCTGTGGGTCCTGGCCATCGGCATTACCGGTGCCTACCTGTTCGACCTGATTCTGAAGAGCCTGCGCAGTCTGTGCCTGGACCTGGCCGGCAAGAAAACCGACCTGATCATCTCCGCCACATTGTTCGAACGCATTGTCGGCATGGCCATGAAGTACCGCCCGGCGCGGGTCGGCAGCTTCGCCCAGAACATCCATGAGTTTCAGAGCCTGCGCGACTTCCTCGCCTCGCTGACCCTGACCAGCCTGATCGACCTGCCGTTTACCCTGCTGATCTTCATGGTCATCGCGATCCTCGGCGGACACCTGGTGTGGATTCCGGTGCTGGCATTCCCGATTGCCCTGTTGATCGGCTACGCGTTGCAGAAGCCGTTGGTAGCGACCATGGAACGAACCATGGCCCTCGGTGCCGAGCGCCAGTCGAGCCTGATCGAAACCCTCGCCGGCCTCGACGCGGTGAAGGTCAACAACGCCGAAAGCGAACGCCAGTATCAGTGGGAACAAACCATCGGCACCCTCAGCCGCCTCGAACTTCGGGTGAAAATGCTCTCCGGCCTGGCGATGAACATCACCTTGCTGATCCAGCAACTGGCCGGGGTGATCATGATCGTCTTCGGTGTGTACCAGATCATCGACGGTCACCTGAGCATGGGCGGTCTGATTGCCTGTTACATGCTCAGCGGTCGCGCGCTGAGCCCCCTGGCCTCGCTGTCTGGCCTGCTGACCCGTTATCAGCAAGCGCGGGTGACCATGACCTCGGTCGATCAAATGATGGAGTTGCCGCAAGAGCGCAACTTCGAAGAGCGTCCGTTGAGCCGCAAGGTGCTGCAAGGCGCCATCGAGTGCCGGCAGATGAACTTCACCTACCCGCAACAGCAAAACCAGGCGCTGAAGAACATCAACCTGACCATCAAGCCGGGCGAGAAAATCGGCATCATCGGTCGCAGCGGCTCGGGCAAAAGCTCCCTGGCCAAACTGCTGGTGGGTCTGTACCAGCCGGACGACGGCGCGCTGTTGGTGGATGGCGTCGACATCCGTCAGATCGACGTCAGCGAGTTGCGCCACAACATCGGCTACGTGGCTCAGGACATTCAGCTGCTGGCGGGCACCCTGCGCGATAACCTGGTGTCGGGCGCACGTTATGTAGAAGACGAATTGGTCTTGCAAGCCGCCGAACTGGCTGGCGTGCATGAGTTCGCCCGTCTGCACCCACAAGGTTACGAACTGCAAGTCGGTGAGCGCGGGCAGAACCTGTCCGGCGGTCAACGCCAGAACGTCGCGCTGGCGCGGGCGCTGTTGCTCGATCCGCCGATTCTGCTGCTCGATGAGCCGACCAGTGCCATGGACAACACCGGTGAAGAACGCCTCAAACAACGCCTCGCGGCGGTGGTTGAAAGTAAAACCGTGGTGCTGGTCACGCACCGGGCTTCGCTGTTGTCACTGGTGGATCGCTTGATCGTCATCGACCGTGGACAAATTCTTGCCGATGGCCCGAAAGCCGCCGTGATGGAAGCGTTGAAGAAGGGGCAGATCAGTGTTGCTTAAGTCGGGTTTCAAGGGTGCGATCGGCCGTTACTTCAAAGGCTCCGAGTCGCTGCATGGCCAGCCACTGCCCGAGGTCAACAAGGCCCTCATCGAAGACGCCCCGCGCGTGGTGCGATTGACGATCTGGGCGATCATCGCCTTCTTCGTGTTTCTGATGCTGTGGGCCAACTACGCGGTGATCGACGAGGTCACCAAGGGCGACGGCAAGGCGATTCCATCGTCGAAGATCCAGAAAATCCAGAATCTTGAGGGCGGTATCGTTTCCGAGCTGTTCGTCAAAGAAGGGCAGATCGTTGAGGCCGGTGCGCCGCTGATTCGCCTCGACGACACGCGCTTCGCCTCCAACGTCGGCGAGACCGAAGCGGATCGCTTGTCGATGCTGCTGCGGGTCGAACGCCTGAGCGCGGAAGTCGACGACCGTCCGCTGAATTTCGCGGCGGACGTGCTCAAAGCCGTGCCCATTCAGGCGGCCAGCGAAGAGTCGTTGTACACCAGCCGTCGCCAGCAATTGCACGATGAAATCGGTGGTTTGCAGGAGCAGTTGATCCAGCGTCAGCAAGAGCTGCGTGAGTTCACCTCCAAACAGTCGCAGTATCGCCAGCAACTGAGTATGCAACGCCAGGAAATCAACATGTCCGAGCCATTAGTGGCCCAGGGCGCGGTGTCGCCGGTTGAAGTGCTGCGCCTGCGGCGTGCCGAAGTCGAAACGCGCGGACAACTGGATGCCACGACACTGGCGATCCCTCGCGCCGAATCGGCGATCAAGGAAGTGCAGCGCAAGATTGACGAGACGCGCGGTAAATTCCGCAGCGAAGCCCTGACTCAACTCAACGAAGCACGCACCGATCTGAACAAGGCCCAGGCCACCG
Organism: Pseudomonas sp. GW821-FHT10C09; assembly: GCF_059415465.1. Lineage (NCBI taxonomy): Bacteria > Pseudomonadati > Pseudomonadota > Gammaproteobacteria > Pseudomonadales > Pseudomonadaceae > Pseudomonas > Pseudomonas sp. GW821-FHT10C09. Next base: position 28,193 of record NZ_JBWKNG010000034.1, read on the forward strand.
GCAAAGCGCTGGAAGACCGGGTCAGCCGAACGCTGGTGGCATCGCCGGTCCGCGGCATCGTCAACAAGCTGCTGGTGAACACCATTGGCGGTGTGATCCAGCCGGGCAGTGACCTGGTGGAAATCGTGCCGCTGGACGACACCTTGCTGGTCGAGGCGAAAATTCGCCCGCAAGACATCGCCTTCCTGCACCCGGGGCAAGAGGCGACGGTGAAGTTCACGGCGTACGACTACACCATCTACGGTGGTTTGAAGGCCAAGCTTGAACAGATCGGTGCGGACACCATCACCGATGAAGACAAGAAGACCACGTACTACATCATCAAGCTGCGCACGGATCGCAGTCACCTGGGGACGGATGAAAAGCCGTTGTTGATCATTCCGGGGATGGTGGCGTCGGTGGATATCATCACCGGCAAGAAGTCGGTGCTCAGCTATTTGCTCAAGCCGATTATTCGGGCGCGGGCTGAGGCGTTGCACGAGCGGTAGGCAGTCAAGCTGTGGCGAGGGAGCAAGCTCCCTCGCCACAATTTGTACATCGTCTGTTCTGCCATATCGTTATTCACTAACGGTATTTAAATTTCGATTCTTATACCTATAAAGTCACTCTCCTGCGTACCTGCCGACCAATCGGCGCGCCGCACGACACGAACGAACACGGGACCTCCGTGAGTTTCTTGATCGACGCGCGCGCCCTTGAGCGTGCCGTGCGTGGGAGTGATTTTTATGTCAGCTGTCTCTGCTACCAACCGCATCGCGCCACAAACCTTCGACATCCGCCCGTTCAGCGGCGCCGTCGGTGCCGAAATCATCGGCCTTGACCTGTCCCGCCCGATCAATGACCAGGACTTCGCCCGCCTCCATCGCGCGCACCTGGATCATCACGTCGTGGTGTTCCGCGACCAGCGCATCACCCCCGAGCAGCAGATCGCCTTCAGCCGAAGATTCGGTGTGTTGCAGATTCACGTGCTCAAGCAATTCCTGCTGGCCGGCCACCCGGAAATCCTCATCGTTTCCAACATCATCGAAAACGGCCAATCCATCGGCCTCGGTGATGCCGGCAAGTTCTGGCATTCCGACCTTTCCTATAAAGAACTGCCCAGCCTGGGCTCGATGTTGCACGCCCAGGAGCTGCCGTCCGAGGGCGGCGACACCCTGTTCGCCGACATGCACAAAGCCTGGGACAACCTGCCCGACGCGTTGCGCAAAGCGGTTGAAGGCCGGTCCGCTGCGCACTCGTACACGGCGCGCTACAGCGAGACAAAATTCGAAGGCAACTGGCGCCCGACCCTGACGCCGGAGCAACTGGCTCAGGTCGCAGAAGTGGTTCACCCGATTGTCCGTACGCACCCGGAAAACGGGCGCAAGGCGCTGTTCGTCAGCGAAGGCTTTACTACCCGCATCGTTGGTTTGCCGGAAGACGAGAGTCAGCAGCTGCTCGCCGAGCTCTACGCCCACAGCGTGCTGCCGCAAAACATCTACCGCCATCAGTGGCAGCCACATGACCTGGTGTTCTGGGACAACCGCTCGCTGATCCACCTCGCCGCCGGATGCCCCAGCCATCTGCGCCGCAAGCTGTATCGCACCACCATCCAGGGCGACGCGCCTTTCTGATTTGTCGGAGATTTGATCATGTCCAAACGTCTTCCCTTTGCACCGCTGGCGGCTGCCATCGGCCTGGGTTTCAGCCTGATCGCCGGCAGCCTGGTGGCGCCGACTGTGGCCCACGCCGAAGGTGAAATCCGCATCGCCGAGCAGTTCGGCATTGTTTACCTGTTGCTCAACGTGGTGCGCGATCAAAACCTGATCGAGAAGTACGGCAAGCAGGAAGGCATCGACATCAAGGTCGACTGGACCCAGTTGTCTGGCGGCGCCGCGGTCAACGATGCGCTGCTCTCCGGTTCGATTGATATCGCTGGCGCGGGCGTCGGCCCGTTGCTGACCATTTGGGATCGCACCCACGGCAAGCAGAACGTCAAAGCCGTGGCCTCCCTCGGCAACTTCCCTTACTACCTGGTGAGCAACAACCCCAAGGTCAAAACCATCGCCGATTTCACCGAGAAGGACCGCATCGCGGTGCCGGCGGTGGGTGTGTCGGTGCAGTCACGCTTCCTGCAATACGCGGCTGCCAAGCAGTGGGGTGACAAGGAGTTCAATCGCCTCGACAAGTACACCATTGCGGTACCGCACCCCGACGCCACGGCGGCGTTGGTGGCCGGTGGCACCGAGCTGTCCGGGCACTTTTCCAACCCGCCGTTCCAGGATCAGGAACTGGCCAACCCCAACGTCCACGTGGTGTTGAACTCCTACGACGTGCTCGGCCCGAACTCGCCGACGGTGCTGTTCGCCACCGAGAAATTCCGCGAAGAGAACCCGAAAACCTATAAGGCCTTCATCGCGGCGCTGACCGAAGCGGCGGAGTTTGCCCAGAACGATAAAGGCGCGGCTGCCGACACTTACATCCGCGTCACCAAGGCGAAAATCGACCGCGCCGCGTTGCTGAAAATCATCGACAACCCGCAGTTCGAATTCAGCGTCACGCCGAAGAATACGTATCCACTGGCCGAGTTCCTTTACCGCGTCGGCGCGATCAAAAACAAACCGGATTCGTGGAAGGATTACTTCTTCCAGGACGCCAAACCACTGCAAGGGAGCTGACTGAAATGAACGCCCCTTTGCAAGGCCACACGGTCAGCAAACCGAACGTCGCAGCCCAGGCGCTGCTGTCGGTCGACAACGTCAGCCTCGAATACCGCACGCCGCAGCGTGTGGTTCGGGCGACCCACCAAGTCAGTTTTGAAATCGATCCGGCGGACCGCTTTGTGCTGCTCGGCCCGTCCGGTTGCGGTAAATCAACCTTGCTCAAGGCAGTTGCCGGGTTCATCCAGCCGTGTGAGGGCGAGATCCGTCTTCAAGGGCAAACCGTGCATGCGCCGGGGCCGGACCGGATCGTGGTATTCCAGGAGTTCGATCAACTGCCACCGTGGAAAACCGTCAAACAGAACGTGATGTTTCCGCTGCTGGCGTCCAAAACCCTGAAGCGTAAAGAGGCTGAAGAGCGCGCGCTGCACTACCTCGAAAAGGTTGGGCTGGCGGCGTTTGCCGACGCTTATCCGCACACTCTGTCCGGTGGCATGAAAGCGCGAGTCGCCATCGCTCGCGCCTTGGCGATGCAACCGAAAATCCTCTTGATGGACGAACCCTTCGCCGCCCTCGATGCGCTGACCCGCCGCAAGATGCAGGAAGAATTGCTGCTGCTGTGGGAAGAGGTGCGTTTCACGCTGCTGTTCGTCACGCACTCCATCGAAGAGGCGCTGGTGGTGGGCAATCGCATTCTGCTGTTGTCCCCGCATCCGGGCCGTGTGCGGGCGGAGGTCCACAGCCATCAATACGATTTGCACAGCCTCGGTGGCGTGGCGTTTCAGGAATCGGCGCGACGGATTCATCGGTTGTTGTTCGATGAAGGCCAGTCGCCGGAGACCGAGCGCGAGCTGGATTTCTCCGACATTCGCATCGCTTATTGAGCCATTGAGAGGAGTGCCCGATGAGCCATTTATCATCTGCGCGTGAAGAGTTCGAAACGGTTTTGCAGCCGCTGACCAGCGTACCGCTGGAGCGTGAATTACCCCTCGGTCAGCGCCTCTGGCAGCAGGGCTGGATTCGTAAAAGCCTGATCCTGATATTGCTGGCGGTGCTGTGGGAAGTGGTCGCCCGCGTTCAGAACAACGACCTGCTGCTGCCGAGTTTTCTGCAAACGGCCAGCGCGCTGTATGACGGTTTGCTCAGTGGTGAGTTGCTGGGCAAGGTCTGGATTTCGCTGGTGGTGTTGCTCAAGGGTTACCTGATCGGCATCGTCCTGGCGTTTGCCTTGACCACGCTGGCGGTGTCGACCCAGTTCGGTCGGGACCTGCTGAGCACGTTGACCTCGATGTTCAACCCGCTGCCGGCGATTGCGTTGTTGCCGTTGGCATTGCTGTGGTTCGGCCTGGGGCAGAACAGTTTGATTTTTGTGCTGGTGCATTCGGTGCTGTGGGCGTTGGCCTTGAACACCTATGCCGGGTTTCTCGGGGTTTCGGAAACGTTGCGCATGGCCGGGCGTAATTACGGACTCAAGGGCATGCGGTTTGTGCTGTTTATCCTGATTCCGGCGGCGTTGCCGTCGATTCTTGCCGGGTTGAAGATTGGTTGGGCCTTCGCCTGGCGTACGTTGATTGCCGCAGAGTTAGTGTTTGGCGCGACCAGCGGCAAGGGTGGGTTGGGGTGGTACATTTTTCAGAACCGAAATGAGCTGTATACCGACAAGGTGTTTGCCGGGTTGGCGGTGGTGATCTTGATCGGGTTGCTGGTGGAGAATCTGGTGTTTGATTCGTTTGAGCGGGTGACGGTTAAGCGCTGGGGGATGCAGCGGTAAGCGTTGTGGTGTCTGGTCTGGCCCCTTCGCGAGCAGGCTCGCTCCCACAGTGGATCTTCATTGGATGCCAATTTTGTGAACCACATAAATCCCCTGTGGGAGCGAGCCTGCTCGCGAAGGGGTCAGAACAGCCGCCGCATCAATGGGGAGATGTTTGCTAGCATTGCGTCTGAATCAATCCAGATCAGCCACGAGTGCTCAGCATGCAACTCCCGGACATGAACCTGTTAGTCGCCCTCGACGCCTTGCTCGACGAAGGCAGCGTGGTCGGTGCCGCGCGGCGGATGAACCTCAGCCCGGCGGCCATGAGCCGAACGCTGACGCGCATACGCGAAGCCATCGGCGACCCGATCCTGGTGCGCGCCGGTCGCGGTCTGGTGCCAACACCCAAGGCACTGGAGCTGCGCGAACAGGTGCGTGACGTGGTCGAGCAGGCTGCCTTGCTGTTTCGTTCCGCCGATGAGGTGGACCTCGGTTCGTTGCGCCGGCGGTTCAGCATCCGCGCCAATGATTTTTTCGTCGGCGTGTATGGCGGCAAGCTGTTCGACACCCTGGAACGCCAGGCGCCGCACTGTGAATTGCGCTTTGTGCCGGAAGGCGATGGCGATGATGAAGCGCTGCGCGAAGGGCGGATCGATTTGAGTGTCAGCAACAACCGTCCGGTCATGCCGGAAGTGAAAGTGCAGAACCTGTTTTCGACGCACTTTGTCGGTCTGGTGCGCGAGGACCATCCCCTGTTCGACGAAGAGATTACCGCCGAGCGCTATGCCGGTTTTTCTCATATCAGCATGTCGCGCCGTGGCATTGCCCGTGGGCCGATCGACACGGCCCTCAACGCCTTGGGGCTGGAGCGTCGGGTGGCGGTGATTGCGCCGAGCTTCCATGCGGCGATGTTCGCGTTGCCCGATTCCAATCTGATTCTGCCGGTGCCCCAAGAGGCGTTGTTGAGCGTCCGTCGCCTGGGCTTGAAACTGCGCTCGTTCACCCTGCCGATTCCGCTGCCGACCCTGATGCTGACCCAGGCCTGGCATCCACGGTTTGACAACGACCCGGCCCACCGCTGGTTGCGTGAAACCCTGAAAGCCTGCTGCGACGAGACATGGCTGGCCGCACAACCCACCTGAAGCAACCCCCAATCCCCTGTGGGAGCGAGCCTGCTCGCGAAAGCGGTGTATCAGTCAAAGTTGATGTTGGATGTGAAGTCCTCTTCGCGAGCAGGCTCGCTCCCACAGAGGTTTTGTATTGTTGCGTCTGGCGCATTTATAAACTGCCGATAAGTCAATTTTCGTCAGTCATCATGCTTCATAGAATGCCCCGGTACCTAAGCCCCGGAGCAAGCAGTAATGACTTCCCTCACGGTCCCGGCACCCCTCGCCGCGATCCCTCCAGCCGCCGTCACGCCACCGGTTTTCGGCCCGCGGATCATCATCGGTCTGGTGGGTGTGTTGCTGGCGGTGCTGGTGTCGGGCCTGAACGAGATGGTGACCAAGGTAGCGCTGGCGGACATTCGCGGTGCGTTGGCCATCGGTTACGACGAAGGCACCTGGCTGGTCGCCAGCTACACCGCGACCTCGGTGGCGGCCATGGCGTTTGCGCCGTGGTGTGCGGTGACGTTCTCGTTGCGCCGATTCACCCTGTGCGCCATCAGCGTCTTCACGTTGTTGGGCCTGTTATGTCCGTTCGCCCCGAACTACGAAAGCCTGCTGGTCATGCGCACGTTGCAAGGCCTGGCCGGCGGTGCGTTGCCGCCGATGCTGATGACCGTGGCGCTGCGCTTCCTGCCAGCCAATGTGAAGCTCTATGGCTTGGCCGGGTATGCGCTGACCGCCACGTTCGGCCCCGGTCTCGGCACGCCACTGGCCGGATTGTGGACTGAGTATGTCGGCTGGCAGTGGACGTTTTGGCAGATTATCGTGCCGTGCCTGCTGGCCCTAGGCGCGGTGGCCTATGGTTTGCCCCAGGACCCGCTGCGCCTGGAACGCTTCAAGCAGTTCAACTGGCGCGGTCTGCTGCTGGGTTTTCCGGCGATCTGCATGCTGGTGATCGGCATCTTGCAGGGCAATCGGCTGGACTGGTTCGAGTCGAGCCTGATCGGCGGTTTGCTCGGCGGTGGCTTGGTATTGCTGGTGTTGTTTCTGATCAATGAATGGTCGCAACCGATACCGTTTTTCAAGATGCAGATGCTCGGCATCCGCAACCTCTCATTCGCTTTGCTCACCTTGGCCGGGGTGCTGGTGATACTGCTGGCAGTGATCATCATTCCGTCCTCTTATCTCGCTCAGGTGCAGGGTTATCGCCCCGTCCAGACTGCGCCGATCACGCTGTTGGCGGCGTTGCCGCAGTTGATTGCGCTGCCGTTGGTGGCGGCGTTGTGCAACCTGCGATGGGTCGATTGTCGCTGGGTGTTGGGCGCGGGTCTGAGCATGTTGGCGCTGTCTTGCATCGGTGGTTCGCAGTTGACGTCAGCGTGGATTCGCGACGATTTCTACGCGCTGCAACTGCTGCAAATCTTCGGTCAGCCCATGGCCGTCCTGCCGCTGTTGATGCTGTCGACCGGCAGCATCTCGCCGATGGAAGGCCCGTTCGCCTCGGCCTGGTTCAACACCGTTAAAGGCCTGTCAGCGGTGATTGCTACCGGCGTCATCGAGGCGTTGACCACCGCCAGGCTGCATTTTCACTCGACGATGCTGGTGGATAGCATCGGCAATTCGCCCCTGGCCGAGCGCGATAGCGCAGGCCTCGCGCACCGTCTGCATGAGCAGGCCGTGGTGCTGACGTCTTCCGATCTTTATCTGTGCATGGCGGGCGTCGCGCTGGCGTTGATCCTGTTGATTTTCTGGCTGCCGACGCGGATGTATCCACCGCGCGCGCCGACTTGAACGCTTCACTGAAACAGAAGGTTTTTATGACGACTCAAACCAAGCAAAAAATAGCTGTCGGTGTCGCCGTAGTGGTGGCGGTCGGTGTGCTGATTTGTCTGCTGACGCCCGGCCTTTTCGGTCAGCGCACGCAGCAAAAAACCAATGACGCCTTTGTCTCGGCGGACTTCACGCTGGTGGTCCCGCGCGTGGCCGGGTTTATCAAGGAGGTGCTGGTGGAAGACAACCAGCAGGTCAAGGCCGGGCAGTTGCTGGCGCTGATCGATGATCGTGATCTGCGCGCCGCGGCCCAGGCGGCGGACGCTGAAACCCTGGTGGCCAGGGCGCAGCTGCAAAATGCCCGCGCGACCCTTGAGCGTCAGGCTTCAGTAATCGCTCAGGCTCAAGCTTCGGTGGTGTCGGCCAAGGCTGAAATGGCTTTCGCCGAGCATGAGTTGAACCGCTACGACCACTTGGCCGGTGTTGGGGCCGGCACGGTGCAGAATGCTCAACAAGCACGCACGCGCATCGATCAGGCCAACGCGCGGTTGGCCAACGCGATGGCGGTGCTGGCGGCGGAGCGCAAGCAAGTGGACATTTTGACCGCCCAACGCGATGCGGCGGAAGGCGGACTGAAACGGGCGCAAGCCGCGCTGGAAATCGCCAGTTTTGAGCTGTCTTACACGCGCATTGTCGCGCCGCAGGACGGCATGGTCGGCGAGCGCGCCGTGCGAGTCGGCGCTTATGTGACGCCGGGTAGCAAGATTCTGGCGGTGGTGCCGCTGGCGCAGGCTTATGTGGTGGCCAATTTTCAAGAGACGCAACTGACTAACGTACAGCCTGGGCAGGGCGTGCAGGTGCGGGTCGACAGCCTCGGCGGTGAGACGCTGAACGGTCGCGTCGAGAGCATCGCCCCGGCGACGGGCGTGACGTTTGCCTCGATCAAACCGGACAACGCCACGGGTAACTTCACCAAGGTTGTGCAGCGAATTCCGGTGAAAATCGTCCTGGAACCTGGGCAGGCTTTGGCTTCGCGGTTGCGCGTGGGGATGTCGGTGGAGGCGATTATTGATACGGCGAGCGCGGCGTCGCATGAGGTGGCTCAGCGATGAAGATTTTTGTTGGCCGGGCAGATGCCATCGCGAGCAAGCTCGCTCCCACATGGGATCTGGGCACCAATGGAAATCCCCTGTGGGAGCGAGCTTGCTCGCGAAGAGGCCGGTGGCCTCAACTGACCTTTTGCACCTTGCTGGTCATGAGCCTGTCAGCCTGCACCGTCGGCCCCGACTTCCAGAAACCTCAAGCCCGACAAATCGCTGAATGGTCAAAACCAACCAAACCCGCCGCCAGTGAAGCGGTCACCGCCGACATGAACGAACACTGGTGGGAAGTCTTCAACGACCCAAAACTCTCCGCCCTGACCCGGCGCGCCCTGACCGACAACCTCGACCTGAAACTCGCCAGCAGCCGTTTGCAGCAAAGCCGCGCCGCGCGCCAGGTGATCACCGCCAACCGTTACCCCAATACGGCCGCGACGGGCAGCTATGGACGCAAACGCAACAGCGGCGAAGGCTTGAACGATCCCTCGGGACACAACGGAAACTCGGCATTCAACCTGTGGGACGCCGGCTTCTCCGCGTCCTGGGAGCTGGACTTCTGGGGCCGCGTGCGCCGCGAAACCGAAGCTGCCGACGCCACGCTGGAAGTCGCGGAAAACGATCGTCGCGGTGTGCTGTTGTCGGTGCTCGCGGAAACCGCTCAGGACTACATTCAACTGCGCGGCGTGCAAAGCACTCGGGCCGTCACTGAGCAGAATCTCGACGTCGCCCGCCACAGTTTGAAACTTTCGCAACTGCGCCTGGCCGACGGCGTTGCCACTGACCTGGACGTCGCCGAGGCCGCTGCCCAAGTTGCCGCCATCGAATCGCGCCTGCCCGCGCTGGAGCAGCGGCAGTCGCAACTGATCAACGCGCTGAGCCTGCTGATGGGCGAACCGCCGCAAGCGCTGCACGCCGAGTTATCCACAGACGCGCCCGTGCCGCAAACCCCGCGCCAGGTCGCGATCGGCTTGCCGTCGCAACTGGCGGAACGCCGTCCGGATATTCGTCAGGCTGAAGCGCAACTGCATGCTGCTACTGCGAACATCGGCGTGGCCAAGGGTGATTTCTATCCACGGATTACTTTGTCGGGCAACCTGGGTTCGCAAGCCATGCAGCTCAGCGATTTTGGTTCGTGGGGTTCGCGTTCGTTCGGCATCGGTCCGCAATTCAGCCTGCCGCTGTTTGACGGCGGTCGCCTGCGCGGTGTGCTGAACCTGCGCGAAGCCCAGCAACAGGAAGCGGCCATCACCTACCAGCAAACCGTGCTGCGCGCCTGGCATGAAATCGACGATCAACTGAGCGCCTACAACGCCAGCCAACTGCGCCGCGACAGCCTCGCCGAAGCCGTGCGCCAAAACCAGATCGCCCTGCGCACTGCGCAGCAGCAATACACCGAAGGCGTGGTGGATTTCGTTAATGTGCTGACGGTGCAAGGCGCATTGCTGGCGACTCAGGAGCAGTTTGTGGAGAGTTCGACCGGGGTTTCGCTGGCGATGGTTGGTTTGTACAAGGCGTTGGGCGGGGGATGGGAGTCGGTGTATCCGTTGGCGGAGTTCACAAAGCGTTAGTTCACTCGTATCAATCCAGGTGGTCTGTCTTGAACGCTTTGGCTCGACGCGATTAAACAGCCGGTAGGCTGCTCAATTAGCGAAATTTTCGATCTTTATCTGGCCATCGGGGAAAGTGGCGATTATTTCAAGTTCACCACCCATTGCACGGATGTAGTTACGTAACGTGCTTATGTACATATCCGTGCGACGTTCCATCTTTGAAATTGCTGCTTGATTGATATGCAGCGTTTCCGCAAGCGTGGCCTGGCTGAGTGCTTTGGCCTGACGCAATTCGTGTAATGGCATTTCCTTGATGTGTTGTTCATAAATCGACTCGGCGCGAACCCGGGATTCGGGTGTCATCCGCGCTTCAAGTTCGGCAAATTTCTTAGCCATCGTAGTGACCCTCTTTGCGCAATGTGTCGAGATGCTCATCGTACAGCTGATCTGCCAGCGGTACATTGACTTCATACCATCGATCCTGACCGGTTTTATCACCGCCAATCAACAGCAGAGCACACCGCCTGGGATCAAATGCATAAAGGATGCGATAAGGACGTCCCGCGTGTTGAATTCGTAGCTCTCTTAGATGGCCATGGCGCGCTCCGTTTATGCCAGCGTCTTCGCTTTTAATAAGGGATTGCTCTGCGCTTGACGCGCACCCACGCGGTCGACGCTTCCAATCATCCCCTAGGAGATACGATCGCCGAGTCACTGGTCGCAAAGCCAGCATCGACGACGAACCTGTGCCGCCTTAAAGTGATCCATAGGCTTCGTGATGTCGGGCCGGTTGCAGGGGGAGGCAATGGAAGCGCGCAGAGAGACTTCGCTTGGCGGCACCCAGGATCCGCATGCGGTACCCGGCGGCTGGGCGGTGGTACAGCGTTGGTTGCGGTGGGCGCAGGAGCACCGGCTGTTGCCGATTCTGGCGTTGGCTGCCCTGGTGCGTTTCTACGACCTGACGGCGGCGGCCATTTGGGGTGACGAAGGGTCGAGTTTGCTGATGAGCCAATATTCATTGGCCGAAATATGGGTGCATGCTGCCCATGACGTGCACCCGCCGCTGTATTTCATGCTGCTGCATGGCTGGATCGAGGTGTTCGGCGACAGCATTTTTTCGATTCGCTGTCTCAGCGCTCTGCCCGGGATTGTCACGGTATGGCTCGGTGTCTGGTTGATGGACTTGATTGCCACCCGGCGTGCTGCGTTATTGGCCGGGTTTCTCTTGGCGCTGCTGCCGACGGCGGTGCGTTATAGCCAGGAAGTGCGCATGTACTCGCTGCTGGGCCTGTGGCTGATCGGCGCGACGATTGCGCTGGTCTACTGGGTCAGGCATCCCCGGCGTACACGCTATCTGGTGGCGTATGTGCTGCTGATGAGCGCGGCGTTCTACACCCATTACTTCACTGCCCTGTGCGTGTTGTGCCACTGGCTGTACCTGGGGGTGATTCGCGTACTGCCAGAGTATCGCTTGCGCACTCTTCAACGCCCCGGCTGGTGGCTGGCGAACGTGGGAATCGTGCTGATCTACCTGCCGTGGGTACCCAGCCTGATCGATCTGATCCAGCACATGGATCTGCTCAAAGCCAATGGCGATGTGGGGTGGGAGTTGCCGGTCACGTTCGGCTCGTTGCCGTCGATGATCTGGTCGTTGCTGACCCAGGACGATGGCGAAAACCTGCCGACGCTGGTTTTTATCGCGCTGCCGCTGGCGTTGCTGGCTATTGCAGGCGTGGCGCTGGCGCGGGACCGCAGCGTCATTCGCGGCAGTATCCTGCTGGTGATCTACACGGCGTTGCCGATGTTGTTGGTGTTCGGCGTGTCATTTATCTCGCCGGTGTTCATCGAGCGCTACCTGACGGCCTATGCACTGGGGTTGCCGATGATTGTCGCGTTGGCCATCGATCGCCTGTATTCAGGCTTTCGAATGCTGGCGCTGACGCTGCTGGTGTTGTTTGTCGGCGTTGAACTGGTCGGCTTGAAGAACAACGCCACGGTCGATACCCACGATCAGATCAATGTGATGGTCAATTACGTTAACCAGCACTTCGTTGCCGGCGACCAGATCGTCACCAGCGATATGCTCTGGTACCTCGCCTACGTTTATTACAACCGCACCGACACTAAACCATTGCTGTACACCCCACCGCTGGCCAATGGCGGGTCGAGCCGGCCAAATGCCTATGGATTCGGCACGCTGGTCACCCAGGATATTTATCTGGACCGCCTCGACAGCTTGCCAAAAGGCACTGGCCGGGTGTGGCTGATCGGCACCGTCGGAGTGCCGGACGAGTTCGCGCCGCTGCCCGTGGGCTGGAAAAACGCCGTCACTACGCAGGCGGGCGGGGCTAATGCGCGCTTGTTTGTGCTGCATTGAAAGCTTTGGTATCACCCCTGCCTTATGGCTTCGGCGACAAATCCGCCATCCCCTTGAGCAATTCAATCGGCAGAGGGAAGACAATGGTCGAGCTCTTGTCCCCGGCAATCGAGCTTAGCGTCTGCATGTAACGCAACTGCATGGCCCCAGGCTGCCGGCCGAGCATTTCGGCGGCCTGCATGAGTTTTTCCGAGGCCTGCAATTCACCTTCGGCATGAATCACCTTGGCCCGGCGCTCCCGCTCGGCTTCGGCCTGTTTGGCGATGGCGCGGACCATCGATTCATTGAGGTCCACATGTTTGATCTCGACGTTGGCGACCTTGATGCCCCAGGCGTCGGTCTGGGCATCGAGCACTTGCTGGATGTCGATGTTCAGCCGTTCGCGCTCGGCCAGCAATTCATCGAGTTCATGTTTACCCAGCACCGCGCGCAGGGTGGTCTGGGCCAATTGGCTGGTGGCCGCCAGAAAGTCTTCGACCTGGATAATCGCTTTCTGTGGATCAAGCACGCGGAAATACAGCACTGCGTTGACCTTGACCGAGACGTTGTCGCGGGTGATGACGTCTTGTGGGGGAACGTCGAGGACGATGGTTCGCAGGTCGACACGGACCATTTGCTGGACCACCGGAATCAGCAGGATCAAGCCGGGGCCCTTGACCTGCCAGAAGCGTCCGAGCTGGAACACCACGCCGCGCTCGTATTCGCGCAGGATGCGGAAGGTCGACCCCGCCAGTGCAATCAGCAATAGCAGCAGCGCGGCGAAACCTACTTGCAGGCCCATGTCTATTCTCCCACCGGTGCCGCGTCAGTCGCGGCCACTTGCAACAGTAGTCCTTTTCGCGCCACCACCCGGACATGTTGCCCCGGCTGCAGCGGTGTCGAGCTTGAAACCTGCCAGCGCTCCCCTTGCAGATGCACCCAGCCGTTGCAGGCATTGTCGGGCAGCAACGACAGGACCGGCGTCACGCTGCCGAGCAACCCGGCATCGCCACTGACGTTGCGCCGCGGTCGGGTTTTCAGGGCGCGGATCAGCAGGAAAATCAGCAGCAGGGCACTCACCAGCCCCAGGCCGATCATTAAGGGAACAGGCATTTCGGTATTAGTCAGAATCACTGCACCGATCACGAACATCACAATGCCGCCCAAACCGATCACGCCGTAATTGGGCAACGCGGCCTCGGCGATCAGAAAGGCGATGCCGAAGGTGATCAACCAGATCCCGACGGGATTTGGCATCAGCAGCACAACGGTATCGGCGGCGAACACCGATCCGCTCAACGCCAACAGCAGCGCAACGGCACAGCAACGAATATTCACGTGACCCTCCGCGAGAGTCATCAGGTGGCTCTGTATACAGTTTAGTTGAGCCTTGGCGTATCTGAATTCTGCTCACTTTACGCTGGCGGCCGATGAGCGGATTTCCCGCCGGAATGCACCGGCAGGCCTAGACTTTCAGTACGAAGAAAAGCGTCAACCATCGTCCGCTCGTCACTGTTGCGGACACCGAGGTGCATCATGCGTATGGCAAGAACCGTGCAGAGAAGCCTGGAAACGGCTCACTGCGAATATGACATCGTCACCCATCCCCATTCGGCCAGCAGTCTGGAAACGGCGCGGCTGGCGGGTGTTCCTGCCGAACGGGTGGCCAAGTCGGTCATTCTCGACGACCACCATGGGCATTACCTGATGGCCGTGCTGCCTGCCAGTCGTCACCTGGACCTGAGCAAAGTTCGCAGCAGCGGCGAATGGCAGGTCTCGCGCGAAAGCAATCTGCCGCACCTGTTCGACGATTGCGAACGCGGTGCCGTGCCGGCGCTGGGTGAGGCCTATGGGCTGGATGTGGTCATCGACCCGTTGGTAACCCGGCAGAAAGACATCTATCTGGAAGCCGGCAATCACACCAATTTGCTGCACATGGACATGCCGCAGTTCTTGAAAATGGTGCCGCATGCCGAGGTGCGGGAATTGAGTCAGTGAGTGCTGTGTTTTAAGTGCTGCCGCCATTGCGAGCAAGCTCGCTCCCACAGGGTTCTCGCAGCTCCTGTGGGAGCGTGGCTTGCCCGCGATTGACTGAACCGCAGTCACCCAATCATTTGGCATGAAAAAAGGAGCCCGACATGGAATCCCCAACCCACAGTCTGCCCAACCTGTTCAAGCAACTCGGCCTGGCGGATGACGCCGAAAGCATCGATAAATTCATCGCCACCCACTCACCGCTCAAGCCCGAACTGCACCTTGCAGATGCGTTTTTCTGGAACAAGAGCCAGGCGGATTTTTTGCGGGACGATATTTTGGATGATGCGGATTGGGCGGAGGTGGTGGATCAGTTGGATGTGTTGTTGAGGAAGGGGCGGGGGGTGTAGGGGGACAAGAGTTTACGTTTTTCAGGTTGCCCATAAGGCGTTAATAGACCAGTATTAAGACCTGAATTGAGGTCTTATTTATGCAGAATGTTCTGGCCGACATGGCCGTTAGTGTGTCCGAGTTGAAGAGAAATCCATCTGCGGTATTGAACGGTGCCCACGGCGGGCCTGTTGCCGTGTTAAATCACAATCGAGTGATGGGGTACATGGTTCCAGCAGATGTTTTCGAGGCGATGATGGAGCGCCTCGATGACCTTGAATTGGCGGAAATTGTTCGGTCTCGTCGTCATGAAACGCCGGTCCCGGTAAATCTGGATGATCTATAAGCTTGAGTTCCTGCCCTCTGCACGCAAGGAGTGGGACAAGCTGGGGCATACGTTGCGGGAGCAATTCAAAAAGAAACTGGCGGAGAGACTTGAAGGGCCCCGAATCCCTTCCGATTCGCTGCACGGAATGCCCGACTGCTACAAAATAAAATTGAAATCAGCAGGATACAGGCTGGTGTATCAGGTTATAGAAGAGCGGGTAGTCGTTTCTGTTGTGGCAGTTGGCAAGCGAGAGCGCAGTGCAGTCTACGACCGAGCCAAACAAAGCTAGCTAACAACTATTTCTTCATTTCTGCTGCGTGCGCTCGCATCGCGGCATTCTTGCTTCGATCCCCTCATCTAATGGATTGCGCAGCAATCCTCGTCAATTTGTTTCAAAACTTGACCACCTTTCCCCCCAAATGCGATATTGATAGTTAGCAAACTAACAGTGTGTGTTTCCCCTCGTGCCGAAGAACCTCGACGCTCTCCAGATGAACATCAGCAGCTCCATGGTGGTGGCCGCCAGGCATTGGCGGAAGATCTGCCAGACCACGCTGGTCAACTACGGAATCTCCGAAGCCTGTGCCGTCCCGTTGTTGATGATCGGGCGCTTGGGCGAGGGCGTGCGTCAGGTGACCGTGGCGCAGGCGGCGGGGATGGAGAGTCCGTCCCTGGTGCGTTTGCTCGATCAGTTGTGTCATTCGGGCTACGTCTGCCGCACCGAAGATGCCCATGACCGACGCGCCAAGTGCCTGAGCCTGACCGCCACCGGTCGCGAATTGGTGCAAGCGGTCGAAATCGAGCTGGTGCGTTTGCGCCATGAGGTGCTTGAAGGCATCGACCAAAGCGATCTGGAAGCTACGCTTCGGGTACTGAAAGCCTTTGAAGCGGCGAATGCGCCGTCGGTGGTCAACCCTTGAGCGGATTTTTCAGCGGTATGCCCGCGGCGCGAGACTGGTTCTACGGTGTGCGCACTTTTGCCGCCTCGATGATTGCGTTGTACATCGCCCTGCTCATGCAAATGCCGCGTCCGTATTGGGCGATGGCCACGGTCTACATCGTGTCCAGCCCCTTTGTCGGCCCTACCAGCTCGAAAGCGCTCTACCGTGCCATCGGTACCTTTTTCGGCGCGGCGGCAGCGGTTCTTTTCGTGCCGATGTTTGTCCAGAGTCCGTACGTATTGGTGGTGGTCATCGCACTGTGGACCGGGACGCTGTTGTTCCTGTCCTTGCACCTGCGCACCGCCAACAACTACGCCTTGATGCTCGCCGGTTACACCTTGCCGCTGATTGCCCTGCCGGTGGTGAATAACCCGTTGGGCGTCTGGGACGTGGCGGAAGCGCGGACGGAAGAAATCTTCCTCGGCATTGCCGTGGCGGCAGTGGTCGGCGCCATGTTCTGGCCACGGCGGCTGGCGCCGGTGTTCAACGACGCGGTGAGCAAATGGTTTGCCGATGCCTCGACGTACAGCCTGCGTTTCCTCAGCCGCCAGGTGCAGCCCGACGAAGTCAGTGCACTGCGCTCGGCCATGGTTACAACCTTCAACACCCTGGAATTGATGATCGGCCAGTTGCCACACGAGGGCGCGCACCGGCAAACCGTACGCAACACCAAGGAACTGCGTGGGCGGATGATTCACCTGTTGCCGGTGATCGATGCCCTCGACGATGCGCTGTATGCCCTTGAACGACGCACGCCCGAGTTGGTGGAGAAGTTCGCACCGTTGCTGGTCGCAGCGACCGAATGGCTCAATCACAAAGACGCCGACCTCGCGCGCTGGCAGGCGCTGAAAGATCAGCTTGAAGCGCTGCAACCGCCCGCCGAAGCCCTGAACGATCGCAAGCAGCTACTGTTTTCCAACGCGTTGTATCGCCTCGGAGAGTGGATCGATGTGTGGCAAGACTGCCGCAGCCTGCAATACGCTATCCAGTGCGAAAGCCCGGACAGCTGGCGCGCGGTGTATCGCCACTGGCGCCTGGGTCGCCTGTCACCGTTTCTCGACCGTGGGTTGATGCTCTACTCGGCGGCCTCGACGGTCACCGCGATCATCGTTGCCTCGGTGTTGTGGATTCTGCTCGGCTGGACCGATGGAGGCTCGGCGGTGATTCTGGCCGCCGTGTCGTGCAGCTTTTTCGCCTCGATGGATGACCCGGCACCACAGATTTACCGGTTCTTCTTCTGGACCGCGATGTCGGTGGTACTGGCCAGCCTTTACCTGTTTCTGGTGCTGCCCAACCTGCACGATTTCCCGATGCTGGTGTTGGCGTTTGCCGTGCCGTTTATCTGCATCGGCACCCTGACGGTCAAGCCGCAGTTTTACCTGGGCATGCTGCTGACCCTGGTCAATACCTCGTCCTTTATTAGTATTCAGGGCGCCTACGACGCGGATTTCCTAAGCTTCGCCAACTCCAACCTGGCCGGTCCCATCGGCTTGTTGTTTGCCTTCATCTGGACCCTGATCGCTCGGCCATTTGGTGCGGAACTGGCGGCCAAGCGGCTGACCCGTTTCAGCTGGCGCGACATTGTCAATCTCAGCAAACCGGCCAACCTGGCCGAACACCGGCAATTGGGCGTACACGTGCTCGATCGTCTGATGCAGCACTTGCCGCGTCTGGCCATGACAGGCCAGGACACCGGCATCGCGTTGCGTGAGGTGCGTGTAGCGCTGAACGTGCTCGATCTGCTGGCTTACACGCCGCGAGTGGACGGTGTGCCGCGAGCGCTGCTGCATCAGGTGGTGGCGGAAGTCGGTGAGTATTTCAAGGCCTGCCTGAAGGCGGACGAGCGTCTGCCGGCCCCCGGCCCGTTGCTGATGACCCTCGACCGCGCCCGCCGGGCACTGGACACGAATTGTGATGAGGGTGCCCGTCTGAATTTGTTGCATGCCCTGAGCGGCCTGCGCCTGGCGTTGTTGCCCGGCGTGGAATTCGTAAGCGTGGGCGAACTCGAAGAACCGCTGCCCCATGGCATCGATGGAGCGCCTTTATGATCGGTGATGTGGACATCAGCGGGGTGTTTCTGCCCACGCTGCTGGTATTGATGGGCATTACGTATGTGTTGTTCCTGTTGGTGCACGGGTTGTTGATGCGCTTGCACTTTTACCGTCTGGTCTGGCACCGGGCATTGTTCAACGTGGCTCTCTACGCTTTGCTGCTCGGCGCCGTGGACTCACTCAGTCGATACCTGATGACATGAAAAAACCTTTTTTGACCCTGGGTCGCGTGGTGCTGACCCTGTTGATCGTGACCTTCGCCGTCGTCGTGGTCTGGCGCATGGTGATGTACTACATGTTTGCGCCGTGGACCCGCGACGGGCATATCCGTGCCGACATCGTGCAAATCGCTCCGGACGTCTCCGGGCTGATTCAGCAAGTGGACGTGCGCGACAACCAGCTGGTGAAGCGCGGCCAGGTGTTGTTCAGCATCGATCAGGACCGTTTTAAACTGGCTTTGCGCCAAGCCAAAGCGGCGGTCGCCGACCGCCAGGAAACCCTGGCTCAGGCGCAACGCGAAGCCAAGCGTAACCGTGGCCTGGGCAATCTGGTGCCGGGCGAGCAACTGGAAGAAAGCCAGTCCCGGGTCGCTCGGGCCGAAGTGGCGTTGATGGAAGCGCAAGTGGCGGTGGACAGTGCCCAGCTGAACCTCGACCGCTCGACCATCCGCAGCCCGGTCGACGGCTACGTCAACGACCGTGCACCGCGTGCCCAGGAATTCGTCACCGCCGGGCGGCCGGTGTTGTCGGTGGTCGACAGCAATTCGTTTCACATCGACGGTTATTTCGAAGAAACCAAACTGAACGGCATTCATGTCGGCCAAAGCGTCGACATCCGCGTGATCGGCGATCGTGCGCGGCTGCGTGGTCATGTGGAAAGCATCGTCGCCGGCATCGAGGACCGCGATCGCACTATCGGCAACAACCTGCTGCCCAACGTCAACCCGGCGTTCAGCTGGGTGCGCCTGGCACAGCGGATTCCGGTGCGGATTGTCTTTGACGATGTACCGGCGGACTTCCGCATGATCGCCGGGCGGACCGCGACCGTGTCGATCCTCGACGATCAACCGCAGGAGCCGGCGAAATGAGCAAGGCGTCGGGTTTGGCGGTTGCCGGATTAGGTTTGCTGCTGTCGGCCTGTCAGGTCGTTGGCCCGGATTATCACCTGCCTGACGAAGCGGCTGTCCAGCGACCCGATTTGCAGGGCGATCTGGCGGTCGACGGCAAAACGGTGGTGTCCGCACCGGTGCCGGCCGATTGGTGGCGCCTGTACAAGGACCCACGACTCGACCAGTTGGTGCAACAGGCCATGGCCTCCAATACCGATTTGCGCGTGGCGGCGGCCAGTCTGTCGCGGTCCCGCGCTCAGGTCGATGAGGCAGAAGCGGCGGGTGGCTGGAGCGGCGGTGTGAAGATGGGCGCCCAGCGATTGCAGGAGTCTGGCCAAGCATTCCTGCTTCCGGAAAAAGTGCCGGTGGCCAACGTCGGTGATATCGGCATCAGCGCGTCGTACCAGTTCGATCTGTTCGGCACGTTGCAGCGCGGCATCGAAGCGGCCAAGGCCAACGCCGATGCGACGCAGGCAGCTGCCGATACGGCTCGCATCACCGTGGTGGCCGACGTGGTCCGAGCCTACACCCAGGTGTGCGCGGCCAATGAGGAGCGGGAAATTGCCCAGCACTCCCTCGACCTGCAGGCCCAGAGCACCACGCTGATCCAGCGTCTGCGCGATGCCGGCCGTGGCGACGAAACCCAGGTCACCCGTTCGCAAACCCAGTTCAAATCCCTGCGCGCCGACATGCCGCGCTATGAGGCCTCGCGTCAGGCCGGGCTGTATCGCCTGTCGATGTTGCTGGCCAAGCCAGTGGATCAACTGCCGGCCGGCACCGCCACCTGCGACGAGCTGCCGAAAATCGCTCAATTGATCCCTGTGGGCGATGGCGCTGCATTGCTCAAGCGTCGTCCCGATGTGCGGCAGGCCGAGCGCCGGCTGGCGACGGCGACGGCCGGGATTGGCGTCGCCACGGGTGAGCTTTACCCGAACATCAGCATCGGCGCGACCATCGGCACCGTCGGTATCCTCGACGATCTCGGCGACCCGTCCACCAACCGTTGGGGCTTCGGTCCGTCGCTGACTTGGAACGTGCCGACCAACGGCGCCCGGGCCCGCATCCGCGAAGCCGAAGCAGTGACCCAGGCGACGCTGGCGCATTTCGATGGGGTGGTGCTCAACGCCATCCGCGAAACCCAGACCAGCCTGGCCCAGTACGCCGCGTTGTTGCAACGTCGTGACGCCCTGGCAGACGCCGAGCAATCGGCAAGACTGGCAGCGGACCAGACGCATCGTTTCTTCCAGGCCGGCCGCGAATCGTTCCTGGCGGACCTGCAAGCGACCCGCACCTACACGGATGTCACTGCGCAACTGGCCGCTGCCAACACCCAGGTGGCCGCCAGCCAGATCGATTTGTTCCTCGCCCTGGGCGGCGGCTGGGAAAGCGGACGAACGCAAGGCACGAACGCCAGCAAACCCTGAGGCCGTTGCTATGCTTTGATTTGATGGAGTCGCGAGTCGACTTCATCGATCAAGCTCGCGTTGGTCATGGGGATTAAAAATAATGAAAAACCCTTATGCTCCTGGCTTCTGGTGCGCTATTGCAGCATTGGTTTTGCTGTCGGCCACCTATTTCTACGGCATCATGCTGGCCCACCAGATCGACAAGGCGCTGGTGTTTCTCGACAGTGCTACCGCGCTCATTGCCGTGATGGCGATCGTGGTGGTGGCCTGGGCTTCCGTCCAGGGTCAGCGCATCAAAAAAAGACAATTCGAACAAGGCAAGACCCTGGTGCTGATCTGGGACACCAAGGTAGCGCTGCGTCGTGTCGAAACAGTGTTTGACCAATATTTCTGGGGCAGCTACTGGCAACCGGGGCGCACGTTCCAGGAAGTCATGGGCGAGCTCACCGGCACACCGCTGGAAAAAAGCCTCGAAACTTTAAAGAAGCAATGCCTGGCGCTGGATAAACAGGTGTCCGAGGACGGCTGGCATTGGCTCAACAATGCCCGCGAGCTGTCGGACGTCGCCACCAAAATGGCGCGGGAACGCTATCAACTGGACGTCTGTGATCCGCACTCGGAGGTGACCGGCGGGGCGGTGATCAACCGGGACTTCGAGGTGCTGGTGTATACGTGGACGGCACGGCTCAAGAGCTTTGATCATCAGCTGGATGAGATGGAAGTGCAGTATTCGTGAGTTTTTGTTGGCTGGACTGACGCCATCGCGAGCAGGCTCACTCCTACAAGGGTTCTGTGAACAACACATAACCTTTGTAGGAGTGAGCCTGCTCGCGATGGCGATTTCTTGTCCGCCGAAACTCTCAAGCCCCCGGCGTAGTCCATAGACATTCTTTAACCTTTAAACATTGGGCCGCCCGATGCGCCTAGTGCTAATCTCCACCCCACTTTTAGCGGAGTCGAGCCGCAACCCCTCTAGGGTTCAGGGAAGACGACGACACCTTCAAACAACGGACATTGACTGGGTCATTCATGAATAAATCAGCAGGCGTGCTTCTTGGAATCGTCGTAGCCATCGGTGCAATCAGCGCGGGTGGTGCCTGGTACACCGGGACCAAAATCGAAGGCGTGTTGAACACCTCGATCGCCGACGCCAACAAAGAGCTGAAGGCTGCACTGGTCGGTTCCAATGGCACGGCCTCGCTGGAACTGGTGTCCCTTGAGCGTCATGTGTTCAGCAGCACCGCGCACTACCGCCTCAAGGGCGAAGGCGAGATGTTCGGTGAAGCCCCGGTTGAATTGCTCTTTGTCGACCACATCGAACACGGCCCGCTGCCGTTCTCGCGTCTGGTCTCTTTGAAATGGCTGCCGGTCATGGCCACCAGTCACTACGAACTGGAACGCACCCCGCTCACCGAGAAATGGTTTGCTGCGGCCAAAGACAAATCCCCGCTCACCGGCGTGGTCAACATCGGTTACGACAACGCCACCAACGGCACCCTCGAATTCTTGCCGCTGGACGTCGCGCTGGATGACAAGTCCAACCTGAAATTCTCCGGTTTGAACCTCGAAGTCGCCGCCAGCGCCCAGGCCCAGAAGGTCAAGGCCAATGGCTACATGGACAGCCTGACGCTGACCACCGTCGCCGAAGATCAGACCCCGGTGAAGGTAGAGCTCAATGGCCTGACCATGGCCAGTAACCTGGTAAAAAGCACTTACGGTTTCTACACCGGCGAGAACACCCTTGAGCTGACCGACAGCAAATCCACCTTCGGTCCCAAGCAATCGGTGCTGGGTCTGAAGAAATTTGAAATGAAAAACCAGACCGAGGAGTCGGGCACCAGCGCTTCGGGGCGTGCCGATTACAAGGTGGGTGAAGTGTCGGTGAACGGCAAGGCGGTCGGTTCCGCGCAAATGGCCATGAGCCTGAAGAACCTCGACATCCCTGCGACCATGTCGCTGATGCAGGTTTACCAGACCAAACTGCAGCCTTACGAGAAAGCTGCCGCCGAGGCCGCTGCGGCTGGTCAGCCGTCTCCAGAACTGGTCCTGACCCCGGCCGAAGAGGCACAGGTCAAAACCGGCCTCGAAAAACTGCTGGCTGCCGGCCCGCAGGTGGCGTTGGAAAACCTGTCGTTCAACACCACCAATGGCGAAAGCCGCGCCAACCTGGTGCTCGATCTGACCAAACCAGCGACCATGGACCTGCCGCCCGATCAACTGACTCAACAGTTGATTGCACTGCTGGATATCAATGTAAAAGTGTCCAAGCCAATGCTCGTCGACGTGTTCACCGTGCAAAGCCAGCTTGATGGTCAGACCGATGCCAAGCTCATCGCCGATCAGGCGGCCGCCACGGCCGACATGTTCGGCAGCATGGCGGTCGGTACGCAGTTCGCCAAACTGGACGGCAACGACATCGTCAGCAAATTTCACTACGCCAACAATCAAGTGGAATTCAATGGCCAGAAAATGACCGTTGAAGAGTTTGTGGGCTTCGTGATGAGCAAAATCGGTGGTGGTGCTGAAATCCAGGAATAACACCTGTCGTTCAAAACAACGCCCGGCTTCTGCTGCACGCAGAAGTCGGGCGTTTTGCTGTCGGGTGTTTGTCTGCTAACCCATGTCCCGAATCAGTTGCCACGCTTCATCCACTGACAGCGGCTGCTTCATGCGTTCGGCGAGCAGCGCCATGGCCCGTTCTTCATCGCAGGCAACCGCAGCCGCCACCACGCCGTTCTTGCCGAACAGGCCTATAAAGGGTGGATGGGAGGGATCACCCTTGAACTCGACTTCGTCCCAGGCTTCGGCATGGCCGAGATAGTCGTAGTTTTTGCCGAAGTGCCAGGTCCAGAAATACGGCACGTCGAGGTAATGCTCGTCTGCGCCGAGCATATTCGCGGCGGCGATCCGCGCCTGTTGCTGAGCCAGGCGCCAATGCTCGATGCGCTGAGGCTGGCCGTTGAACGGGAAGGTCGCGATATCGCCGACCGCCCACACCCCGTCGGTGACGCGCATGGCGCCGTCGACCTTCAGCGAGCGGTCTTTTTCCTTGGGCAGATCGGTAAACGCATCGGTGGCGGGGGTGACGCCGATGCCGGCCAGCACCAGATCCGCAGGCAAGCGTTGACCATTGTCCAGGCACACCGCTTCGACGTTTTCCGTGCCTTCTATATAGGAGGCTTCGCCTTCAGTGTGAAACACCACGCCATTGGCCTCATGAAGGGCGCGAATCGCCTTGCCGACGGTTTCGCCAAATTGTGCGGCGAAGGGGATGGCATGCCGGGCCAGCACAGTCACGTCCAACCCGTATTCACGCAGGGCTGAAGCGGACTCGAGGGCAATGAAACTGTCTCCGATGATCACCGCTTTCTGGCCGGGCTTTGCCGCCTGCAGAATCTCCCGCGCCTGATCTTTTGAGCGCAACACGAACACTTGTGGCAAATCCGCGCCAGGCAGCGTGAGTGGATTGGGCGTGCCACCGGTGGCAAGCAACACGGCGTCATAGTTCAGCGATCGCCCATCAGTCAGCCGCAGGGTTTTGCTCGACGAGTCCAGGCTGGCGACTTCACCGTTGATGCGCTCGATACGCTGGTCGCGATAAAACGCGTCATCTCTTAACGGCGGGACTTCTTCCGGTGGCATCTCCCCGGCAATGACAAATTTGCTCAGGACGGTGCGGTCGTAGCCAGCGTCGGCTTCGCGGTCGATCAGCAACACTTGGCCGCCGAAGCCCTTTTCGCGCAGCGCCGCCGCACACGCCGTACCGGCCGCCCCGGCACCGACGAGAACAAATGTCCGTTCGTCATCAGCCGGCGGCGTATGCGCATCGGCTAATGGTTGGTCGTCGACCCAGATCTCGCCATCGCGTACTTCCAGCGGATAACGCTTGAGACTGTCCAGGGCCGGCGGTTCGCACAATGCCCCGTCCTCAATCCGATACGCCGCTTTGTGCCACGGGCAGATCAAACGTCCGTGGCACAGCGCACCTTCCGCCAGCGGTGCCCCGGCATGCGGGCATTCACCCTGATAGGCGCGCAATTGATCGCCCACTCGCAACAACACGATTTTGGTGTCTGCAATCCGGACCTCAAGGCCCCGGTTTTCGGACACATCGGCGAAACGAGCAACGCGGTGCAGTGCCATGGCGGCTCTCCAGACAGACGTTTCACTTAAGAGTTTGGCGCTTTACGCGAGGTTCAGCCAATTCCCACTGCCACCGCACGAACGGTACAGCTATAGTTCGCAAGCCGACGACGGCCCTATCCGCACAAGGTGCTCCGGAATGACCCGATTGACCTCTCTGAACCCTTGGCTGGCGGCCGTTGCAGTCGCCCTTTGCGTGCAATTTTCGGCGCAGGCCCAGGAGCGTTTCACCCTGAACATCCCAGGTGTCACGGATGACCGGCTGTTCACCTCGGCGGCTGCCAGCGATGCTCCGGGTTGTGGCGGACACAATGCATCACCGGCGCTGAACTGGAATACCGGGCCGGCGGGGACGTTGAGTTATGCCATCGTCATGCACGACCCGGACGGCCAGAAGGGCCAAGGCGTCGATCATTGGGTGCATTACGGCATCAAGGCCACCACCCACCAGATTCCTGCCGGTGTCGGAGCAAAGTCGGCCCTGGAGGGTGTCGGTGGTACCAACAGTAAAGGCACTACCGGTTACATGGGACCCTGCCCACCGACTGGCGACAGTGCCCATCACTACATTATTCAGTTGTATGCGCTGGACCTCGCTCCAGACGCCTTGCCTGCCGGCCTGACGCGTGCGCAACTGCTGGAAAAAATCAAAGGCCACGTGCTCAGGAACAGCAGCGTGGTGCGCCGTTACCACCGCTGAGATTAATGTTCAGCCGGCTTAACCCGAACCTGAACGGGGGCTCGTCTCAGAGGATGAATGGATCATTTTCCTCCTGAGGTCAGCCCCCATGTCCCTCCCTCTGCATTTCCTCCGCCCGGCCGCCCGGGGTTTCACCACCGGGTTGCTGCTGGCCATCGCCGGTTGCGGCGTTTCCTCCGCACCCGATTCTGCGCAAGTGTCGCCACCGGCTCAAAGTGAGATGAAGACGGCTGAGGTGGTGCGCAGTGAAGCGGCCATGGCGGATACGTCGATGGCCAAGCGCAGCGTTCGTCCGGCACCGGTCGCCAGTTTTGCACCTGAGTCGTTGCCGCCGGGGTATCGGGATGAACAGCGAGAGCAATACCAGACGCTGGCGGACAACCCTATCCACCGCGTGGCCGAGGCGCCGGTCTCGACCTTCAGCGCCGATGTGGATACTGGCGCTTACGCCAACGTCCGACGGTTACTGAATCAGGGGCGCTTGCCTCCCGACGGTGCGGTACGGCTGGAGGAAATGGTCAACTACTTTCCCTACGACTATGCGCTACCCACCGACGGCTCGCCATTCGGGGTCACCACTGAACTGGCACCGTCACCCTGGAATCCGCATACGCGCCTGCTGCGCATCGGCATCAAGGCCTCTGACCGCGCGGTGGCGGAACTCGCCCCGGCGAACCTGGTATTCCTGGTGGACGTGTCCGGGTCAATGGACCGCCGCGAAGGCCTGCCTCTGGTCAAAAGCACCCTGAAATTACTGGTTGATCAATTGCGCGAACAGGATCGTGTTTCGTTGGTGGTCTACGCTGGCGATTCGCGTGTGGTGCTCGAGCCCACTTCCGGACGCGAAAAGGCGAAAATTCGTACAGCTATCGATCAATTGGCCGCCGGTGGTTCGACCGCTGGCGCGTCGGGTATCAAACTGGCGTATCAAATGGCGCAGCAGGCGTTTATCCCCAAGGGGATCAACCGCATCCTGCTGGCCACCGACGGTGACTTCAATGTCGGCATCAGTGACTTTGATAGCTTCAAGCAAATGGCTGTGGATAAACGCAAGACAGGCGTTTCCCTGACGACCCTGGGTTTTGGGGTGGATAACTACAATGAACACCTGATGGAGCAACTGGCCGACGCCGGCGACGGTAACTACGCCTACATCGACAACCTGCGTGAAGCGCGCAAGGTGCTGGTGGATCAGCTCGGCTCAACCCTCGCGGTCGTGGCGAAAAACGTGAAGCTGCAAGTGGAGTTCAACCCGGCTCAAGTCAGCGAATATCGACTGTTGGGGTATGAGAATCGGGCGCTGAAGCGCGAGGACTTCAGCAACGACAAGGTCGATGCGGGCGAGATCGGTGCGGGGCACACGGTCACGGCGCTGTACGAAATAGTGCCGAAGGGTGAGAAGGGATGGCTGGAGCCGTTGCGCTATGGCAAGCCTGAGTCGGCCGTTTCGGGGAATGCCGGAGAACTGGCGATGCTGCGAGTGAGGTATCAGCTGCCGGAAGGTGGGAATAGTCGCTTGATCGAGCGGCCCATCATGGACAGTCAGGCCGGAAAAGCCAGCGATGACCTGAGGTTTGCGGCGGCGGTCGCGGCGTTTTCCCAGCAGCTCAAAGATGGGCGCTATACCGGTGATTTCAGTTTGAAGGACACGCAAGCACTGGCTCGCGGTGCGCGGGGTGAGGATCGATTCGGGCTGCGCGCCGAGTTCGTGCAGTTGGTTGAGTTGGCGCAAAGCCTGCGCACCACGACAGCATCGAACAGTGAACCGCTTACTAAAGGAGGCTACAACTGACATGGCAGCTCCTGAACCGGGCGATGAAGCGCTGCTGGCCCGTTATCGAGCAGGTGACGGGCCGGCGTTCGAGATTTTGTACGCCCGCCATCGCCTAGGCCTCTATCGGTTCCTGCTCGGCCTCAGCGGTAAACCCGAGCTGGCCGAAGAGGTTTACCAGGACACCTGGCTGAGCCTGATTCGCAGCACCAGTCAGCCACAAGGTCGGGCGAACTTTCGTACGTGGCTTTACCAGATCGCCCGTAATCGACTGATCGATCACTGGCGCAAGCATGGAATCCACAACCCCTTGCACGACAGCTATGACGAACAGGTCCATGCGGTGATTGATGAGGCGACCGATCCGCAGCTATTGCTGAGTCTGAGTCGCGACAGCCAGCGTCTGGAAACGGCGCTGCAAGACCTGCCTGCTGACCAGCGTGAAGTCTTCCTGTTGCGTGCTCATGGCGATCTCGATCTGGCGCAGATCGCCACGCTCACTGGAACACCGCTTGAAACCGTCAAAAGCCGTTTGCGTTACGCCCAGCAAAAACTGCGTCGGCTGCTGGCCGAGGAGGTACTGACATGACTGACGCCCGTCCTACACCTGAATCTGAAGTGGTGACGCACTTTCGTGAGCACGCTACGGGTGAACCGCCGGCTCATCTGGATTCATTGATCCTTGCCGTGGCCCATCGGGAAATGCCGGCGCCGAAGCCGAACTTGTGGCAGCGCTGGGTTCAGGTTTGCCAGAAGCCTCGCTGGCAGGTTGCGTTTGCGAGCCTTGTGGGTGTCGCGTTGATGCTGGCGTTGGTGCAGCGTACGCCGGAACAAGCGCCGGCCTATGACTTCGCCCCGGCGCCCAAGGCATCCGCCCCGGTCGTCAAAAAGGAGGCTGCGCGCTCTCTGGCTGCCCCGGCAGCGCCGATGGCTGATGTTGCTGCGCCTGCACAGAGCGAGTCGATTAATGCCGAGAGGGCCGAAGAGGCGAAAGTTGCCAAGCGTGCAGCGGCGCCGGCAATAACCCTGGATGAGCAACTGCGTGAGGTGGTGCGCCTGCAGAATGCCGGTCAGACAAAGGCGGCAGATACATTAATGAAGGCATTGCACAAACGCTTTCCTGACGAAAACGTCGAGGCCCGACTCAAGGAAATGCCGAGAAACTGAGTCGCAAGACGGTCAGCCATTTGGCATCCGTGCCCGAAAGCGCGCACTATCGGGCCATAGCCGATGCGTTGGAGGAAGCCGTGGCGAAAAAAATCGATCGCATCGCCCAAATGCTCAACTGCCCCGAGAAGGGGGAGGAATTAAGGCGGGCAATTACTGAGAGTCGTAAGGATTTCCTCCTTAACCAACCGGAAGCAGAGGAGGTTGATGAGGAGGACTTTGAGGACGATGAAGAGTGGGACGATGATCTCGACTGGACGACCGAGTAGGAGCGTCGTTGGTTTACCTAACGAATGCGGGTTGGGAGGGGCTTGAAAAGGCTCTCTGAAGCACAGGTGTTCGGAGTGGGTAAGAAAGTTCAAAAAGAGGCTTGACGTAGTATTGGAACGCTGTAGAATTCGCCTCCCGCTACCGAGTGATCGGAAGCGCAAGTGGTTGAAGTTGTTAAAGATTTCCAAGCGAAACTTTGAAAACTTCTGAAAATAACCGCTTGACAGCAACAGAGGCTGCTGTAGAATGCGCGCCTCGGTTGAGACG
>NZ_JBWKNG010000035.1:0-52961 GCF_059415465.1 Pseudomonas sp. GW821-FHT10C09
GGGGTATAGCGCAGTCCGGTAGCGCGCCTGCTTTGGGAGCAGGATGTCAGGAGTTCGAATCCCCTTACCCCGACCATATTAAAAATCCTCGTATCGAAAGATACGGGGATTTTTTTTGTCTGCCGCTTTTTATCTACCGCTTTTTGTTTACCGAAAATGCGATTCCCTTCAAGTCATCGTACAACTTGCCGATAGCGAAGCGACGGGGTTCTGCCGACACACGCCCCTTATCCAGGCCATTACAAGAAAAGGGCGTTCGTTATGTTGCTTCGTCAGTTGAATATTGCTCCTCGGGCGGCCTTGGGGTTTGCCCTGATTGCCGTGTTGGTCGCCTTGCTCGGCGTGTTTGCGCTGGGGCAGATGTCTAGCATTCGCGAGAGTGAGGTGGCGGTGGAGAAGCAATGGTTGCCGAGCATTCGCGGTGGCGACGAGATCCGCGAGCTCATGCTGCGCATCCGCACCATTTCCCTGCGCATGGCCCTGGATCAGGACCCCAAGAACATTCCTCAATACCGCAGCCAGATGGATACCCGGGACAAGGAACTCAGCGATCGGATCGCCGCGTACGACAAGCTTGTAAACACTGCCGAAGGCAAGGCGTTGTATGACCAGTTCAAAACCACCTTCGCGGCTTACCGTTCCGGTATTGCCCAATCGTTTTCCCTCGCGGAACAAGGTCGCCGTGACGAGCTGACCAAACTGCTGCTGATCGACATGAAAACCGTGGTCGATGGCTCCGGCAAACAACTTACTGACCTGGCGGACCTGTTCGCCAGGCAAGTCGCCGCCGAAAGCGAGAAATCTGCTGCGCATTACGATACCTCGCGAATGATCGTCAGCTTGTTCATCGCGTTGGCGGCACTGGCCACCGTCGGCCTGGCCATGTTGCTGACCCGCAGCATCGTCAAACCCTTGAGCGAAGCGTTGCAGGCTGCGGAAAACGTGGCCCGTGGCAACCTCACGCGTCCGATCGAAACCCATGGCAACGACGAAGTCAGCCGCTTGCTCAAGGCGCTGGCGACCATGCAGCAGAACCTGCGCGAAACCTTGCAAGGCATCAGCGGCTCGGCGGCGCAACTGGCCACGGCAGCGGACGAGTTGAACGCGGTCACCCTCGACAGCACGCAAAACCTGCAGCAGCAGAACAATGAGATCGAACAGGCCGCCACCGCCGTCAACGAAATGACCACGGCAGTGGAGGAGGTTGCTCGCAATGCGGTGTCGACGTCCGACGCTACCCGCCAATCCAGCGAATCCGCCCATGCCGGTCAGGCGCGCGTCAGCGAAACGGTCACGGCCATCGGTGCGCTGGCCAGTGATGTGCAAGTGACGGGAGGTCTGGTGCAGTCCTTGGCCAACCAGTCGCAAGACATTGGCAAGGTGCTGGATGTGATTCGCGCGATTGCCGAGCAGACCAATCTGCTGGCACTTAATGCGGCCATCGAAGCGGCACGCGCCGGGGAAAGCGGTCGAGGATTTGCGGTGGTGGCTGATGAAGTTCGCGCACTGGCTTATCGCACGCAGCAATCGACCCAGGAAATCGAACAAATGGTGCAAGGCATGCGCAGTGGCTCGACCCAGGCGCTGGATTCGATGCAGGCGAGCTCAACTCGCGCAGCGACGACTCTGGCCCTGGCCGAGCGTGCAGGCGAGGCGTTGCAGACGATCACGGACTCGGTTCACCAGATCCATGAACGCAATCTGGTGATCGCCAGCGCGGCTGAAGAACAAGCCCAGGTGGCGCGAGAAGTGGACCGCAATCTGGTGAACATTCGCGACCTGTCCGTGCGCTCCGCTGCCGGGGCGAATCAGACCAGTGCCTCCAGCCATGAGCTCTCACGCCTGGCCAATTCGTTGAGCACCATGGTGCAGCGCTTCCAGGTGTAAATTCGCCAGACGAAAAAAGCCCCGCTTCTCGGTGGAGAAAGCGGGGCGTGGTGCTCAGAGGCTTAGGCGCCGTCTTGGTCTTTCAGGTGTTCGAACAAACCTTTTGGCATTTTCTTGCCGTTGGCTTCGTAGTTGGCTTTCACGTTATCGAACGCTTCTTGCTCGTCGATGAAGCCATCGTGGTTGGTGTCGATCTTGTCGAAGTTGGACTTCGGCGCGACAGCCTGGAATTCAGCGCGGGAGACCTTGCCGTCGCCATCAGTGTCGGTCTTGGCCATCGACGCATCGCCACACTTGCCTTCGCCACATTTGCCTTCAGGGGTTTTCACCACCTGTTCAGCCGAGGCCAGCAGATAACCTTGAGTCAGCGGCTGCGAAGCGAATACAGAGCCGGTCAACATCATGCCGCCTGCCAGAACAGCGCCAAGCAGACCGATAGTGTTTTTGGTAGTACGGGACATTTCAATTCTCCTGGGTTGCACGACACAACCACTTGATAAAGGGTTGCCACGTAAGTGCGGCGACAACCGAAGCGGGCGGGTTGCCTTGCTCGGGTGTGGCCATTTAGCGGGATGGGTGTATCGCTACTGTGTCGCGCAAGGGGGGAGTTTGTAAGCGAAGGGGCGAAACGCGGGGCGGGATACAGTGAGACACAGATTTACAGGGCACTGAATAACAAATGTGGGAGCGAGCCTGCTCGCGAAAGCGGTGTAACAGTCAACATAGAGGTTGAATGTAATGGCCTCTTCGCGAGCAGGCTCGCTCCCACAGGGGATGTGTATCAGTGCAATTTGAGTCGCGGCTCAGTCCCGCGCCCGATTTTGCTGCCCAGCATCAGCATCGCCGTACGGAACGCGCCATACAGCGCCATCTGGTGCATGCGGTACAGCGACACGTAAAACATCCGTGCCAGCCAGCCTTCCAGCATCACGCTGCCCGTCAGGTTACCCATCAAGTTACCCACAGCCGAAAAACGCGACAGCGAGATCAACGAGCCGTAATCGGTGTACTTGTACTCCGGCAACGCCTTGCCTTCGATCCGCAGCTTCAGCGATTTGGCCAGCAACGACGCCTGCTGATGCGCCGCCTGAGCGCGCGGCGGCACATTGCGATCGGTACCCGGTTGCGGGCAGGCCGCGCAATCGCCGAACGCGAAGATGTTCTCGTCGCGGGTGGTTTGCAGGGTCGGCAGCACTTGTAGCTGGTTGATGCGGTTGGTTTCCAGGCCATCGATATCCTTGAGGAAGCCCGGTGCACGAATCCCCGCAGCCCAGACCTTCAGGCTAGCGTTGATCACTTGGCCATCGGCGGTGATCAGGCTGTCGGCCGTCACTTCACTGACCGCCGCATTGGTCATGACGTTGACCCCGAGTTTCTCCAGGGTTTTATGCACAGGCCCGCCAATACGTTCCGGCAGGGCCGGCAATACCCGAGGACCGGCTTCGATCAAGGTAATGTGCATGTTTTCCGGTTTGATCCGGTCAAGACCGTAAGCGGCCAATTCATGCGCCGCGTTGTGCAGCTCGGCAGCGAGTTCGACACCAGTGGCACCGGCGCCGACGATGGCCACGCTGATCTGTTCGACCTTGTCGGTCTGCCCGGCATGGGCACGCAGATAATGGTTGAGCAGTTGCTGGTGGAAACGCTCGGCCTGTTTGCGGGTGTCGAGGAACAGGCAATGCTGCGCCGCGCCCTGGGTGCCGAAATCGTTGGTGGTGCTGCCGACCGAGATCACCAGCGAGTCGTAACCCACTTCACGGGCGGGCACCAATTCCAGGCCTGCTTCGTCGTAAGTGGCGGCCAGCTGGATTTTTTTCTGCGTGCGATCGAGCCCGCTCATGCGCCCCAGCTGGAACTCGAAGTGGTTCCATTTGGCTTGGGCAACATAGTTGAGTTCGTCTTCGGAAGAGTTCAGCGACCCGGCCGCCACTTCGTGCAGCAGCGGTTTCCAGATGTGGGTCAGGTTCGCGTCGACCAGCATCACACTGGCCGTGCCACGCTTGCCCAGAGTCTTACCCAGACGGGTAGCCAACTCCAGACCGCCGGCGCCGCCGCCGACAATAACAATACGATGGGACATGGGGATAACTCGCAAGGCTAAAAGAAATCGGTACGGTTATCCGAGCGAGCGCAAGGCAGCTCATAGCGTCAGATAACTGATAAATCGGCTCAACAGGCCCAGGCCTATGGTCACTGCCAACACCACCACCAGGAGCATCCACGGCCGGAAAGGCCGGCGCTCGACTTGGTGCTGGGACAAGTGCAGGTACTCTTCGACATGCTTTTGGTCGTCGGGGTTCAGGCGGCTGGTCATAAAGGCCTCGTCAGTAGACGTTGCTGAATGTGTAGAAGCTACAGGCGGATTTAACGCACGTTGAACGGAGCATAGCCGCTGTCCGGGATGGGCTCGACGCTCACCGTGTCGTCCAGTCGAATGATTCCACTTTGTATCACCCGGGCGGTGATTCCGCCATGGCCGCGCACAGCCTGAAAAGTCCCGGGGCCGAGGTTGTTCTGCAGGCGCGCGCAAGGCTGGCACCAACCGGTGGTTTCGAAAATCGCCTGGCCGATCCGGAAGCGCCGGCCCTTGAGGCTGAACAGGTTGATACCGCTGATAACGAGGTTGCGCCGCAATTCATTAGGTAAAACCGGTTGATCGTCCGGGCGGCCCATCAGCGAACTGATGACGGCCAAGTGTTCCCATTGAATCAATGTCACCTGCCGTGCATTACGCACGCCGGGACGGGCTCGATCGCCAGTCAAACCGGCCTCGAGTCGTGCTTCCACGGCATCCAGCTCGATCATCGGTATGTGAGGTTCGGGGCGCACACCGATCCAGCGGACACGGCCGGTTTGCGGGACGTGTGCGATCAATTCCTGCAATGGGCTCACAGGCTGATACCGACATCGAAGACGATGCTGCGCCCCAGGTTACTGCGCAGGAAATCCGGGGCATCCGGGTGCGCGAACAGCACTCGGGCGAATGTCGGGCCGACCAGCGACAACGAACGCCAGCCCTGGCGCAAATATTCGGTGGGCGGCGGAAAGTGACTGTTGAGGTCCAGCACTTCGCGCTTGAGGCTGGCGAAGGCGATGATGTCGAGCTCCCCCAGGTCCATGCCGCGTTCTTTGTAGTTGTGCGCTTTTTTGCGCAAGGTCGGCGCCAGTCGCAGCAAAAACTCATTAGCGGGAATGCGTTTGGGTTTGGCTTCGCGTCGCACCAACTGGCTCAGGGAAAACGCGCTGCGCCGACGTTGTAGCTCGTCGCGCCATTCGTCGTTCAGGCGCCGGCCCTCATCGAGCACGAAGAACACTTCGAAATTCGCCTCGCGAAACAACACGTCCGGCGGCTCGCCGGCCGGGGCGAATTCGTCGGCGCGGTAGGGAATGTTCAGGCCTTGCAGCAGGCGCTGGCACACCCAACGCTCACGCTCCCATTTGCGGGCATTGGAGAGGAACGCGTTGGCTTGCTCGGCCGCGATGGTCAGCAGGCGTAAGTAATCTGAGTCATCCATAGGCCCAAGCTTAGCGTTCAAATGCGACAAGCAGAAAGCTTTGCATCGGCTAGAGCGACTTTTGTGCCGGTGTAGACTGCTGGGCACAGAGCCGTTATCACACAAGGAGTCTGCGGTGGAGTTCAAGGGGTTGTCCACATGATTGGCGCAGAGTTGCTGTCACCCGAAACGCTGACGGTCGGCTGGCTGATCTATGCGCCCGTGCTGCTCTGGGCGATCTGGCGTGCGCCATGGGTTGAGTTGTTCACCGACAGTCGGCGCCAGCATTTGCTGTTCGGCACGGTGTTCGCGCTGTTCATGCTGTGGCTAGTGCGGCGGGATTTCGATACTGGCGTGTCTTATCACTTCATCGGCATGACCGCCGTGACCTTGCTGCTGGACTGGCCGCTGGCAATCGTCGGCGGCTTGATAGCGCAGCTCGGGCTGGTGCTGCTCGGACGTCAGGACCTGATCGCCGTGGGGGTGAACGGGGCGCTGCTGATCTTGTTGCCAGTGCTGGTCACCGAGTGCGTCGCCATCCTGGTAGAGCGCGCGCAACCGCGAAATCCCTTTGTGTATATCTTCTGTTCGGGCTTTTTTGCCGCCGCGCTGTCGGCGTTGTTGTGCCTGCTGCTGGCGCTGTGGGTGCTGTGGTACGACGAAATTTTTGTCATGCCGTATTGGCTGGAAGATTTTATCGGCTATCTGTGGCTGCTGATTTTTCCGGAAGCGTTCATCAACGGCATGATCGTCAGCGCGCTGGTGGTGTTTTGCCCGGAATGGCTGGAGACGTTCAATCGCACACGCTACCTGTCGGCCCCCTGGAAAGACGACGATCCGAAGTCTTGATCCACATCAAATCGACTAAACGCCGGCGAACTCATGCTCGAGCAAACCTTGAGGAGCATGGGCATGAGTGTGTACGAATGGGCAAGACAGGAGCTGCGTCAGAGTCTGGATGGGGCGCAGGAGGTGGGGTTTGACCCGGGGTTGAGCCTGCGCGCCTTGCTCAGCGCAGTGGTGCAACAAAGCAAGGCGGTGCGCAGTATCGAGGACCTGGCCGACGAGTTGCGCTTTCTCGCGGAAAACCTCGATGACGACCAGGACTACGGTTTTATGCGGCCCTGAACCTCAGTGGCGCGGTTCGAAGTCTTCGCTGAACATTTCGTCTTCAGCGTCCGGGCTGACCGGAATCTTGTGTTCTTCCGATGCCCAGGCGCCCAGGTCGATCAGTTTGCAGCGATCCGAGCAGAACGGCCGGAAGGTGCTGTCGGCACTCCATTCAACAGGGGCGCCACAGGTTGGGCAATTGACGGTTGGGGTCTGGCTCATGACTGGCCTCCACGCAAAGTAAGGTAAAAGTGATGCAGGCGTTCGACCTCGCTATGCAGCCAGGCGAGGTCGCGGTCGTTGACCACCACATCGTCGGCATGGCTCACGCGATCCTCGCGGCTGGACTGGGCCTTGAGGATCGCCTGGACCTGTTGCTCGCTGGTCTGGTCACGCTGCAAGGTGCGTTCGATTTGTAACTGTTGCGGGGCATCGATCACCAAAACCCGATGGGTCATGGCGTACTGCCCGGACTCGATCAGCAGTGGCGAAACCAGAATCGCGTAAGGCGATTGTGCCTTCGCCAGATTGTGTGCGATTTCTTCACCGATCAACGGATGCAGCAGGCCTTCGAGCCACAGGCGTTCCTGCGGCACTTCAAAAATCAATTTTCGAAGAGCGGCGCGGTCCAGTTGCCCATCGGCTTGCAACACGCCGGGTCCGAAGTGCTCGGCGATGGCGGCCAGCGCCGGGCGCCCCGGTTCCACCACCCAGCGCGCCGCGTGATCAGCGTCGACGACGTGAATGCCGAGGTCGATGAAGTGTTGGGCCGCCGCGCTTTTGCCGCTGCCGATGCCGCCGGTCAGGCCGAGAATCCAGGGTTTTTCCACAGGGGTATTCATTTCAAACCGACAAACTGCCAATAGAAGTCGGTTATTTGACCACCCCAGAGCAAGGCAATCCAGCCGGCAATCGCCAGATAGGGGCCAAAGGGGATTGGCGACGAGGTTTTCGCGTCGCGCATGCGCAACAAAATCACCCCGAGAATGGCGCCTACCAGCGATGACAGCAGGATCGTCAGGGGCAAAATCTGCCAGCCGCCCCAGGCACCGAGCATGGCCAATAATTTGAAATCACCGTGGCCGATCCCGTCTTTGCCGGTGATCAACTTGAACAGCCAGTACACCGACCACAACGCCATGTACCCGGCCACAGCCCCCCAGAGCGCTTCATGCAGTGAGACGAAAACGCCGAAGCTGTTGATGATCAAACCCAACCACAGCAGCGGTAATACCAGCACATCTGGCAGCAGTTGGTGCTCGGCGTCGATCAGGCTCATCGCCAGCAAACCCCAGGTCAGGATCAACACCGTGCATGCCGGCCAACCAAAACCGAAATGCCAGGCGATAAACCCCGAGAGCAGGCCGCAGGCCAGCTCGGTCAGCGGATAGCGCTTGCTGATCGGTGCGGCGCAGCTGGAGCAGCGACCGCGTAAAAACAGGTAACTGAGCACCGGGATGTTTTCCCACGCGCGTATTCGATGGTCGCAGTGCGGGCAGTGGGAGTGGGGCAGCATCAAGTTGTAGGTCGGGCCCGGCACTTCGGGCGGCACGCCCAGCACGTCATGGGCTTGCAGCCGCCATTCGCGCTGGAGCATTTTCGGCAGGCGCCAGACCACCACATTGAGAAAACTGCCCACCACCAGGCCCACTGCCAAGGCGATGACCACGAAGAACGCCGGGTAAACCGTGAGGATTTCAGTCAATGGCATGTCAGATCGCTGAGCCGAGTTGGAAGATGGGCAGGTACATCGCAACCACAAGGCCTCCGACGATAACACCGAGCACGACCATGATGAATGGCTCCATCAGGCTGGTGAGGTTATCGACCATGTTGTCCACTTCGTCTTCGTAGAAACTCGCGACCTTGTCGAGCATGTCGTCCAGCGCGCCGGACTCTTCGCCAATGGCCGTCATCTGAATCGCCATGTTGGGAAAGATGCCGGAGGTGCGCATGGAGAAATTCAGCTGCATGCCGGTCGACACGTCCTGCTTGATACGCAGCACCGCACGCTTGAACACGATGTTGCCAGTGGCGCCGGCCACTGAATCCAGCGCTTCGACCAGAGGCACGCCGGCGGCGAAGGTGGTCGACAGCGTGCGGGCGTAGCGGGCCACGGCAGACTTGTACATCAGCGTGCCAATCAGCGGCAGTTTCAACAGCCAGGTGTCGAGCCAGTCGCGAAACCCCGGGGATGTCCTGAAGGCGTGACGCACGCCGAAAATGCCCGCGAACAACCCGCCGAGCATTGCCCACCACCACTGCTGCATGAATTCCGACAGGCCGATGACCATCACCGTAAACGCCGGCAGTTCAGCACCAAAGCCCTTGAACACCGACTCGAACTGCGGCACGACCTTGACCAGCAAAATCCCGGTGACAATGATCGCGACGAAGACCACGGCCAGCGGGTAGGTCATGGCTTTCTTGATCTTGGCCTTGAGGCTTTCACTCTTTTCCTTGTAGGTCGCGACCCGTTCCAACAGGGTATCGAGGGCACCGGCCTGCTCGCCGGCGTCCACCAGGTTGCAGTAGAGCTCATCGAAATACTGCGGCTTCTTGCGCAGGGACGCGGCGAAGCTGTTACCCGCCGCGACTTCCTGTTTCACCTCGTCCACCAGCTTGCGCATGGCCGGGTTATCGAAGCCTTCGCCGATGATGTCGAACGACTGCAGCAGCGGTACGCCGGCTTTCATCATGGTCGCCATCTGCCGGGTGAACAGGGCAATGTCCTGAGCCTTGATGCGTTTGCCGAGGTTGAAAAACGACGCGGATTTCTTGCGCACCTTGCCGGGGTTGATGCCTTGCTTGCGCAGTTGGGCCTTGATCAAC
This sequence comes from Pseudomonas sp. GW821-FHT10C09, assembly GCF_059415465.1. NCBI lineage: Bacteria > Pseudomonadati > Pseudomonadota > Gammaproteobacteria > Pseudomonadales > Pseudomonadaceae > Pseudomonas > Pseudomonas sp. GW821-FHT10C09. The sequence goes on from NZ_JBWKNG010000035.1 coordinate 9,324, forward strand.
GCCGGGTTCTGGCCGCTCAACTCGCCGGTCATTTTCGTGCCTTTGCGATCTGTGCCTTCCCAGGCATAGACGCTGATTTTTGCTGCTTTGACCGCCATGTTCAGTCCTTGGTGACCCGGTTGATTTCTTCAAGGCTGGTGAGGCCGTGCATGGCCTTGATCAGGCCCGAGGTGCGCAAGTCGTTGAAACCGTCCTTGCGCATCTGGCTGTCGATTTCCAGCGAATTGCCTTCGGCCATGATCAGCCGTTGCAGGTCCGGTGTGTTCTTCACCACTTCATAAATCCCGACTCGCCCTTTGTAGCCGCCGTTGCACTGATCGCAACCGACCGGTTCATAGATCGTGAATGTGCCAATGCGTTCCTCGGGGAAGCCTTCCTTGAGCAGCGTTTCGCGGGGGATCTCGATGGGTCGCTTGCAATGGCTGCACAATTTACGCGCCAGGCGCTGGGCGATGATCAGGGTGACCGAGGTGGCGATGTTGAAGCCCTGAATGCCCATGTTGTGCAAACGGGTCAGGGTTTCGGCGGCGCTGTTGGTGTGCAGGGTGGACAGCACCAGGTGTCCGGTCTGGGCGGCCTTGATGGCGATTTCGGCAGTTTCGAGGTCGCGGATTTCGCCGACCATGATCACGTCCGGGTCCTGGCGCAGGAACGAACGCAGTGCCTGGGCGAAATCCAGCCCTTGCTTGGGATTGACGTTGACCTGGTTGATGCCTTCCATGTTGATCTCCACCGGATCTTCGGCGGTGGAAATGTTGATGTCCACGGTGTTGAGAATATTCAGGCCAGTGTAGAGCGACACAGTCTTGCCCGAGCCGGTGGGCCCGGTGACCAGAATCATCCCCTGTGGCTGCTTCAGGGCGGCCATGTACAGGTCTTTCTGGTCAGGCTCGTAACCAAGCGCGTCGATGCCCATTTGCGCGCTGGCCGGGTCGAGGATGCGGATCACCACTTTCTCGCCCCACAAGGTCGGCAGGGTATTGACCCGAAAGTCGATGGACTTGCTTTTGGACAGGCGCATCTTGATCCGCCCATCCTGAGGTTTGCGTCGCTCGGAGATGTCCAGGCTGGCCATGACTTTAAGCCGCGCCGCAATGCGGCTGGCCAACTGGATAGGGGGCTTGGCCACTTCGCGCAACATGCCGTCGGTGCGCATCCGCACGCGGTAGGTTTTTTCGTAGGGCTCGAAATGCAGGTCGGACGAGCCGCTCTTGATCGCGTCGAGCAGCATTTTGTGGACGAACCGCACCACGGGCGCGTCATCGGCATCCTGCCCGGCGATGGCGTCATTTTTACTGTCGTCGACCGACTCGATGTCCAACCCATCGAGGTCAACGTCCGCCATGTCTTCCAGGCCGCTGGCGTGGCTGTCGAAGAACTTCTCGATGGCCTCGCTGAGTTTGTCGTCCTCCACCAGAATGGCTTCGGTGTTCAGCCCGGTGCTGAACTGGATGTCATTGATCGCCTGATGATTGGTCGGGTCGGAAATACCTACGAACAACTTGTTGCCGCGCCGCCAGAGGGGCAGGGCGTGGTGCTGGCGGATCAGTTTTTCGCTGACCAGTCCCTTGGGCTGGGTTTCCTTGTCCAGGCCATTGAGGTCGAGCAGCGCCATGCCGAAATGCTCCGAGGCGATCTCGGCGATCTGGCGACTCTTCACCAGTTTGTTCTGCACCAGGTAACTGACCAGGGAGATTTTATTGCGTTGGGCTTGCTGATACGCCTGTTGCGCGCTTTTGTCAGTGAGCAGCTCGGCCAGGACCAATTGCTTGGCCAGACCGCTAAGGGCGATGTCATTCATTGGGATACCGGACGCAGACAGTTCATGACTTATAGCCTAGTCAAGGACCCGAGCCCAACCAGCGGCGTTGAGGTGACAAAAAGCGTCAGATAGTGCAGTTGCTGGGTGTAGGAAAGGTCTTTTGATCGCCCCGGCGCCCCGCCAGCGGGGGCTGTAGCGCTTGGCACGGGCTGTGCTGGAGCTCTTTCAGATCATGAGATTCCGACTCATGCATGGAGCTTGTCTATGAAGACTCAGAAAGGTTTTACCCTGATCGAACTGCTGATCGTGGTGGCGATCATCGGGATTCTGGCGACGTTTGCGTTGCCGATGTATTCCAAATATCAGGCGCGGGCGAAAGTGACGGCAGGTTTGGCCGAGATTTCCGCGATGAAGGTGCCATATGAAGATGTGATCAACCAAGGCACTGCGCCGACGGTTGCCAACGTGGCGCCGGCCGGTAATGCCACGACCAGCAATTGCACGGTCGCAGTGACCGGCACGGCGTCCACAGGCGCGGGCACGATTGTGTGCACGATTCTGAATGCACCGGCGCCAGTGCTGAGCAAGACCATTACGTTGACCCGCGATGCGACCACTGGTTGGTCGTGCGCCAGCACCGCTCAACAGGACTACGTGCCTAAAGGTTGCACGGGTTCCGCTACTTAATAAAGGCTGACTTCCAGCGCAGCCCCGTGTCCAAAGGACGCGGGGCTTTTTTTTGCTTGCGAATGTCTTCCAGACACAGAAAAAAAGCCAAAAAATTCAGCGTGTTAGGAACTTTGTGAAAACCCGCATGTTGCATGCAGAGATTTCCCGGGTCATGCATTTTGCATGATTTCGAAAATGAGCTGAATTTATAAGTTGTTGTTTTATAACGATTTACTGGTTGTCTCAAAGTTGGCACAGCGTTCGCACTATACCCAGTAACCCTGCTGAAAAGACAACCAGCAGACTTTCTAGAAAAACAGGAGTTACTCGTATGAAGAAGTTCGCTATCGCTGCCGCTACTGCTACCGCGCTGACCCTGACCATGGCCAACGTAGCATTCGCACAGACCACCACCACTCAAGCGCCGATGACCTTGGCTGCTGGTGAAGTGACCAAGGCTGAGGAAGCTACTTCCGACACCTGGATCACCACCAAAGTCAAAAGTGATCTGCTGACTGAAAAAGGCATTCCTGGTACCGACATCAAAGTCGAAACCAACAAAGGTGTTGTGTCGCTGTCGTCCACTGTTGCAGTGACTGATTCCCAGAAAGCCACCGCCGTGGCGATCACCAAGAAAATCAAAGGCGTCAAAGCGGTCTCCGCTGACGGCCTGAAAGCCGAGTAAGGCAGGACTTCTCGCCTGGACCGGGAGAAGGTGTGGCAGACGGGCTGAGCAATACGCCTGCCGCTTCTTAGGAGTTCATGCGAACGGCCATAAGGATGTGGCCATTACAGGCCTCCGACATTCGTGTCGGGGGCCTGTTCTATTTGGAACAGCAACAAAGATCAAATGTGGGAGCGGGCTTGCTCGCGAATGCGGTGGTTCAGTCAATACAGATGCTGAATGAGAGACCGCATTCGCGAGCAAGCCCGCTCCCACATTTTTGATTGTGGCCGTTTGAGACTGTGGTGAGTTCAGTTACCGCGTTTGCTGGTGATCTGCGTCAGGCGATTCCCTTCAAACCGCAGGAACTGGAACATCCCGCCATTGGGACCGTACGTCCATTCCTCCACCTGAAACTCTTCGCGTCGGTTGGCGCTGCGTTTGTAGCCCAGCACATCGCGGCTGACCGGTTCTCCGCATTTCTGCAGCACTTCGCTGGACCTGTCCCCAACGCTGATCAATTGACTGCCGCAGCGCAGCGTATCGGCCGCCGAGGCCTGGCTGACAACGATCACCAGGCCCAGACCAATCAGCAATCGTCCCACGATCACTCCGCGTCCAGATGCAGCGGCGTCACCACCCGGCCATCGCTTTCTGCTTCACCCAGGTTGGCGTCGACGAAGTACACGCGGTCATCGGCCAACTGACCCTTATCCACCAGATAATCCTTGATGCTGCTGGCGCGCTCCTGCCCCAACTGACGCAACAACACGTCGCTGGTGCTCCAGAACTTGATCACGTCGGCGCGCATTTTCGCGGTCCGTTCTTCCTTGCCCAGGTCCTTCCATTCGGCCGGCGGCTGGGTCTTCAGACGTGTTCGGTAGATGCCTTCCAGCAGCGGGCCTTTCTCGTTCTCCGGGACCTGCAGCAATGAAGCCTGGGCCGGCACCTTGTCACCGCGACGCTGGAGCATTTTGTAGTAGTTGTACTGGTATTCACGTTCCAGGCGTTGCTCGGCAATCAGCGGGCCGTCACTGCTGGCGGCGGCCGTGCCTTCGATTTCCAGGCGCAGGGCCGGACGTTCCTTCAGGGCCTGAGACAGTTTGACCAGTGCGCCTTCGGCGTCTTTGCTCAAGTCGCTTGAACCCGGCGCGAACGACACGGTGCCCAAGTCTTCGGAGCCGCCGCCACTCACCAGTCCGCCAATCAGTTTGAACGGCGCAGCGGCCGCTTTGACGATCAGGTTGCGCAGGGTTTGCCAGACAATCGGCATGATGCTGAATTGCGGATTATTGAGGTCGCCGGTGACCGGCAACTCAATGGAAATCTTGCCATCGACATCCTTGAGCAAGGCAATCGCCAGTTTCAGCGGCAGGCTCACGGCATCCGGGCTGTCGACCTTTTCACCGAGTTGCAATTGCTCGATCACCACTTTGTTTTCGGCCTTGAGCTGGCCTTTGGTGATCAGGTAATGCACATCGAGATTGAGCCGGCCCTTGCGGATGCGATACCCGGCGAACTTGCCGGAGTAGGGCGTGAGCGTGGTCAGTTCCACCCGTTTGAAACTGGTGGCGATGTCGAGGCTGGCCATCGGGTCGAACGGATTGACCGCGCCCTTGATGGTCACCGGCGCATAACGGTCAACCTTGCCTTTGACGTCCACGCTGGCCGGTTTCGCCTGGCGGCTGTCGATGGTACCGATCTGCCCGTTGAGCTGTTGGATGGCGGTGGCGAAGTTCGGTGTCAGGCTGAAGTCGGCGAAGTTCGCCGAACCGTCATTGATGGCTACTCCGCCAATGTGAATGCCCAGTGGTTTGTCTTTGCTCGCCGGTTTGGCCGCGGTGGTTTTGGCGCCGCTATCGGGCGGTTGCGGGATCAGCAGGTCATCGATGTTGGTGGTGCGATCATCATTGATCATGAAGCGCGCATAGGGCTGGAACAGATTGACCTTGTCGATCGACAGGCTGTCACCGTGCTGATAATTCAGGCCTTCGAGCACCAATTGTTGCCACTTGAGGAAGTCGCGGGTTTTAAGGGTGTCGAGGGTGTGCAACTGATCGACCTGGGCACGACCGGTGACGCTGAATGCCAATGGCTCGGTGCTTTTCAGATCGACCGCCAGATCACTGCCGAGCATGCCGCTGCGAAGTTCCAGGCGAATGAACGGGGTGATGTAGGACTGTGCGACACGCAGGTCGATGTCTTTGGTCTGCACCTTCAGTTTGGCGCTGATCGGGGCGAGATTGACCACGCCATCGGCCATGATCTTGCCCTGTTTGCCCACGCCGGTGTCGAGCTTGAGATTAAAAGGCGAACCATTGAGGCTGTCGAAGTTCTGCAAGTCCAGGTTCAACGGGCCGACTTCCAGCGCTACGGCGGGTTGTGCCTTGCGGTCGGCCAGGTGCACCTGGTAATCGCGCAGTTGCACGTCTTTGAGCAACACCTGCCACGGTTTGCTCGGTGGCGCTGGTTCAGGTTTGGGTGAGTCGGCGGCTGCTGGTGTACTGGCGGGTTCGGCCTTGGCTTTGGCAGCGGGTTTGGACGGCTGGCTGGCGAACAGCTTTTGCCAGTCGAGTTGCCCATCGGCTTCGAGGGCGGCCCAGGTTTCGAGTTTCTGGCTGCGAATCTTGCCGACTACCACTTGCTGCTTGGCCAAGTCGACCGTGGTTTCACTGATGTCCAGTCGTTCCAGCTTCGCCAGCGCTCGGCCGTCAGGGGCCTTGATCGCAAAAGGCGCGATGCTGGCCGCGAGGTTGCTCAGCAGCAGTTCGGTTTCTTTGGACAGGTTGAGTTTGTAGTCGGTACTGAGGCTCATGATGCCGCTTTCGAGGTCCAGGGGCACGGCGTCGCGCACATAGGGCCAGAAGGCTTTCATCTTGCCATCGGTGATTTTCAGCTTACCTTCGGAGGCGAGCGGGATCAGGCTGAAGTTGCCGGTCCAGTCGACCTGTCCGCCGTTGGGGCCGATGGCTACCAGGGTCATGTCGGCGCTGTCGTCGGGCAGGGTGCTGAGGTTTTTCAGCTCGAAGTCGAGTTTGTCGTAGAGAAACTCAATGGGTTCGCTGGGGCGCGAGTCCTGGAAGTGCACCGCGCCGCCAGCGAGATTGATCCGGTCCACGCGCAGCGGAAACGGCTTGGCGTTCGGGTCGGCAGGTGTCGGCTCGCTCGCGGGCAGTTTGAACAGCCCAAGCAGGTTGAGCTGCCCATCCTTGCCGAAGAGGATTTCAGTCTTGGGTTTGTCCAGTTCGATGTCGGACAGATGCACGGCCTTGGTCCAGAGACTGTCGACTTGCACGTTGGCGTACAGGCGTTCGAAGCCGACCTGCTCCTTGCCCGGCTCGCCGATGATCAGCCCCCAAAGGGTGACTTCAAGGCTGAACGGGTTGAGTTCGATCCGTTGAAGGTGGGCGGGCACCGTGGCGTAGTTGGCCAATTGCTGGTTGGCAACCCGCAACGCGATGCCCGGCAAAATCAGAAACCCCAGCAAGCTGTAGAGAGCCAGAGCAGTCAACAAGGCGCCGATAGCGCGAATCAATCCTTTGGGCATGTGCGGCTTCATCTGTCTGAATCGGAGTGCCTTGGAGTATGGCACGCGATTGCAGTTCCGAAGTGACCGGCCTTTGCAGGACTTATCTGAAAGTCAGGGGGAATATCAGAGCTGCAGGATCAGCGTTTTCAGCGGAGGTTGCTGATCCATCGACGGAAAATCCCCACCCGGCTTCATCACGGTCCACTCGCGCACCGGTCGCCCGGCCTTCTCTGCGCAGCGCAACACCTGTTCGCGCCAGTCGTCCATGCTGACCTTTGCCAGGTTGTTGCAGCAGATCAGCACGCCGTTGTCGGCGGTGGTCAGCAGTGCGGGTTTGAGCAGGCTCTGGTAGTCGCGCAGCAGGTCGACGGTGCCGAAAGCGCTCTTGGCCCAGGCGGGTGGGTCGAGCAGCACCAGGTCGTACTGACGCTGTTCCAAACGCTGGTAGCTCGGCAGTTTCTGCCCGCGCCGCTGACTGATCGGCAGGCCCGCCAACTGGCGGATCGCCGGGAAGTAATCGGACTGGATGAACTCCATGGCAGGCAATTGTGGATTGAGCAGTCCGTTCTCACGGCCGACCGCCAGGTTGCCCTCGGCGAAGTCCAGGTTGCACACCTCACGGGCGCCACCGGCCGCAGCACTCAGGCCGACGCCACAGGTGTAGGCAAACAGGTTGATCACGCTTTTGTCTTGGCTGTGCGCCTTGACCCAGCCGCGGGTGTTGCGCAGGTCGAGGAACAGCAGCGGGTCTTGACCGGCATGACGCCCGCGAACCCGATAGTTCAGGCCCCATTCGTGGCCGACCAGATCCGCCAGCGCGGCTTCATCGGCACGGTAGACCGTGTCTTCGCGGTCGATGCGCGAATTGCCCCGGGAGCGGTCGTTGTAGACCAGCAGGGTGTCGAGGCCCAGATGCTGATTGATTGCCTCGTGCAATTGCAGCAGCGCATCGCGTTCCAGCGCCTGGTGAAAGCTTTGCACCAGCAGTTGCGGACCGTAGCGGTCGACGGTCAGGCCGCCGGCGCCTTCCTGGCTGCCGTGGAACAGGCGATAGCAATCGGTGCCTTGCTGATGCAGTTCGGCAAGCAGGTCCTGGCGATGTTCTAGGGCGGCGCGCAGCGCCTGATTCAAGGAAGACATGCTGGGCGCCTTGCAGGAGGGAATTTGGCGCGGGAGTTTAACAGCTTGGCGCCATACCGAGGTGCTGCCTTCGCGAGCAGGGATTTTGTGTTCGACACCGATCAAAGGTGGGAGCGAGCCTGCTCGCGAAGCTTTTAGCTTTTCAGGTGAGCAACCCCATCCGCCGCTTAGCCCGCTGCACCGAGCCATTACGCACTGCCCAGCGCAGCATCGGCGCACTGCGATTGACGCTGGCGCGGATCAGTTTGCGTTGCAACGGGTTCTGGCTGACGCCCAGCATGTCACTGGCCCAGTCCGGCAACAGATCGATCCCGGCCTGCATCATCAGCCCACCAAAAGGCTTGGCCAGACGGCTGGGCGATGGTGCATTCAACAACAGTCGCAAGACTTCGCGGCTGCGCTCGTCGCACAGCAACTGTGGGCGAATGCGCTCAAGGTAATCAGCGATTTGTTGTCGCGAGCGGGGCACGTCACGGGCGCCCAGTCGTTCGGCGATCATTGCGATTTCTTCGTAGTAACGGTCCTGGTCGGCCAGTGACAGATGCGGATTGCGATAACGCAAATGCGCGGCGAGGAAGTTGCTGACCTCGGCCACGTGCACCCAGGTCAGAAGGTCCGGATCGCTGGCCGCATAGGGGCGCCCGTCCGGCGCGGTGCCGGTCACTTGCAGATGGATGGTGCGGACTTTCTCGATCAGCCAGTCGGCGTCTTTTCGTGAGCCAAACGTGGTGCCGGAGATGAACTGCCCGGTGCGGCGCAGTCGGCCGAGCATGTCCTCGCGGAAATTCGAATGGTCCCAGACACCGGCCAGGGCCAGCGGATGCAAGGCTTGCAGCATCAGGGCACTGATGCCGCCGATGAGCATGCTGCTGAAGTCGCCATGCACTTGCCAGCTCACCGAGTCGGGGCCGAACAGGCCCGGGTCGCCCTTGGGGTTTTCCAGGTCGAGCTTGCCGAGGGACAGACCGGTCAGGCTCATGACTTGGGTTTCGATGCGGGTGCGGATAAATTCCATGGCGACTCAGTGGCGAAAATGAAACGCGGCCATGGCTGGCCGCGTCGGGCTTATTGGTTCAGGCGTTTATCGACCAGGTCCTGAACAACGCTCGGGTCGGCCAGGGTCGACGTGTCACCCAGGGTGTCCAGTTCGTTGCAGGCGATCTTGCGCAGGATACGCCGCATGATCTTGCCCGAGCGGGTTTTCGGCAAGGCCGGGGCCCATTGGATCAAGTCCGGTTTGGCGAAGCTGCCGATTTCCTTGCTGACGTGGGCCAGCAGTTCTTTCTTCAACTCGTCGTTGGGCTCGGTGCCGTTCATGGGCGTGACGAAGGCGTAGATGCCCTGGCCCTTGAGATCGTGGGGGTAACCGACCACGGCGGCTTCGGCAATGCTGTCATGCAGCACCAGGGCACTTTCCACTTCGGCGGTGCCGATGCGGTGTCCGGAGACGTTGATCACGTCGTCGATGCGCCCGGTGATCCAGTAGTCGCCGTCCTCATCGCGTCGCGCGCCGTCGCCGGTGAAGTAATAACCGGGGTAGGGTTTGAAGTAGGTGTCGACCATCCGTTGCGGGTCGCCGTAGACGCTGCGGATCTGCGCTGGCCAGCTGGATTTGATCGCCAGCACGCCGCTGCCTGCGCCTTTGATTTCCTTGCCCGTCTCATCGAGCAACACCGGTTGCACACCGAACATGGGTTGCGTGGCGCAGCCCGGTTTGATCCGTTGTGCGCTGACCAGCGGGCTGAGCATGATGCCGCCGGTTTCAGTCTGCCACCAGGTATCGACAATCGGGCAACGCTGTTCGCCGACCGCATTGAAGTACCAATCCCACGCTTCCGGGTTGATCGGCTCACCGACGCTGCCGAGTAATCTGAGGCTGGCGCGGGACGTTTCCTTCAACGGTTCCGGGCCTTCGCGCATCAGCGAACGCAACGCTGTTGGTGCGGTGTAGAAAATGTTCACGTGGTGCTTGTCGATGACCTGCCAGAACCGCGAGCTGGTCGGGTAACTCGGCACGCCTTCAAAGATCAGCGTGGTCGCGCCATTGGCCAGCGGGCCGTAGACGATGTAGCTGTGGCCGGTGACCCAGCCGACATCGGCGGTGCACCAGAACACTTCGTTTTCACGGTAGTCGAGCACGTACTTGAAGGTCATCGCCGCTTGCAGCAGATAACCGCCGGTGGTGTGCAACACGCCTTTGGGCTTGCCGGTGCTGCCTGAGGTGTAGAGGATGAACAGCGGGTCTTCGGCGTCCATCGGCTCCGGCGGGCAATCGTCGCTGACGTCGCGCAACGCCTGGTGATACCAGAGGTCGCGGCCTTCAACCCAATTCACTTTGCCTTGCGTGCGCTCGACCACGATGACGGTGCTGACATTCGGACAACTCTCCAGCGCTTTGTCGACTTTCTCTTTGAGCGGTACGAATTTGCCACCGCGCACGCCTTCATCGGCGGTGATCACGGTGCGGCAATCGGCATCGAGAATCCGGTCGCGCACCGAGTCCGGGGAAAAACCGCCGAAGACCACCGAATGCACCGCGCCGATTCGCGTGCAGGCGAGCATGGCGTAAGCGGCTTCAGGGATCATCGGCATGTAGATGCAGACGCGGTCGCCTTTCTTCACGCCACGGCTTTTGAGCACGTTGGCCAGGCGACAGACGTTGTGGTGGAGTTTTTTGTAGGTGATCTGTGCGGATTCGGCGGGATCGTCGCCTTCCCAGATAATTGCGATTTGATCGCCGCGCTGTTCCAGATGACGGTCGATGCAGTTGTAACTGACGTTCAGCTTGCCGCCGGCAAACCAGCTGGCTTCACCGGTTTTCAGGTTATAGCGCTGAACGGTGTCCCACGGCGTGCTCCAGTCGAGAAAGCGCGAGGCTTGTTCGGCCCAGAAAGTGGTGGGGTGCTCGATGGATTCGCGGTACAGGCGGTGATAGTCGTCTTGACTCAAATGCGCAGCCCGGCGGACGGCATCGGCTTTGGGGAACGTGCTGATATCGAACATGACGGTTCCTTATTCTTGTTTTGTGACAAGAGGGGAGGTGCGCGACCCTCGTAGGAGCCGGCTTGCTGGCGAAAGCAGCGTATCAGTCGACAAAAATGTTGAATGACACACCGCTTTCGCCAGCAAGCCGGCTCCTACAAGGTTAGTACCCCCGCAGGAATTGCGTCAGATCAACCGCGGTGACGGCCGCGGAAGTAGTTGATCAAGCCTTGGGTCGAAGCATCGTCAGCCGGGGTTTCTTCGCTGCCGACCAGACGGTTGTAGACGCCTTTGCCCAGCTCTTTGCCCAGCTCCACGCCCCACTGATCGAAGGCGTTGATGCCCCAGATCACGCTTTGCACGAAGACTTTGTGTTCGTACATCGCCACCAGTGCGCCGAGGCGACGCGGGCTGATGCGTTCGACCACCAGTGTGTTGCTCGGACGGTTGCCCGGGATCACCTTGTGCGGCGCAAGTTTGTGCACGTCTTCTTCGCTCATGCCTTTGTCACGCAGTTCGGCTTCAGCTTCGGCAAGGGTCTTGCCGAGCATCAGCGCCTGACTCTGCGACAGGCAGTTGGCGTACAGCCACTGGTGGTGGTCGGACACCGGGTTGAAGCTGACGATCGGCACGATGAAGTCGGCCGGGATCAGTTGGGTGCCCTGGTGCAGCAACTGGTGATAGGCGTGTTGACCGTTGCAACCGACGCCGCCCCAGATCACGGGACCTGTGTCGGTGGACACCGGGGTGCCGTCCTGACGCACGCTCTTGCCGTTGGATTCCATGTCCAGCTGTTGCAAGTGCTTGGTGATGTTGCGCAGGTAGTGGTCGTACGGCAGGATCGCGTGGCTTTGCGCGCCCCAGAAGTTGCCGTACCACACGCCGAGCAGGGCCAGCAGCACTGGCATGTTCTGTTCGAACGGCGCGGTCTGGAAATGCTGGTCCATGGTGTAGGCACCGGACAGCAGTTCCTTGAAGTTCGACATGCCGATGGCCAGGGCAATCGGCAAACCGATGGCCGACCACAGCGAGTAACGACCGCCGACCCAGTCCCACATCGGGAAGATGTTTTCTTCACGAATGCCGAACGCCACGGCTGCCGCGTTGTTGCTCGATACGGCGATGAAGTGACGATACAGCTCGGCTTCCGAACCGCCCTGAGCCAGGTACCAGGCGCGAGCGGCCTGGGCATTCTTCAGGGTTTCGAGGGTGTTGAAAGACTTCGACGACACGATGAACAGCGTGGTTTCAGCGCGCAACTTCTGGGTCAGCTCGTGGAACTCGCTGCCGTCGATGTTCGCCAGGTAGTGGCAGCGCACGCCTTTCTGGGCGTAGGACAGCAGCGCTTCGGACACCAGTTCCGGGCCGAGGAACGAGCCACCGATGCCGATGTTCACCACGTCGGTGATCGGCTTCTCGGTGTAACCGCGCCACAAACCGTCGTGGATGCGGCCCACGAGGTCGGTGATCTGGTTCAGCACTTTGTGTACTTCCGGCATCACGTTGACACCGTTGACCGACAGCTTGTCGCCCACCGGGCGGCGCAGTGCGGTGTGCAGGGCCGGACGGCCTTCGGAGGCGTTGACGATTTCGCCTTCGAACAGCGACTTGATCGCGCCCTTGAGGTCGACTTCATTGGCCAGGCCCACCAGCAGGTTGCGGGTCTCGGCGTTGATCAGGTTCTTCGAGTAATCAAGAAACAGCCCGCAGCTGCTCAGGGTGAATTGGGTAAAGCGCTGCGGGTCGGCATTAAAGGCTTCGCGCATGCTGAAATCCTGCATGGCTTGGCGGTGATCATTCAACGCCTGCCAGGCGGGCAGGGCGGTCACGTCGTGAGGAGTGCGGTAGTACGCCATCGCTGCGGGTTTCCTTTTTACTTGAACGGCTTTTTGATCACTAAAAAATCCCGGAGCGCTGCGGGTCGGCGTCCGGTCAACTGCGTCGACACGATTTCATGGCGCAGGGCGAATACAGTAAACCCCGCGCCTTGATCTGTCTTGACTTTGTCTGACCTGTTTCCGGTACTTTTTTAACATCAAAGTCAGAAGCGGCCGACAAACGGAACAAAGACAGGACTGCGGCTCGATCAGGCGACCTGGACCGGGATGGCATTGCTGGTGTGGCTCAATTCATTGCCCGGTGCCATGTAGAGCATGCGCGGCTTGAAGTTGAGCAGCTCGGCTTCGCTGTAATGAGCGTAAGCGCAGATGATCACGCGGTCACCGACCTTGGCCTTGTGGGCGGCGGCGCCGTTGACCGAGATCATGCGCGAGCCTTCTTCGCCACGGATGGCGTAGGTGGTGAAGCGTTCGCCGTTGTCGACGTTATAGATCTGGATTTGCTCGTATTCGCGGATGCCGGACAAGTCCAGCCATTCGCCGTCGATGGCGCAGGAACCTTCGTAATCAAGTACAGCGTGGGTAACTTCGGCGCGATGCAGCTTGGCCTTGAGCATGATGGCGTGCATGAGTGTTTCCCCAGGTCGGAATCGAACGGCGGGCAGTTTGCCCGAAGGCTTTGGAGGCAGCAATACAGCGTGTGGCCACTGTTTAACCACTGTGGGAGCGAGCCTGCTCGCGAAAGCGGATCAACATTCAACATTGATGTTGGCTGATCCACCGCAATCGCGAGCAGGCTCGCTCCCACAGGGTTTGGTGGTGTTTATGCGAGCGCGTCGAGGTTCAGGTGCAGGTTGTCGATCAACCGCGTAGTGCCCAGGAATGCCGCGACCAGAATCACCAGGTCACGATCTTCCGGTGTCGCCGGGCGCAAGGTCAGCGCATGGCGAATTTCCAGGTAGTCGGTGCGTAATCCTGCCGCTTCGAGCTGCTTGATCTGCGCGTCGATCAGCGCCGGGAAGTCCCGGTCACCCAGTTTGATCGCGTCGGCAATTGAACTCAGGGTGCGATAGACCACCGGTGCCACGGCACGCTGTTCTTCGCTGAGGAAGCCATTGCGCGACGACAGCGCCAGGCCATCGGCCGCACGGACGGTCGGTTCGCCAATGATCTGGACCGGCATGTTCAGGTCATGCACCAGGGACTTGATCACCGCCAGTTGCTGGAAGTCTTTCTGGCCGAAGATCGCCAGGTCCGGCTGGACCATGTTGAACAACTTGCTGACCACCGTCGCCACGCCTTCAAAATGCCCAGGACGGCTGGCGCCGCACAGGCCTTCAGACAGCTGCGGAACGCTGACACGCGTCTGGCCGGCCATGCCGTCCGGATACATTTCTTCAACGGTCGGCGCAAACAGCAGGTGGCAACCGGCCTGGAGCAGTTTCTCCTGGTCGGCGGCGAGGGTGCGCGGGTACTTGTCGAGGTCTTCGCCGGCGCCGAATTGCAGCGGGTTGACGAAAATGCTCGCGACCACGAAATCCACCCGTTGGGTGGCTTTGGTAATCAGCGCAACATGGCCGCTGTGCAGGTTGCCCATGGTCGGCACGAAGCCGATGCGCTTGCCTTCGCTGCGGGCACGGGCCACGGCTGCCCGCAGTTCGCGTACGGTTTTTACGGTGTTCATGCAGAGAATCCGTGTTCGATACCTGGGAAAGTCGCCGCTTTGACTTCAGTCACGTAAGCACTCAGGGCTGCTTGAATGGTGTGCTGGTCGGTCATGAAATTCTTCACGAATTTTGGCACGCGACCGGTAATCGACAAGCCCAGCATGTCGTGCAGGACCAGCACCTGGCCGTCGGTGTCACTGCCGGCGCCAATTCCGATCACCGGAATGCCCACCGCCTGGGTAATTTCCTGAGCCAGTTCGCTTGGCACGCACTCAAGCAGCAACATGGCGGCCCCGGCTTGCTCCAGCGCGATGGCGTCAGCGCGCATTTGTCGTGCCTGGTTCTCGCTGCGACCCTGGACCTTGTAACCGCCCAGAATGTTCACCGATTGCGGCGTCAGGCCCATGTGCGCGCACACCGGGATGCCGCGCTCGGCCAGCAGCCGAATCGAGTCTGCCAGCCACAGTGCGCCTTCAACCTTGACCATGTGCGCACCGGCCTGCATCAACAGGGCGCTGTTGGTCATGGCTTGTTCAGTGGTGGCGTAGGCCATGAACGGCAGGTCGGCAAGGATGAGCGCATCAGTGTTGCCGCGTTTGACGGCTGCGACGTGATAAGCCATTTCGGCCGTCGTCACGGGCAGGGTGCTGTCGTGACCTTGCAAAACCATGCCGAGGGAGTCGCCCACCAGCAGCACTTCGACGCCAGCCTCATTACAGGCGTGGGCGAAGGTCGCGTCATAGCAGGTCAGCATGGTGATTTTTTCACCTTTTTGCTTCAGACCTTGCAGAGTGGTCAGGGTGATGGCTGGCATGAAAAGATCCTCATTCAGGCGCTGTGGAAACTACTGCGAGTAACGCGCGTGATTCTTCGTTAAATACAGGCGCACGGTCTGTTGTCGTGCTTTTACGGCCTGGATTGCGCCCTTCAATGCCGTGTTGGCGGCAGCGGGACGCCTATAGTCGTGAGGAGAACTCGGGAAGTCAATTGCATGTGTTACCGCATTGTTACGACAGGGGTGTTACCGGGGTAACTGATGCGATTCAGCAGCGGATTTTGTGTTCGACACAAAAACAATGTGGGAGCGAGCCTGCTCGCGAATGCGGTGGATCAGTCAACTTTAAGTTCAATGACACACCGCATTCGCGAGCAGGCTCGCTCCCACAGGGGATTTGCGTCAACTTTTGGGGAGGCGTTCCAGGCCGACGAACGGGCAGGCTGCGACTAGATCCTTCAGATTGCGGCCATCGGTCAGGCGCAAATCCGCAGGCGCCAGTTCGGCCAGTGGATACAGGACAAAGGCCCGTTCCTGCAGGTGGTAATGCGGAACCTTGAGGCGCGGCTCATCGATCAGCCGATCGCCAAACAGCACGATGTCCAGATCCAGCGTACGAGGGCCCCAACGCTCAAGGCGCTCGCGACCCTGGCCATTCTCAATGGCTTGCAGCGCATCGAGCAGGTCCAGCGGGGCGAGTGTGCTGTCGAGGGCGGCGACCGCGTTGGTGTAACGCGGTTGGCCGGGTAGCAGTGAATCGCTTTGATAGAAAGCGGACACCCCGACCAGCTCGGTCTGTGGTAATCGCGCCAGCGCTTCGACGGCGCTGCGCAATTGTTCGGCGGGGTCAGCCAGATTGCTGCCCATGCCGATGTAGATGCGTTCCATGGATTACTCGCCCGAGACACTCGGTGCGCCGGCGGCGCGTTTACGCTTGGCGCCACCGCTGCGGCGACGTTTGCGCGGTGCGCCGGTGCCGTCTTCCTTGCCGCTGAGGTCGCGGATCATGTCGCGACGTTCGCTGTCGTTGGCGTCCTGATAATCCGTCCACCATTCGCCCAGGCCATCGGTCTGCTCACCGGCGCTTTCGCGCAGCAGCAGGAAGTCGTAACCGGCACGGAACCGCGGATTCTCCAGCAACAGATCAGCGCGCTTGCCGCTACGGCGTGGCAGACGCTCCTGCATGTCCCAGATTTCGCGGATCGGCATGGTGAAGCGTTTCGGGATGGCGATGCGTTGGCACTGTTCGGCAATCAGCTCGTGAGCCGCTTCCTGCATGGCCGGTATCGGCGGCATGCCGCGTTCTTGCAGGCGCAGCACGCGAGCCGGCAGGGCAGGCCACAACAGGGCGGCAAACAGGAACGCCGGGGTTACCGGTTTGTTCTGCTTGATGCGCAGGTCTGTGTTGACCAGCGCATCGCTGATCAGGGTGTGGGTGTACGTCGGGTTGTATTCCAGCGCCTCGGCACTGGCCGGGAACAGTGGATCGAACAGCTGCAAGTCGACCAGCATCTCGAAGGTGTCCGCGGCGTGGCCGGAGAGGAACAGCTTGAGCACTTCTTCGAACAGGCGGGCCGACGGGATCTCACGCAGCATCGGTGCCAGCTCGCGGATCGGCGCGGCGCTGTGTTTTTCGATACCGAAATTCAGCTTGGCGGCAAAACGCACGGCCCGCAGCATCCGCACCGGGTCTTCCTGGTAGCGCTGTTTCGGGTCGCCAATCAGGCGGATCAGGTGATTGCGGATGTCGTGTACGCCATTGGCGTAATCGAGAATGCGTTCGCTGACCGGATCGTAATACAGGGCATTGATGGTGAAGTCGCGGCGTTGCGCGTCTTCTTCCAAGGTGCCGTAGACGTTATCGCGCAGGATACGCCCGCTTTCATTACGTGAAGACTGGTTGCTGTCTTCTTCCTCGTCGTTTTGCGGGTGATTGGCGCGGAAGGTCGCCACTTCGATGATTTCGCGACCGAAGTGAATATGCACCAGTTTGAATCGGCGACCGATGATCCGCGCATTGCGGAATTCGGCACGCACTTGTTCAGGTGTGGCACTGGTGGCGACGTCGAAATCTTTCGGCGTGATGCCGAGCAGCATGTCACGCACGCAGCCGCCGACCAGGTAAGCCTGGTAACCGGCGTTCTGCAGGCGTTCGACGATATTCACCGCGTAACGGCTGAATTGGGCCTTTTGCAGCGAGTGTTGGCCGCTGTTGAGCACTTCAGGCGTACTGCGAATGTGTTGCGTATGACGCTTGGGAGAACGGAATGACTGGAACAGCTTCTTCAGCATGGGATGCACTGTTTGAAGGAATGTTCGGCCATAACAGAAGAATGACCGCATGATGGGCGGGGATTCTAGCATTTAGTCGAGGGATGGTGTAGGAAGCTGCGCAAGCAGCTGAAGGGGATATCTCTGGCAGGGCTAAACGCCAGAAACTACAAGGGGAGCCGAAGCTCCCCAAGAAGTAGTTGCATGCTCTATTTTTATTATTGGTTTCGGGCTTTTTGTTTTTGTTAAGTGCCCTCGTCATGAAGCTTTTCCTTCATGACCCTCCCAATCGGGAGCCAAGAGCAAACGGATTGCTTTGGTCGCTGTGCTGCAGTGATCTTGCGATCCAACCAGTTCAGGCACTGTCTTAGGACAGTTTTTTATTATTCTCGGCCTGGTCGTGGGGCAAGCCCCAAATACAACGCCTCTCCAAAAGAATCAGTTAGCTGCGCCTCTCGCCGTCTTGTTTTTATTGTGCGTGAGTCGATTCGTCTTATTTTTATTATGTTATGCATTGCTTGTTATTGTTCTTGTACCAAACATATAGCAGGGTGCGTGCCAACTTTTGCGAACCCCAGTAAAACAAGGGGTTAGGTCGGTCGACGGGGTTTTTCCAGGCCCAAAAAAACCGGGGCTTCGTTACCGTAAGCCCCGGCTTCTGTTACGTGAAAAATCTGGGGTAACAGTTTTTTCACGATGTCACGTGTTACCCACACCTCGGACAGGTGACATTCAGCTTTCGCTGGCGACCCCGGTCTTGCGCCGTGGGATGCCCAAGCGCTGACGACGCTCCCACAGGCATTTGCGGCTGACCCCGAGTTTGCGCGCCAGCTCGGTTTCGGTCATGTGGTCCTGATGCTCGAGGACGAAATGCTGGAAGTAGTCTTCCAGTGACAAGTCTTCGGTCGGCTCATGGCTGGAGTTACTGCCATTGCTGCCCTGTTGCGGTGCCAGGCCGATGAACTCGTCCTCTTCCAGGCCGCTCAACTCGATGTCGATACCCAGCAGCTCGGCAGAAATCTCCGGGCTCTCGCACAGGATGACCGCGCGCTCGACAGCGTTTTCCAGCTCGCGAACGTTACCGGGCCAGGAGTAATGACGAATCGCCTGCTCGGCATCCGGGGCGAATTTCAGATCGGTGCGGTTGACCCGCGCGCTCTGTCGCGCCAGGAAGGCATTGGCGATTTCGTTGACGTCAGCACCACGTTCACGCAAGGCCGGCAGTTTCAGGGCGATTACATGGAGGCGGTAATACAAGTCTTCACGGAACTGGCCGATTTTTGCCAGGCTCTTGAGGTCCCGGTGCGTCGCGGCGATCAACCGAACGTCGACCTTCTGCGATTGCACCGAACCCACCCGGCGAATTTCGCCTTCCTGCAATACGCGCAGCAAACGGGCCTGGGCTTCCAGAGGCAGTTCGCCGATCTCGTCAAGGAACAGGGTGCCACCGTCCGCTGCTTCCACCAGACCGGCACGCCCGGCGCTGGCGCCGGTGAACGCGCCTTTTTCGTGACCGAACAGCTCGGACTCGATCAGGCTTTCCGGAATGGCCGCGCAGTTCACCGAAATCATCGGCGCCTTGGCGCGCTTGGACAGGTTGTGAAGGGCACGCGCCACCAGTTCTTTACCGGTGCCGGATTCGCCCTGGATCAACACGTTGGAATCGGTCGGCGCGACTTTACGGATTTTGCTGTAAAGGTCCTGCATCGGCGGGCACGAACCGATGATGCCGATTTCGCCGTTGCTGTTATCGACGCCCGCTTTCGCAGCGCCGTTGGTGGCTTTGCCTACAGGCGCTTCGCCACCGGCCGGCAACGATTGCCGATCACGCAGGATACGGGCGACAGCCTGGAGCATTTCATCGTGATCGAAAGGCTTGGCGATGTAATCCACCGCGCCCATCTTCATCGAGTCGACCGCCGAACGCAGGCTGGCGTAGCTGGTCATGATCAGCACCGGCGTGCCCTGGCCGAGTTTGATCAACTCGGTGCCCGGAGCGCCCGGCAGACGCAGGTCACTGACGATCAGGTCGAACGTGGGAATGGTGAAGCGTTCTTGTGCTTCCTGCACTGAACCGGCTTCGCTGACCTGGTACTGGTTACGTTCCAGCAGGCGGCGCAAGGCGGAGCGGATAATTGTTTCGTCTTCGACGATCAAAATGTGCGGCATTGATTCGATACTCTCGACGGTCTCAGTTCACAGCGGACGTCGCTTCGACATGACGCGGCAAGGTCACCCTGATACGGGTGCCGCGTTGGCTTTGAACATCAGCCGGGCTGTCGATGGTGATTTGTCCATAATGCTCTTCAACGATGGAATAGACCAGTGCAAGGCCCAGACCGGTGCCTTCGCCAGGATCCTTGGTGGTGAAGAAAGGTTCGAACAATCGGTCCATGATGTTCTTCGGAATACCGCTGCCTTCGTCTTCCACGATCAGATCGACCGTGTGTTCGCCGGCTTCGCTTTTCACGCGCACTGCGCTGCCTGGAGGCGAGGCGTCACGGGCGTTTGAGAGCAGGTTGATCAGTACTTGGGCGAGTCGCTGCGGATCGCCTTCGACCCAGTGATCGGGGTCGCACAGATTATAGAACTGCACTTCGAAATTGCGTCGGTTCAGGGCCAGCAAACCGATGGCATCCTGCGCCACTTCGGCCAGACAGACGGGCTCATCGCTGTGCTGGTGACTGCCGGCGTGGGCGAAGCTCATCAGCGACTGGACGATGCGCGATACGCGCTTGGTCTGCTCGAGAATCTGCCCGCTGATTTCCTTCAACTCGCCATCGTCTTCGCGTTCTTCGCGCAGGTTCTGCGCCAGGCAGGCGATGCCGGTGATCGGGTTGCCGATTTCATGGGCCACACCTGCCGCGAGTCGACCGATGCTGGCCAGACGCTCGGAGTGCACCAGTTTGTCTTCGAGCATCTGGGTTTCGGTCAGGTCTTCCACCAGTAACACCAGGCCGCTGTTACCCGGTGCGAGCGGTTCATCGATCGCCGCTTTGTGCAGGTTCAGCCAGCGGGTCTGGCCGTCGAGGGCCAGGTGCTGTTTGTGCAAATGCTCATCCGGCAGATTGATAAAGCCTTGCAGCAGTTCTTTCCACGGATCGGCAATGGTGCTCAGGCGCGAACCCACAACACGTTGCGCGGCAATCCCGGTCAACTCCTCCATGGCTTTGTTCCACATGAGGATTTCCTGATCCTTGGCCAGTGAGCAGACGCCCATTGGCAGTTCCTGCAAGGTCTGGCGGTGATAGCGGCGCAGGGCATCGAGTTCGGCGGCCAGGCCGGTCAGGCGCGAGTGGTAATCCTCAAGGCGACTTTCGATGAAGTGAATGTCTTCAGTGACATAGTTTTCGCCGCCGGCCTTATAGGGCAGGAAGGTTTCGACCATGTCCTGCGCCACACTCGGGCCCATCAGGCCTGACAGGTTGGCTTCGATGCGGTCCCGCAAACGGCGCAAGGCGTAAGGCCGGCGCTCGTCGAAGGGCAGATAGAGATCACGCAGAGCCTGTTCGACTTCTTTCTGTGCTGCCTTGGCGCCCAAGGGCTTTGCCAGTTGCGTGGCGAATTCCTGAGGCGACGCGGCGTGCAATTCGCGACGTTGCGGGCGACGCACGTTGTCCACGGCACAGGCTTCGGCGGCACTGGCTTCTTCCGGGCTGGCGTTGGTGAACAGCGAGATCAGGGTGAACATCAGCACGTTGGCGGCCAGCGAGGCAATCGCCGCCATGTGCCAACTGGTGTCGTCCAACACGTAGATCATGTTCAACAGCGGGATGTAGAAACCCTGCAGATTGCCAACCAGCGGCAGCAACATCGTTACCAGCCACACCAGGATCCCGGCGAGCAAACCGGCAATGAAGCCGCGGCGGTTGGCGGTCGGCCAGTACAGGACCGAGAGGACACCCGGCAGGAACTGCAGCGTGGCAACAAATGCGACGATGCCCAGATTTGCCAGATCCTGCTCCGCGCCCAGCAGCAGGTAGAAGCCGTAGCCAGCCATGATGATCGCGACGATCAGTGCCCGACGGGTCCACTTCAGCCAGCGGTAGATATTGCCTTCGGCCGGTGGCTGATAGAGCGGCAGCACCAGGTGGTTCAGGGCCATCCCGGACAGTGCCAGGGTGGTGACGATGATCAGGCCACTCGCCGCCGACAGGCCGCCGACGTATGCCAGCAGCGCCAAGGCCTTGCTATTGGCGGCGATGCCGATGCCGAGCGTGAAGTATTCAGGATTGGTGGTAGCACCGAGTTTCAGGCCAGCCCAGAGAATCAGCGGCACCGCCAGGCTCATCAGCAGCAGGAACAGCGGCAGGCCCCAGCTCGCGCTGACCAGCGAGCGCGGGTTGAGGTTTTCGGTAAAGGTCATGTGATACATGTGCGGCATCACAATCGCAGAAGCGAAGAACACCAGCAGCAACGTCCGCCACGGCCCTTCTTGCAGCGGCGTGTGCAGGGCGGCGAGGGCGGTCTGGTTTTGCAGCAGCCACAGTTCCAGCTGTTGCGGGCCGTCGAACACGCCGTACAAGGCATACAGGCCGACGCCGCCGATGGCGATCAGCTTGATCACCGACTCGAAGGCAATGGCGAACACCAGGCCTTCATGTTTCTCGCGGGTCGCGATGTGGCGCGAGCCAAAGAAGATGGTGAACAGGGTTATCAGTGCGCAGAAGCTCAAGGCGACCCGATGCTGCACCGGTTCGCGGGTGAGGATGCCGATGGAGTCGGCGACCGCTTGAATCTGCAAGGCCAGCAGGGGCAGCACACCGATCAGCATGAAAATCGTGGTCAGCGCGCCGGCCCATGTGCTGCGGAACCGGAACGCGAACAGGTCGGCCAGCGACGACAGTTGATAGGTGCGGGTAATTTTCAGGATCGGGTACAGCAACACCGGCGCCAGCAAGAATGCGCCGGAGACCCCGAGGTAGCTGGACAAGAAGCCGTAGCCGTACTGATAGGCCAGGCCCACCGTGCCGTAAAACGCCCAGGCACTGGCGTAAACGCCCAATGACAGGGTGTAGGTCAACGGGTGGCGAATGATCGCCCGGGGAATCATGCCCCGTTCACTGACCCAGGCCACGCCGAACAGCACCGCCAGGTAGGCGGCGCTGATCAGGATCATCTGGGTCAGGCTAAAGCTCATCGGCATCTTTTTGGCTCTGCAGGATGAAGGTCACGACGATCAGAATCAGCCAGAGCAGATAAGGGCGATACCAGGCGCCTGTGGCGTCGATCCACCAATCCATGATGGCCGGGGAAAACAGATAAATCCCCACTACCAGGAGCAGGACCAAGCGATAGATGTACATCCCGGCCTCTCTTTTTTATGCGCGTGCCCGAAAACGTGCGGCGATGGTAACGGATGGGCGCGCCACTGCAAGTGCGATCACTGCAGTTGCGCCTCGGGCAGGTTCAGTGTGCGCGGGATAAGCGACGCATCCCAGTGGGCAATGCCCCAGTTCAACACTTCCCGCGGGCTGGCGTAAGCCAGTTCGGTGCCGGGTTTTTGCCCGAGCGCGCGCAATGCCCGCAGCAACAAAGGCGTCGCCTGATCTTCGGTCAGCGGTGGCGAGCGGTAGGACTTGCCGAGTTTGTTGCCATCGGGCTGGGTAATCAGCGGGATGTGCAGGTAACGCGGTTGCCGCAGGCCGAGCAATTCTTGCAGATAGAGCTGTCGTGGCGTGGAGTCCAGCAGGTCGGCACCGCGCACGATGTCGGTGATGCCTTGCCAGGCATCGTCCAGCACCACGGCCAGTTGATAAGCGTAGAGCCCGTCGCGACGACGAATCACGAAATCGCCGACCTCACGACCCAGATGTTGGCGGTATTCGCCTTGCACGCGGTCGATGAAGTGGTATTCCAGTTCGGGTACGCGCAGGCGAATGGCCGCGTCTTCGGTGTCATGGCCGGCATTGCGGCACAGTCCCGGATAAATACCGTGATACGGCTCCAATTGCTTGCGTGAACACGTGCAGGCGTAAGCGAGGCCGTGATTGAACAGGCGATTGAGCACTTCGGCGTACGCCTCGTGGCGGTCGCTCTGGCGAACCATTTCACCGTCCCACTCGAAACCGTAGCTCTCCAGTGCCTTGAGAATCGCTGCCTGGGCGCCGGGTTCTTCCCGTGGCGGGTCGAGGTCTTCCATGCGCATCAGCCAGCGACCACCCACCGAGCGAGCGTCGAGGTACGAGGCCAGCGCGGCGACCAGCGAACCGAAATGCAAGTGGCCGCTGGGCGTGGGGGCGAAGCGCCCGATGTAGGAGGTGGAAGTCGTGGCGGTCATGGACGATGTTTCATCTCTGGTCGTGCGCGAGCTCCTGTGGGAGCGAGCCTGCTCGCGAAAGCGGTGGGTCAGCCAGTATCAATATTGGACCTGAAGGCCCCATCGCGAGCAGGCTCGCTCCCACAGTTTTTCTGCCGAGGCGAAATTCAGAAACAAAAACGGAGCGTTCGCACGCTCCGTTTTTCGTTCAAGTCGCTGTTACTTGCCGACTTGCTTTTCCTTGATTTCCGCCAGGGTCTTGCAGTCAACGCACATGTCGGCGGTAGGGCGGGCTTCCAGTCGCTTGACGCCGATTTCGACGCCGCAGGACTCGCACCAGCCATATTCTTCGTCTTCGATCAGCTGAAGCGTCTTGTCGATCTTCTTGATCAGCTTGCGCTCGCGGTCGCGGGCACGCAGCTCGAGGCTGAACTCTTCTTCCTGGCTGGCACGGTCTGCCGGGTCCGGGAAGTTGGCCGCTTCGTCCTTCATGTGATCAACCGTACGGTCGACTTCCTGCATCAAGTCCTGTTTCCACTTGTTCAGGATCTTGGTGAAGTGAGCGCGCATGGGCTTGCCCATGTACTCCTCGCCCTTGACTTCTTTGTAGGGTTCGAAGCCGCTGATCGTCGTGGTTTGCTGCTTTGCTTGGGTGGACATGAAATAGACCGCCTCTACTCTTGTAATCCATTGCGCAGGATTGCTCCATCACCGACACCTGCCGGCCCTGCGGCTGCAAGCGGGCGAACTTACCAGATCAAATCGGGGCGCGCTACTCCCGGATGTCGAGGTAGTGGCCCGCGGAGCTTGCAAATCGTTGCAAAGCCTTGCCTGGTGGTGTTGGAGGCCTGATCAAATATTGATTTTAGTCAAACCTGGGGTACTCGTTCGAGTCGTTTATGGCCAGGGTTCTTAGGGGTGTGACCGCTTTAGGTTCTCGCTCGTTCCTGCGCTTGGGTAGAATCGGTTCTTTTCCCGTCGAAGGAAGGCTAATGGCCCAGTCCTACAGTGCTCGCAGTCGTGCGATCGAACCTTTCCATGTCATGGCGCTGCTGGCGCGGGCCAATGAATTGCAGGCCGCTGGCCACGACGTGATCCACCTGGAAATCGGCGAGCCGGACTTCACCACCGCCGAGCCGATCATCCAGGCCGGCCAGGCCGCTTTGACGGCGGGGAAGACCCGTTACACCGCCGCACGGGGCATTCCCGAGTTGCGCGAGGCGATTTCCAGGTTCTATCAGCAACGGTACGGGTTGAACATTGACCCCCAGCGAATCCTCATCACCCCCGGCGGTTCGGGCGCCTTGTTGCTGGCCAGCGCCTTGTTGGTGGACCCGGGCAAACACTGGCTGTTGGCGGATCCGGGCTATCCGTGCAACCGACACTTCCTGCGCCTGGTGGAAGGCGCGGCGCAACTGGTTCCTGTCGGTCCGGACGTGCGTTATCAACTGACCCCTGATCTGGTCGCCCGGCATTGGGACCACGACAGCGTCGGTGCATTGGTGGCGTCCCCGGCCAATCCGACCGGGACGATCCTGACCCGCGACGAACTGGCGGGGCTGTCTGCGGCTATCAAGATTCGTCACGGCCATCTGGTGGTGGACGAGATCTATCACGGCCTGACCTACGGCACCGATGCCGCCAGCGTGCTGGAAGTCGATGACAGTGCGTTCGTGCTGAATAGCTTTTCCAAGTATTTCGGCATGACCGGTTGGCGTCTCGGCTGGCTGGTGGCGCCGGAAGCGGCCGTCGGTGAACTGGAAAAACTTGCGCAAAACCTCTACATCAGCGCGCCGAGTATGGCTCAGCACGCTGCTCTGGCCTGCTTTGAGCCAGCGACCATCAGCATTCTCGAGGAGCGCCGTGCCGAATTTGGTCGTCGTCGCGATTTCCTCCTGCCGGCCCTGCGCGAGTTGGGTTTCGGGATTGCCGTGGAACCGGAAGGCGCATTCTATTTGTACGCCGATATCAGCAAGTTCGGCGGAGATGCCTTCGCGTTCTGCCGGCATTTCCTCGAAACCGAACACGTGGCCATTACCCCTGGGCTGGATTTCGGGCGCTATCAGGCCGGGCACCACGTCCGTTTTGCCTACACCCAAAGCCTGCCGCGCTTGCAGGAAGCGGTCGAGCGCATTGCTCGCGGACTGAAGAGCTGGCAAGGCTGATGCGTTTTCATCCTCCCCTCGAAGAAGGTCGCCTGATCCGTCGTTACAAGCGTTTTCTTGCCGATATCGAAACCGTTAGCGGCGAGTTGCTGACCATTCATTGTCCCAACACCGGCTCGATGCTTAATTGCCAGGTCGAAGGTGGGCAAGTCTGGTTCAGTCGCTCAAACGACCCCAAGCGCAAGTTGCCCGGCACTTGGGAGGTCGGCGAAACCCCGCAAGGGCGCTTGTTTTGCGTGAACACCGCCCGCGCCAACGGGTTGATTGAAGAGGCGCTGCGTGCCGGTGTCATCAGCGAACTGAACGGTTTTACTGAACTGAAGCGCGAAGTTGCCTACGGGCAGGAAAGTAGCCGCATAGACTTTCGCCTGGAATACCCCAGCGGCCCGGCTTATATAGAGGTCAAAAGCGTCACCCTGGGCTTCGACGGGTCGTCGGTGGCCGCGTTTCCCGATGCAGTGACTCAGCGCGGGGCCAAGCATTTGCGCGAGTTGGCGCACCTGGCCCGGGACGGGATTCGTGCGGTGCAGTTGTATTGCGTCAACCTGACCGGCATCGATGCTGTGCGTCCTGCAGAAGAAATCGATTCGGCCTACGCGGCAGCCTTGCGTGAGGCGGTGGCGTGCGGGGTCGAGGTGCTGGCTTATGGCGTGCGTTTGAGCCATGAAGAGATGGTCGTCGACCGACGTCTGGACGTGTTGCTCAACGGTTAAAGGCTGACCCAGAGGCCTTGCGCATCTTCGCGGCAGGGCACGGCGGTCAGGGATTGACCGGCGCAGGGGCCCGAAACGCACTCGCCGTCTTCGATCAGAAACAGTGCGCCGTGGGTGGCGCACTGGATCAGGCTGTTGCTGGGGTCGAGAAAGCTGTCCGGTGTCCATTCCAGGCCGACGCCACGGTGCGGGCAGCGATTGATGTAGACGTAGACCTGGCCGCCCCGGCGTACGGCGAAGAGCTTCTGCCCGTCGATGTCGAAACCGCGACTGCTGGCGTCAGCCAATTCGGCACCTGTACAAAGAAACTTCATGTCTATCCTCTAGTCCTGCGTCTCGTGACCAGATATGTCCGAGCTTGACGTTCAAATGCAAACAATTATCAAATGGCCGCCTTGCCCGTCGGGTGCAGGTGCCAGGCGCCGAGGATACTTGGCCTGTCATCTCGATGCCTGGGAAAACTATTAAGGAAGCTGTTTATGCGCCTGAGTACCCGCGTTGCTGCGCTCTGTGTCGGACTCCTCGTCAGTCACCACGCTGCAGCGGCCGAGTTGCTGCAACGTTGGGTCAGTGCCGGTGGCGCGTTGTCCGAGTGGGTGAGCGCACTGGGCGGCGAATCGAAACTGGTCGGCGTCGACACTACCAGTCAGCACCCTGAAAGCCTCAAGGCGCTGCCCAGCATTGGCTATCAGCGGCAATTGTCGGCGGAAGGCATCTTGAGCTTACGCCCGCAGATCCTGATCGGCACCGAAGAAATGGGCCCGCCGCCCGTGCTCTCGCAGATTCGTAACGCGGGGGTGCAGGTCGAGCTGTTCTCGGCACAGCCGGATCTGCCGACGTTGCAGGGCAACTTGCAGCATCTGGGCAAGCTGCTGGGCGCTGAAGAGCAAGCTGTTCAGGCATACCAGCGTTACCAGGAGCAACTCGAGCAGCAAAAAGTCCGCGTGACCAAGGCGCAGCTGACGCAACCATCGCCGGGTGTGCTGTTGCTGCTCGGACACGCGGGTGGCAAGCCGCTCATTGCTGGCAAGGACACCGCCGCCGATTGGATGCTGCGCCAGGCCGGCGGCCACAACCTGGCTACGCATACCGGCTACAAACCGTTTTCTGTCGAGTCTCTGATCAGTCTCGATCCCGAGGTGCTGGTGTTTGCCGACCGGGCGCTGACGGGAGAGGCGGCGCGCGCCGCGTTGTTCAAGGAAAACCCGATGCTGTCCTCGACGCGTGCGGCGAAGGATGGACGGGTCATGGAGCTGGATCCGACGTTGTTGGTGGGCGGGCTCGGTCCTCGGTTGCCGGACAGCCTGAAAAAGCTGTCTGACGGATTCTTTCCTGGCACAGCCGGCCAATGACCGTCCTGGTTAAGCCTCGTACGTTGTTCATTGGCCTGAGCCTTCTGTGTGTGCTGGCGATATGGCTGTCGCTGGCGCTGGGGCCGGTCAGTTTGCCGTTGCTCGACACCTTGCACGCCGCATTGCGCCTGGCCGGGTTGCCGATTGCGCCGCACGGGCTGGAGCAAGCCGAATTGATCGTCGGGCAAATTCGCCTGCCGCGCACCTTGCTGGGTTTGGCGGTGGGTGGCGTGCTGGCGCTGTCCGGTGTGGCGATGCAGGGCCTGTTTCGTAACCCGCTGGCCGACCCGGGGTTGGTAGGGGTGTCCAGCGGTGCGGCATTGGGTGCCGCTATCGCGATTGTTGGCGGCTCGGCGTTTGGCGGTTTGCCAGAGTCCTTTGGGCCTTATCTGTTATCGGTGTGCGCGTTTCTGGGTGGGCTCGGCGTCACGGCGCTGGTGTATCGACTGGGTCGACGCAACGGTCAGACCAACGTCGCGACGATGCTGTTGGCCGGTATCGCATTGACCGCGCTGGCAGGCTCGGCGGTGGGGTTGTTCACTTATCTGGCTGACGACGCGACCCTGCGGACGCTGACGTTCTGGAATCTGGGCAGCCTCAATGGCGCGAGTTACGCGCGGCTGTGGCCGTTGCTGCTGGTCAGCGCGGGTGTGGCGCTCTGGTTGCCGCGTCGGGCCAAGGCCCTGAATGCGTTGTTGCTGGGGGAATCGGAGGCGGGTCATCTGGGCATCGACGTCGAAGGGCTCAAGCGCGAATTGGTGTTCTGTACGGCGCTGGGGGTTGGCGCGGCGGTGGCGGCGGCGGGGATGATCGGATTTGTCGGTCTGGTGGTGCCGCACCTCGTGCGCTTGCTCGCGGGTCCTGATCACCGAGTGTTATTGCCCGCTTCGGTACTCGCCGGTGCCAGTCTTCTGTTGTTTGCCGATCTGGTGGCGCGACTGGCCCTGGCACCGGCCGAACTGCCGATCGGCATTGTTACAGCCTTTATCGGTGCGCCGTTTTTTCTGTTCTTGTTGCTCCGGAGGCGCGCCTGATGTTGCGCACGCAGAACCTGCATATCCGTCGAGGCACCAAGACTGTGCTGTCGGACATCACGCTTGAGCTCCGACCGGGCGAAGTGCTGGGCGTGCTCGGCCCCAATGGCGCCGGCAAAAGTACCTTGCTCGGTGCCTTGTGCGGCGAATTGCACGGTGACCATGGAAGCGTCTGGCTCGATGATCGCGAATTGCGTCACTGGGCCGCACCGCTGCGCGCGCAGCGACTGGCGGTGCTGCCGCAGGTGTCGACCCTGGACTTTGCCTTTCGCGTCGAAGAAGTGGTGGGGATGGGGCGTTTGCCCCATCAAAGCGGGAGAGTGCGCGATGACGAGATTATCGCCGCCGCGTTGCACGCCGCCGATGCCGGCCACCTGAGTGGTCGCAGCTACCTGGCCTTGTCCGGTGGCGAGCGTCAGCGGGTGCATCTGGCCCGGGTGCTGGCGCAGCTCTGGCCGGGTGAGGCGGGGCAGACGCTATTACTCGATGAGCCGACCTCGATGCTCGACCCGCTGCATCAGCACACCACCCTGCAAGCGGTGCGCGAGTTTGCCGATCGCGGCGCTGCTGTATTGGTCATCCTGCATGATCTGAATCTGGCGGCGCGTTATTGTGATCGTCTGTTGCTTCTTGAGGGCGGGCGTCCGGTGGCATTGGACACACCACAGCAGGTCCTGAAACCCGAGCCGCTCAAAGCGGTGTTCGGGCTGGAAGTGTTAGTCCAGCAACACCCGGAGCGTGGGCATCCGCTGATCATCGCCCGCTGAGACTGTCATCGAGGTGAACATGCGTGGGATTTTGCTGCTGGCCGTACTGCTCTTGAGTGCCTGCCAACATGTTTTGGTGCCGCCCCCGGTCAACGGTGAAATCCGCGACCTGCAAAACGGTCAGGTCCTGACGGCGCAGGAGCTGCTTGAGCGACTGGCCAAGCCTTCTCGGCTCATTGTTGGCGAGCAGCATGACAATCGCGATCACCATCAGCTGGAACTGTGGTTGTTGCAGTCATTGGGTGAGCAACGGCCACAAGGCAGTTTGCTCCTGGAAATGCTCACGCCGGATCAACAGCCACGGGTTGATGATGTTCGCCATGCGCCGACCCCTCCGTCCAACTTGCCGACGGCTTTGGCTTGGCAGGAAGGGTGGGACTGGGCGCTTTACGGGCCGATCGTGCGTTTTGCGCTGACTCAGCCCTATCCGCTGCTGGCGGCCAATCTGGACAACCTCGATGTTCGTGCGGTCTACGCCAAACCGCCGGCATTGAGCGGCTCGCGCTCCAATGCGGCTTCGGTCAAGGATGAGTTGCTGGCAGAGATCAACGACTCCCATTGCGGCTTGCTGCCCACTTCACAAATGCCCGCCATGCTGGCAGTCCAGCAGCAACGAGACCGGCGAATGGCCGAGCTTTTGCTGGCGGCTCCGACGCCTTCATTGCTGTTTGCCGGTGCCTACCACGCGCGCAAGGACGTTGGTGTGCCAATCCATGTGCTGGATCTGAGGCAGGCGCAAGCGCCGACGGTGTTGCTGCTGGCAGAGCAGGGGGCCGAGGTGACAGCGGCAATGGCCGATTACGTCTGGTACACGAAGGCTTCACCGCCTCAGGATTACTGCGAACAGATGCGTAAGCAATTCGGCAAGTAACGACTGGCGCTTTCATAGGCAAAAACTCACAGGCAAAAAAAGACCCGGCAAGAGCCGGGTCAAATAACCGTGATTAGCCTGATGAGGAGATATCTGAGAGTCCGAACCAAGGGCTTTTCAAATATCGACCAGTCTCGCGACCAGTTGGTGGTAATCATAGCGATTCTCATTACCATGTCAACCGCTGTTTTTCAGTTTCTTTGAGATGCCTCGTCAATTCGGTTCAAAGCCAATGATTTCAAGCCTTGTGGCGCGAGGAAATCGCCTCCAGCTGTTTGTTCAAGGCTTCTTTACGCTCGGCTGGAATGTCGTTCCAGTGCACATCCATCAGTGCACCTTCGATCGCATACAACAACACCTTTGACGCCCGAAACCCGCGCGTACGCACGGCCCGATAAGCATCCACCGCCCCGAGGCGACGCAAATCCGAGGCGCTGTGGATGCCCACGGCATGCAGCCACTGCGCCGACGTCTTGCCAAGATTCTTCAGGTGTTGCAGTTCATCATTCATCAAGCCTCCTTGCGACGGCCGAACGGTGCGTGGGCGAGCTTCTCAGGAGTGTAGCCATCAGTAGGAAAAGCGTGATTGTTTGGTCGGTTTCGACGCAAAAGCTTCTAAGAGGACGAGGCAACGACAGGTCGGGAGGGGGGCGCCAGAAGCAGTTTTCGGGCGATCACACGGCATCCAGCGCAAAGCGGGGGCGCTGGACGTGTCAGGGTGAAGCGTCGTTTTTAGCGAGTGCGGTAACGCAGGCGCGTGCCGAAGTTCATCGACATCAGGATCTCGTCCGCGCTCAGCTCTGCCGGGAAGTAGGCGCCGGAGATCTGTGCGTGAGCCAGGCTGGCGCCTTCCAGCGATGCGCTGCGGAAATCGATGCCGCGCAAATCGGCGGAGCGGAAATAAGCATCGGTGAAGTCGACGCCATCGGCATTCAGTTCACGCAAGTCCAAGCCCCGGAAATCACCACCAACCATATCGATAGGTCCGTCTTTGGGCCGCTCATTGTTGAATCCTGCGATGTCGTCTTTGTGCAGCAAGGCATACAGCGGGGTGTCGAGAAGTTTGGGCTGGCTCATGTCGCATCACCTGATGGTTTTATGACGCCAGTATAGTGCCACTATTTGACAGCCGTGAAGCCAGGGAAGGCTTCACGGCTGAAATAGTTTTTACAGGCTTGGCATGCGTTGGCGGATTTGCGCAACGACGGTGTCGAGGGTCCCGCTTTCGTTGGTCTGGACGCGTTTGCTGCACAGAATCTCGGCTGGCGTCAGCGCTTCACGATTGGCTTGCTGGGCTTCGATAACGGCCAGGTTGGCGTCGGACGGATCCTTTTTGTCTGCCTGACGCAGGGCCAGCCAGCTCTCGATAACGGCTTGCGGCGCATGGCAATCGAGGATCAGGAACGGCGCACCGGTGGCCTCGGCGATTTTCGCCGCGCCGTCTCGCTGGTCGCGCTTGAGGTAAGTGGCGTCGATCACCACCGGGAAACCGGCTCGCAGGATGATCCCGGCGATTTCATGCAGGCGGCTGTAGGTGGCGGCAGTGGCGTCCGCGTTATAAATGCCGGCCTGCGGATCATTCGCGACGGTTTGTTCACCGAACAGACGTTTGCGTTCGACATCCGAGCGCAGGCGAATGGCGCCCAGTGCTTCGACCAGACGCATGGCCACGTGGCTTTTACCAACAGCGGACACGCCGTGGGTGATCGCCATGAAGCGCGAAGGAATGGTGCTGTAGCTTTCCGCCAGGTTGGCGTAGTTGCGGTACTGGCGCAGGGTCGTGGCGCGCTGCACCGGATCGGCTTCGGCGGGCATGCTGAACAGGCTGACCTTGGCGCGAACCAGTGCGCGGTAGGCTTTGTAGAAGTTCAGCAGTTCAAGGCCTTGATAGTCGCCGGTCAGCTCCAGGTATTGGCTGACGAAGCGGCGCGCGAGGCATTTCAAACCGCGGTCTTCCAGGTCCATCGCCAGGAAACCGGTATCGGCATAGACGTCGGTGAAACGGAACGGTTCGTTGAATTCGATGCAGTCGAAGATCACGACCTTGCCATCGATCACGGTAGCGTTACCCAAGTGGATATCACCGTGGCATTCACGAATGAAGCCTTCGGCCTTGCGCTGGGCGAACAGTGGCTTGAGGCGTTCGAAGCTGCTTTCGGCCCAGGCTTGCAGGGCGTCGAGTTGCACAAGATCGGCCTTGTCACTGAGGAACGGGCGGATCTGCTCAAAGTTCTGGCGTACCGGCGCCATCACGCTGTCCGGGGTGCCGGCTTCGTGTTCGGCTGGCACTTTCGGTGCGGTGAGATGGAATTGAGCGATCTGCGCGGCCATCTCGTCAATGTGCGCGGTAGTCAGTTCGCCATTGGCCTGCAAGGTGCTGAGCAATTGGCTTTGTGGGAATTGACGCATTTTCAGGGCGAAATCGACGACCGGGCCATCGCCACCGAATTGAGGGGCTTCGGCGCTGCCGGTGATTGGCAACACTTCCAGATACAAATCGTTGGTCAGGCGCTGGTTCAAGCGCAGTTCTTCGCCGCAGAAGTGCTCGCGGGCGTCGAGGCTGGTGAAGTCGAGGAAGCCGAAATTCACCGGCTTCTTCACTTTATAAGCAAAGGGACCTGTGAGGATGACCCAGGAAATATGGGTTTCGATGACCTGGAACCCGTCTACCGGATGCGGGTAGAGGGCCGGGTTTTGCAGAGCGGCGATCAGGGACTGGCTCACAGGCGATCCTTCAAAGACTGGGAAAAATTCAAGGCCGCCATTATGGCCGCAAGTCCGCCTGACGCAAACCTCGGAGGGCGCCTGTTGAGTATGAATAAAGTGCGTATAATCCGCCGCCATGACTCGTACTCGATCCCCCCGCACTCCAAAAAAACCACCTTCCAGGGGCTTGCACCCTTGGCTGGGCTGGGCCCTTAAACTCAGTCTGGTCGGCCTCGTGGTGCTCGCCGGATTCGCGGTTTACCTCGACGCTATCGTCCAGGAAAAATTCTCCGGCAAGCGCTGGACGATCCCGGCCAAGGTGTATGCGCGCCCGCTGGAGCTGTTTACCGGCCAGAAGCTGAGCAAGGATGACTTCCTCACCGAGCTCGACGCCTTGGGCTACCGACGCGAAAGCGTAAGTAACGGCCCCGGCGCTGCGTCGGTCAACGGCAACACCGTTGATTTGAATACCCGTGGCTTCCAGTTTTATGAAGGCCTGGAAAAGCCCCAGCCTGTGCGCGTGCGTTTCTCCGGCGACTATGTCGCCGAGCTTTCGGCGACCAACGGTTCGAAGCTGTCGGTGGTGCGCCTTGAGCCGATGCTGATCGGCGGGATTTACCCGAAAAATCTTGAAGACCGCATCCTGATCAAAATCGATCAGGTGCCGCCGTATCTGCTGGAGACCCTGGTCGCTGTGGAAGACCGGGATTTCTATAGCCACTGGGGTGTGTCGCCGAAGTCGATTGCCCGTGCGGTCTACGTCAACACCTCTGGCGGCAAGATGACCCAGGGCGGCAGTACGCTGACGCAACAGTTGGTCAAGAACTTCTACCTGACCAGCGAACGCAGCCTGACCCGCAAACTCACCGAAGCCATGATGGCAATGTTGCTTGAGCTGCATTACGACAAGCGGGAAATTCTTGAGGCTTACCTCAACGAAGTGTTCGTCGGTCAGGACGGCCAGCGCGCGGTGCACGGTTTCGGTCTGGCCAGCCAGTTCTTCTTCGCGCAGCCATTGTCCGAACTGAAATTGCATCAGGTTGCCTTGCTGGTGGGGATGGTCAAAGGGCCGTCCTACTACAACCCGCGCCGCAATCCCGAGCGGGCGCTTGAGCGACGCAACCTGGTGCTCGATGTCCTTGAGCAGCAGGGCGTCGCCACCGCCGAGCAAGTTGCCGCGGCGAAGAAAATGCCACTGGGTGTGACGACGCGCGGGAAATTGGCCGACAGCTCGTTCCCGGGTTTCCTCGATCTGGTTAAACGCCAGTTGCGCGAAGACTACCGTGACGAAGACTTGACCGAAGAAGGCCTGCGGATCTTCACCAGCTTCGACCCGATTTTGCAGATGAAAGCCGAAGCTTCCGTCAACGACACCTTCAAGCGCCTGTCGGGTCGAAAGGGTTCCGATGATGTTGAGGCGGCCATGGTCGTGACCAACCCGGAAACCGGTGAGGTCCAGGCCATGATCGGCAGTCGCCAGGCGAGTTTCGCCGGCTTCAACCGTGCGCTGGATGCGGTACGCCCCATCGGTTCGTTGATCAAGCCGGCGGTTTATCTGACGGCGCTTGAGAAACCGAGTCAGTACACCTTGACCAGTTGGCTGTCGGACGAAGCCTTCTCGATCAAAGGCGCTGACGGTCAGGTCTGGAAACCGCAGAACTACGATCGCCGTTCCCACGGTACGGTGTTCCTGTATCAGGGGCTGGCGCATTCCTACAACCTGTCGACCTCGCGTCTCGGCTTGGCATTGGGTGTACCGAATGTCCTCAAGACCCTGGCTCGCCTGGGCGTGACTCGTGAATTCCCGGCGTTCCCATCGATGTTGCTGGGCGCAGGCGGCATGACGCCGATTGAAGTGGCGACCATGTACCAGACGCTGGCCAACGGTGGTTTCAACACGCCGATGCGCGGGATTCGTAGCGTTTTGACCGCCGAGGGCGAGCCGCTCAAGCGTTATCCGTTCCAGATCGAGCAGCGTTTTGATCCTGCCTCGATTTACCTGATCCAGAGCGCCATGCAACGGGTCATGCGTGAAGGTACCGGCAGCTCGGTTTACAACGTGTTGCCGAAAACCCTGACCCTGGCCGGCAAGACCGGTACCAGTAACGATTCCCGAGACAGCTGGTTCGCCGGTTTCAGTCAGGACTTGCTGGCGGTGGTGTGGCTGGGTCGCGATGACAACGGCAAGACGCCGTTCACCGGCGCTACCGGTGCGTTGCAGGTCTGGACCAGCTTCATGCGCAAAGCCGATCCGCTGCCGCTGGACATGCCACAGCCGGATAATGTTGTTCAGGCCTGGGTCGATTCGCGTACCGGACAAGGCTCCGACGCCAACTGCCCAGGCGCCGTACAGATGCCGTATATTCGCGGCAGCGAACCACCTCCCGGTGCGGCTTGCGGTGGCGAAAGCCCTGCTTCCGGCGAAACCGTGATGGATTGGGTCAAGGGCTGGATGAATTAAGCAAAGAGGGATTTACGTGAACAAGTGGTTGATTCCAGCGGTTGCCGCCGTGGCGTTGCTCAGCGGTTGCTCCACCGTACAACGCGGTTCGATTCCGGTTGAAGATTCCGGCACGGCTGTGTCCAACAGTGAGCGGATTTCGGCGAATGGCGGTTTCCGCAAGTCGACCGTGAAGCGTCCTGCGCAAGCTCAATCGCAAACCCAGGCGATCCCGCAAGGCGATACCGGTGTGGTGGTGATGGTTCCGGGTGGTGGCGCTGTCGCCTCGGCACCGATCAGCACCTCGCCGATCACACCAGGCCCGATCACACCGGGGCCGATCGATACCTCGCCGGTCCAGTCGGCACCGATCAATCAGGGCAGCTACAGCATGCCGTCGACGCCGAGCGGGATTCCATCGGCCAACGCCGGCGGTCTGTCCGCCGACGAGCAACTGGATGGTCCGGTGCTGGCGCTGTTGACCACGGCTCAACAGCAACAGGCGAGCGGCGACCTCAACGGTGCTTCGTCCAGCCTGGAACGCGCTCAGCGCGTTGCACCGCGTGAGCCGCAAGTGCTTTATCGTCTGGCTCAAGTGCGTATGGCCCAAGGCGATGCACCGCAGGCTGAACAATTCGCTCGTCGGGGCCTGACGTTCGCCAATGGCCGTCCGGACCTTCAGGCCAGCCTGTGGGAATTGATTGCCCAGGCACGCGAGAAGCAAGGTGATTCTGCCGGCGCAGCATTGGCCCGTCAGAAGGCCAAGGTTTCGCTGTGATGGACGCGCGCTTCCCGAAGATTGCCGAGCAGTTGTTGCTGATTGAACGTGAACTGCGGGTTCAGGGGTGGTGGGATGAAGTCTCGCCCTCCGCTGAAGCGCTTTCCAGCGTCGAGCCGTTTTCGGTCGACACGCTGGATTTCGAGCAGTGGCTGCAATGGATCTTCCTGCCCCGGATGAAGCTGATCCTCGAGCAGGACCTGCCGTTGCCCGCCGTCTCCGGGATTCAGGAGATGGCCGAAATGGTCTTCGCCGGCCGTGATGTCCAGGGCCGGGATCGTCAGCTGCAAGTGCTGCTCAAAGAGTTCGATCTGCTGATCACCGCCTCCCGCTGAATCGGAAACTGCCAGTGCCTACTGGCAGTTCTGCGCAATCTGTTTCTGCGTTTCGCTGATGCGTTCCTGACGTTGTTGATCGGTCAGGCGACGCATTTCGCCCTCCACATCCTCCCGAAGTCGCGGATTGTTCTGCAATTGCGCCAGATTCGTGCGCGCCTGCACGCAAAATGCCTTGAGCTGAGCCTGCTGCTCGGCGACCTGCTTTTTCACCGTGTTGTCGATGTCCTGCTGATTGCCGATGGTTTTACTGCCGGGCAACGGGGCCGGTTGGCTCACAGAAGAGGAGGGCGTCACCACGGTGGTGGCTTGCTGGCCTTGGGGTGGTTGTGCGTCGAAGTGAGTCACGCCCTGGGCATCGACCCATTTGTAGATCTGGGCGGCCGTGCACAAAGGGCTGATCAGCAGGCTGACCATGAAGAAGATCGTTCGCATGCCATTTCCTTGTCATGAGTTGCGCAATCGAAGCTAACACAGTCGCGGTTTGGCGATTTTTTCTTGCTTTCTCATGTGCTTACTTCAATAAAGCACATAGACGACTTGACTTGCAGGGGACGAAACAGAAGAATCCAAAGTCCGCTGTAGAGGGACTGCCAGAAGCAGACCCACTCAGCAGATCATGAGGCGCACATCCGCGCCGACCTGTTACACCCGCAACGCGTTACCTCGCGCTGGGTGGGAAAGGCCCGCAACACTTGGGACGATCCCAATACTTGCTCAGTCAGTGCTGACGTAGTCGGCGACCACCGTCGCTCATGCTCTGCTGAGAAGTAAACCTATTAAGACCCGTCCCCGTTTATGTGGGCGGTATTCTGGCGTTTTAGAGGTGAACAACGTGGAGCTTTTATCTGGCGGTGAGATGCTCGTCCGCTTCTTGCGTGACGAAGGCGTCAAATATATCTACGGGTACCCGGGTGGTGCTCTTCTTCATGTTTACGATGCCCTGTTCAAAGAACCGGAAGTGACCCACATCCTGGTTCGTCACGAACAAGCGGCTACCCATATGGCTGACGGCTATGCCCGTGCCACCGGTAAAGCCGGTGTGGTACTGGTGACTTCCGGTCCTGGCGCAACAAACGCCATCACCGGTATTGCCACCGCCTACATGGACTCGATTCCGATGGTGGTCATTTCCGGCCAGGTGCCTAGCAGCATGGTCGGCACCGATGCGTTCCAGGAAACCGACATGATCGGTATCTCCCGGCCGATCGTGAAGCACAGCTTCATGATCAAGCACGCGTCGGAAATCCCGGAAGTCATGAAGAAAGCGTTCTACCTGGCGCAATCCGGTCGTCCGGGCCCGGTCGTTGTCGATATCCCGAAAGACATGACCAACCCGGCCGAGAAGTACGAATACATCTTCCCGAAAAAAGCCAAGCTGCGTTCTTACAGCCCGGCCGTTCGCGGTCACTCCGGGCAAATCCGCAAGGCGGCAGAAATGCTCCTGGCGGCCAAGCGTCCGGTGATGTACGCCGGCGGCGGCGTGATTCTGGGTGGTGGCTCCGCGCCGCTGACCGAATTGGCGAAGATGCTCAACCTGCCAGTGACCAATACCCTGATGGGCCTGGGTGCCTACCCTGGCACCGACCGTCAGTTCATCGGCATGCTCGGCATGCACGGCAGCTACACCGCAAACCTGGCGATGCACCACGCCGACGTGATCCTTGCGGTCGGCGCGCGTTTCGATGACCGTGTGATCAACGGCCCGGCGAAGTTCTGCCCGAATGCCAAGATCATTCACATCGACATCGATCCGGCTTCGATCTCCAAGACCATCAAGGCAGACGTACCTATCGTCGGCCCGGTCGAGAGCGTCCTGACCGAAATGGTCGCGATCCTCAAGGAAATCGGCGAGACCCCGAACAAGGAGTCCGTTGCCAGCTGGTGGAAGCAAGTTGATGAGTGGCGCGGTGATCGTGGCCTGTTCCCTTACGACAAGGGCGACGGCAGCGTCATCAAACCGCAGACGGTGATTGAAACCCTGTGCGAAGTCACCAAGGGCGATGCTTATGTCGCTTCGGACGTGGGCCAGCACCAGATGTTCGCCGCGCAGTACTACAAGTTCAACAAGCCTAATCGCTGGATCAACTCCGGTGGCCTGGGCACCATGGGCTTCGGTTTTCCGGCGGCCATGGGCATCAAGTTGAGCTTCCCGGATGCCGACGTCGTCTGCGTGACGGGCGAGGGCAGCATCCAGATGAACATTCAGGAACTGTCCACCTGTCTGCAATATGGCTTGCCGGTCAAAATCGTCATCCTGAACAACGGTGTTCTGGGTATGGTTCGCCAGTGGCAAGACATGAGTTACGGCAGCCGTCACTCGCACTCGTACATGGAATCGCTGCCTGACTTCGTCAAGCTGGCTGAAGCCTATGGTCACGTTGGCGTGCGCATCACCGACTCGAAAGACTTGAAGTCGCAGATGGAAGAAGCGTTCGCCATGAAGGATCGTTTGGTGATCATCGATGTTTCGGTCGACACCAGTGAGCACGTCTATCCGATGCAGATCAAAGACGGCTCCATGCGCGATATGTGGCTGAGCAAGACGGAGCGTACTTAATCATGCGACACATTATTTCCTTGCTTCTGGAAAACGAACCGGGCGCTCTGTCTCGTGTAGTCGGCCTGTTCTCGCAGCGCAACTACAACATCGAAAGCCTGACCGTGGCGCCAACCGAGGACCCGACCCTGTCGCGTCTGACGCTGACCACGGTTGGCCATGATGAAGTGATCGAGCAGATCACCAAGAACCTGAACAAGTTGATCGAAGTGGTCAAACTGGTCGACCTGTCGGAGAGTGCTCACATCGAGCGCGAACTGATGCTGGTCAAGGTCAAGGCCACCGGCGCCCAGCGCGCCGAGATCAAACGCACCACCGATATTTACCGTGGGCAGATCGTCGATGTCAGCGCTAGCGTGTATACCGTTCAACTGACCGGTACCAGCGACAAGCTCGACAGCTTCATTCAGTCCATTGGCACTGCGTCGATTCTGGAAACCGTCCGTAGCGGCGTAACCGGTATTGCACGCGGCGACAAAGTACTCAGCATCTAAACCAAATTAGTGAATGGCCTGAACGGCCTGGATATATAGGGGAATTTCATGAAAGTTTATTACGAAAAAGACTGCGACCTGTCCATCATCCAGGGCAAGAAAGTTGCCATCATCGGTTACGGTTCCCAGGGTCACGCTCAAGCGTGCAACCTGAAAGACTCCGGCGTTGACGTTACCGTTGGCCTGCGTAAAGGTTCGGCTACCGTTGCCAAAGCCGAAGCTCACGGCCTGAAAGTGACCGACGTTGCTTCCGCTGTTGCAGCTGCCGACCTGGTCATGATCCTGACCCCGGACGAGTTCCAGTCTGCCCTGTACAAGAACGAAATCGAGCCGAACATCAAGAAAGGCGCCACCCTGGCCTTCTCCCACGGCTTCGCGATCCACTACAACCAGGTTGTTCCGCGCGCTGACCTCGACGTGATCATGATCGCGCCGAAAGCACCGGGCCACACCGTGCGTTCCGAGTTCGTCAAAGGCGGCGGTATCCCTGACCTGATCGCTATCTACCAGGATGCTTCCGGCAACGCCAAAAACGTTGCACTGTCCTACGCCGCTGGCGTTGGTGGCGGTCGTACCGGCATCATCGAAACCACCTTCAAGGACGAGACCGAAACCGACCTGTTCGGCGAACAAGCCGTTCTGTGCGGCGGTACCGTTGAACTGGTCAAAGCCGGTTTCGAAACCCTGGTTGAAGCTGGCTACGCGCCAGAAATGGCCTACTTCGAGTGCCTGCACGAACTGAAACTGATCGTTGACCTCATGTACGAAGGCGGTATCGCCAACATGAACTACTCGATCTCCAACAACGCTGAGTACGGCGAGTACGTGACCGGTCCGGAAGTGATCAACGCCGAATCCCGTCAGGCCATGCGCAACGCCCTGAAACGTATTCAGGACGGCGAATACGCCAAGATGTTCATCAGCGAAGGTGCAACCGGCTATCCTTCGATGACCGCCAAGCGTCGTAACAACGCCGCTCACGGTATCGAGATCATCGGCGAGCAACTGCGCTCCATGATGCCGTGGATCGGTGCCAACAAGATCGTCGACAAAGCCAAAAACTAAGTCACGTCCTTGTACGGAAAACGCGGCCTAGGCCGCGTTTTTTCGTTTGGAACGCCGCTTCTGGTATAAAGCTGCATCGTTTGTGGCCGAACCGTCGTCCCAGACACCTGTCGAAAACTTTCCATCCTGTTGCAAGGTAATGTCCATGAGCGAACGCCCCGAAGAGCCAAACCAGGCTTCTGACGCCGAAAGCCTGCTGCCCATCGATGAACACATCGAGGAAGGGCATGACGCCGAAGGCCGCAAAGTCCGGCATCGTGGTATCTATCTTCTGCCGAATCTGTTCACCACTGCGAACCTGTTCGCAGGGTTTTATTCCATCATCAACTCGATGAGTGCCCAGGCGGCCTTGAGTGCTGGTGATTCGGTCAATGCGAGCAAGTACTTTGCTTTCGCCGCGATCGCGATCTTCGTAGCAATGGTGCTCGACGGTCTCGATGGCCGCGTGGCGCGCATGACCAATACCCAAAGCGCTTTTGGTGCCGAGTACGACTCGTTGTCGGACATGGTCGCCTTTGGTGTCGCGCCGGCATTGTTGGCGTTTGGCTGGGCCTTGGGTGATATGGGCAAGGTCGGCTGGATGGTCGCCTTCATCTATGTGGCTGGCGCTGCGCTGCGTCTGGCGCGCTTCAACACTCAGGTTGGCACCGCAGACAAACGCTACTTCATCGGCCTGGCCAGTCCGGCAGCGGCGGGTGTGGTCGCGGGGATCGTCTGGGCGTTCAGCGACTACGGAATCCAGGGATCGAAGATGTCTTTCCTGGTCGCACTGATGGTGGCGGCGGCCGGCATGCTGATGGTCAGCAACATCAAGTACAACAGCTTCAAGGAGCTGGACTTGAAAGGGCGCGTACCTTTCGTGGCGATTCTTGCGGTGGTGCTGGTGTTTGCCGTGGTCTTCAGTGATCCGCCACGCATTCTGCTGCTGGTTTTCCTCGCCTATGCGGCCTCCGGCCCGGTGCAATACCTGTTGCGTCTTCGTCGGCACAAAAACGCCGAGTGATGTAATTTCCCTCATACTCCGCAGTCTATTGGTGCAACTGTTCTCCAATGCTGCGGAGTTGCCATGCTGATCAAAGTCCCCCAAGCGTCTGACTGCCATGAGTCGGACATCACGCCTGAATCCTTCTATCTATCCCGTCGTAGTGTTCTCGGCGCTGCCGTTGCTGGTTTGGCTGTCAGTAGCCTGCCGCGCTGGGCCAGTGCCGAAGAAGCTGCGCGCTATGCCGATGTCGAGCCTGGCAAGGCGCCTTCCTGGTTTTCCGAAAAGCTTCCTTCTACTAAATGGGGGGCGGTCAACGTCAAGGACGAAGCGATCACGCCGTTCAAGGACGCAACCCACTACAACAACTTCTATGAGTTCGGCACTGATAAAGGCGACCCTGCTGCCAACGCAAGCGCGCTAAAGACCGAACCGTGGAGCGTGGTAGTGGATGGCGAGGTGGGTAAGCCGGGGCGATATGCGCTGGAAGACTTCATGAAGCCTTATCAGCTGGAGGAGCGGATCTATCGTCTCCGCTGTGTTGAGGCCTGGTCGATGGTCATTCCGTGGATCGGCTTTCCTATCTCGGCGTTGCTCAAGGAAGTCGAGCCGACCTCGAAGGCAAAGTACATTCGTTTCGAAACCCTGGAAGATCCCAAGAGTATGCCGGGGCAGCGTTCCGGGTTCGCCTTGATCGACTGGCCATATGTAGAAGGGCTGCGTCTGGATGAAGCGATGAATCCTTTGGCGATTCTTGCGGTGGGCATGTACGGGCGTGAACTGCCTAATCAGAATGGCGCTCCGCTGCGTCTGGTGGTGCCCTGGAAGTACGGCTTCAAGAGCATCAAATCCATTGTGCGCATCAGCCTGGTCAGCGAGCAGCCGAAGACCACCTGGCAGAGCATTGCTGCAGATGAGTATGGTTTTTATGCGAACGTGAATCCTACGGTAGATCACCCGCGCTGGACTCAGGCGCGGGAGCGTCGATTGCCAAGTGGTCTGTTCAAGCCCAATGTGCGGGACACGCAGATGTTCAATGGCTACTCCGATGAAGTTGCCTCTCTCTATACAGGGCTCGATCTGCGGAAGAACTACTGATGCGATTTCCGGTTTGGCGTATTGGCGTCTTCATCGTGATAGCGGTGTGGCCGCTGCTTTGGTTGTATCAGGCCTGGGCAGATGTGTTGGGACCTGATCCGGGCAAGGTGCTGGTCGATCGATTGGGGTTGGGTACTCTTGTTCTACTACTCATCACACTCAGCATGACGCCTTTGCAAAAGCTCACCGGGTGGGCGGGATGGATTGCTGTGCGCAGGCAGTTGGGGTTGTGGTGCTTCGCGTATGTGGTTCTGCATTTAAGTGGCTATACGGCGTTCATTCTCGGGTTTGACTGGTCGCAGCTGGGAGTTGAGTTGCGCAAGCGGCCGTACATTATTGTCGGCACATTGGGCTTTCTATGTTTGCTGGCGTTGGCGGTGACTTCCAATCGCTACAGTCAGCGGCGTTTGGGGGCGCGCTGGAAGAAGCTGCATCGCCTGGTGTATGTGATTCTCGGGCTTGGGTTGCTGCATATGTTGTGGATCGTTCGCGCCGATCTGAAGGAGTGGGCGGTGTATGCCTCTATAGGGGCGTTGCTATTAGTGACGCGTATACCGGCGGTTGCCCGTCGAATCCCGCGTTTAGTGGCTAAAAAGGCACCATCTGTACGAAAGGCGTAATTAAAGGTTGACGGCAGATTCTGGGTGTCTATAATTCGCCCCACTTCCGGCGCAGTCGAAACGGAAAACTCCTTGGTAAACAAAGAGTTATGCAGGTTTCGA
>NZ_JBWKNG010000036.1:0-52552 GCF_059415465.1 Pseudomonas sp. GW821-FHT10C09
CGGTTACCGGGATAGCGAATTCTTTTTCATGAAGATCAAGAGCGTCTTTCCCGGTAATCCGTGAAGAACCAAAAAAATGGCCCGCTATCGAAATAGCGGGCCATTTTTTATCAATCATCCATTCCCCGGCCACTGAACAAGCGGCTGATCATCTCCATGGAGTATCCCCGATAACTCAGGAAGCGCCCTTGCTTGGCACGCTCCCGAGCGTCTATCGGCAGATGCCCGGAAAATTTACGCCGCCAGGTATCCTCCAACTGCTCCTGCCAGTTGATGCCGCTCTCACGTAACGCGAGTTCGATATCGGCACGTTGCAGGCCGCGCTGACCCAGCTCCTCGCGAATACGCAAAGGGCCGTAACCGGAACGAGCGCGGTAGGAAACAAAGCTTTCGAGGTAACGGGATTCGGACAGCAAGCCCTCTTCCGTCAAACGGTCGAGTGCTGTGTCGATCATCTCTGGGAGGGCGCCGCGCTGACGCAGTTTACGCGTCAGCTCGACTCGACCGTGCTCGCGTCGTGCGAGCAGGTCCATTGCGGTTCGCCGCACAGCGACGAGTGTATCGAGTACGGCGGTCATCGGATCAATCAGATATCAGCATCAGCCAGGTCATCAGCAGTCTCTTTGACTGGCGATGCTTTGACGTCCGGAGCCGGGGTCAGCAACTTGTCACGCAGCTGCTTCTCAAGCTTGGCGGCGATTTCCGGATTGTCTGCCAGAAACTTGGCCGAGTTGGCCTTGCCCTGACCGATCTTGGTGCCTTCATAGGCATACCAGGCACCGGACTTCTCGACGAAACCGTGCAGCACGCCCAGGTCGATCATCTCGCCATTGAGATAGATGCCTTTGCCGTAAAGAATCTGGAACTCGGCCTGACGGAACGGCGAAGCCACTTTGTTCTTCACGACTTTGACGCGGGTTTCACTGCCGACGACTTCATCACCTTCTTTCACCGCGCCAGTACGACGGATGTCCAGACGAACCGAAGCGTAGAACTTCAGCGCGTTACCACCGGTGGTGGTTTCCGGGCTGCCGAACATCACGCCGATTTTCATACGGATCTGGTTGATGAAGATCACCAGGCAGTTGGCGTTCTTGATGTTACCGGTGATTTTACGCAGTGCCTGGGACATCAGACGGGCTTGCAGGCCGACGTGCATGTCGCCCATTTCGCCTTCGA
The DNA here is from genome assembly GCF_059415465.1 of Pseudomonas sp. GW821-FHT10C09. Classification (NCBI taxonomy): domain Bacteria; kingdom Pseudomonadati; phylum Pseudomonadota; class Gammaproteobacteria; order Pseudomonadales; family Pseudomonadaceae; genus Pseudomonas; species Pseudomonas sp. GW821-FHT10C09. The sequence goes on from NZ_JBWKNG010000036.1 coordinate 1,180, forward strand.
TTTCTGCCTTTGGCACCAGAGCGGCCACGGAGTCGACGATGATCACGTCAACGGCGTTGGAACGCACCAGCATGTCGGTGATTTCCAGGGCTTGCTCACCGGTGTCCGGCTGCGAAACCAGCAGGTCGTCGACGTTGACGCCCAGTTTGCCGGCATACTCAGGATCAAGGGCGTGTTCGGCATCGACGAATGCGCAGGTCGCACCGGCTTTTTGAGCCTGGGCGATCACGGACAGTGTCAGTGTGGTTTTACCGGAAGATTCAGGACCGTAGATTTCAACGATACGGCCTTTTGGCAGGCCGCCAATGCCGAGCGCGATGTCCAGACCCAGAGAGCCAGTGGAAATAGCCGGGATCGCCTGACGGTCCTGATCGCCCATACGCATTACGGCACCCTTGCCGAATTGACGTTCGATCTGACCCAGGGCCGCAGCCAAGGCTTTCTTCTTGTTGTCGTCCATTAAAGTCCTCACGTAATCAATAAGGCCTGACGGCCAACACCTGTATAAGTAGCCAGTATTATTCCACAGCGATTCAGGATCGCCTACCCCTGATTTGAGATTTCTGTGGCGGCATGTCGCAGCAGCCCCTCTAGCGCGGCCTTCACCGTTTGTCGGCGGACTTCATCGCGGTTGCCAGGGAAGTGCTGCACCTCGCTGAACACCTGCTCACCGACGCCCCAGGCCAGCCAGACCGTGCCCACCGGCTTGCTCGCAGAGCCGCCATCCGGCCCCGCCACGCCGCTGACCGCCACGGCAAAATGCGCCCGGCTCTGTTCCTGGGCGCCGCGGACCATTGCCTCGACCACCTCGCGACTGACCGCCCCCACCGTCGAAAACAACTCGACCGGCACGTTCAGTTGCTGGGTTTTCTGTCGGTTGGAGTAGGTGACATAGCCAGCCTCGAACCACGCCGAACTCCCCGGAATACGCGTGATCGCCTCGCTGATCCCCCCGCCCGTGCAGGACTCGGCGGCCGTGACATGGGCGTTGAGCACCTGCAAGCGTCGGCCCAGTTCAGCGGCCAGTTGGGTGATTTCTTTCACGGTCATCTCCTGAGCGAGCGGAAGCGAATGAGAACTACCGTACACGAGCGTATCGCGCTTGCAAGGCGCAGGATCAATCAAAATGTGAGGGCGCAAGGGCTCTGATATAGGCCTGACAAGCCTGCCGGGGGTCCACTGCGTCGGTGATGGCGGCAATTCGTTGAGCATGCGCCGGGGCAAGTCCCGCCCAAAGCCGCCAAGAGATCAGACCGAAGACTGGCACAGCACAGCCCTCGCCCGTGCCCAGAGTTGCAGGCGATCCTGCAAGCCATTCAGCCCGCCATTGATGCGCCGGGTGATGCTGTTGAACTGGTCGTGATCGGCGAGTTCGTTAAGGCCGTTCTGCGCCCAGAACCAGGCGGCTGACTCGGCGGCCCATTGGGGTTTTTCCAACAGTTGCGGAATAAACAGCAAGCGATCATCGCCGAACAGTCCAAGACTGCATTGGCGGTAGTTGTCGCGTCCCGTTATCTGGATCAGGCCTCGGCCGCGGTACTTTTGACCATCACCATCCTGCACAGGAGTGTTACCCAAGCGAGCGGCCAAGGCACCAGTATCGTATTTGCCCAGATATTGTTCACTGCCGAGTTCACGCATGTATTGCAACTGCCCGGACTCATGACCGACTTGAGCGAGAAAGACGGCGATACGTTTCGGGGTATTGATGTTGAAACGAGCCATGGCGGTATTGAGCGCAGAAATGAAAACGCTCGCTTGCTCGCGGGCGCCGGGCATGATTTTTAGCAGTTGCCCATCAGTCAGCGGCATAAGAGGTCCTCGGTTTGAATGAACGGCACTGGCCGTCGGAGACCCGCGTCCTTGCAGGTCGGATGCCGGTCGGCACCACTGTTCGCCATCCATTGGGCTTGAGTTTCAGCGATCCTGATGGGTGTCACGCGGGGGCACATCGCATACATCAATGCGCTTTGCCGCCCAACGCTCATAAAGCCCGATGGAAACGTCGGCCCCGGCCATCGCTGTCAGGCAGCCAAACGCCCCCGCCGCCCAGATCGACATGCCGGCGGCGTACAGCAGCATGATGGCCGAGACCCCGCAGACCATGCAGGCCCCGGAACGCAAGGCCAGGCGTCGCAGCAGTGACCAGCCGCGAGCGCCGTCCTTGTCGGCGCGCCACATTTCGCCGGACACCCCGCCCACCAGGGCAAGGACGATGACGAGCCAGATCGGCATGTCCAGCAACGCTAGTTGCTCGTTTGTCATGTCACGCCTCCGGGAGTGATTGATGAGTGGTTCTTTAAAACGGTTTTTTCTTGAGGTGCTTGATGGTCGGTAGGCATTCCAAAAAGCCCGGCGATGGCCGTAATGCTGTTCACTTAAGCATTTGAGTCAAAGCCGGGCTTATCCGAAAATCCGATGCCAGACCTCTGGCATCGGATTTTTTATGTCTGTTCAACAAGACCTGCTCGACATCGGCGACCTTTTCAACTTCTGCGACCTGAGCACCTTTACCCAAAATATTCCCATTGAATGGGTAGCGTCTGCGCTGGATCTTTCCAGTCAGGCCACCATTCGCCGGCGTCGCCTGCCCGCTGATCAAGTGCTTTGACTGGTACTCGGCATGGCGCTGTTTCGTGACGAGCCGGTTCACGAGCCGAAAACGAAAAAGCCCCAGCGAATGCTGAGGCCTGAATAGGGGCGCGTGTCTTTACACGCGGTCTACCAAAACTTCCTCACATCGGACTTTGTTGCATCGATGAGGTCCCGTCGAATTCCAAAATTCTGGATAAATATGCGTTTTCGTGGCGTTGTACCAACCTGCCGTAACAACATTCGCTGCTGCATCGAATCGACATCCAGAGGCACACCTGCTACATCAGGTTCCGCTTAACTTTCGAAACTGGCAGCAACATCAAGCAGAGGTAGGCCATAATCGAAAAAAACAAAACCCCACCCAATATGCCAACGATTGAGTCGTATGAGAATGCTGCAACCGAGAAAACCCCAAATGCAGATGTTAGAAACAAAGGAAGATTCGTAATACAGAAAATAAAAGTTTTAAGCTTAGCTCGCGCATCGCTCACAAACCCACGAACGAATAATCCGACTAATGAAACACCCCAAGAGAAAACTCCAAAAGCCGCAATAAATATCGCAAACATATAGGCTGCGGGGACTCCACTTGTGTCGGTCAAATCATTAGAATTTTCAGGCATTCCGGCAATCGAGTACCCAAACAACAAAAAAGCTGATAACGAGATTCCAAAAAGAATGAAGAACTGTTTCCAAGACTGCATATAGAACCCACCCATATCAAATCAAGCCAAAAGAGATGATCAATATTAGAGGCATTACAACGAGCCCGTCAAACAACCCAACCAAAACTTTAAAAAAAACACACAAAAAACACACAAAAAACACACACAACATCAGTCATGCCAGATTACTGCTGGCATGACGATGTCTAGAGGGATGTCATGTGGCTGACTGATCTACCACTAACACTCAGCTACCGCTGAATATTGATCGGTAGAGAGCCTTTGATTTCAATTTCAAACTCCTTAGCGTTTGTCACCTCTTGAATTTTGCGCAAGATAGTCGTGGCGGACTCTGGAAGAGCGTTTCTGAACGAGCCTTGGTTAGCATCGTACTTGTCATTATAGGCGCGCGCCTCCCCATTGAATTTGATCGCTCCGCTCTCTGACTTGGAGGCAGTACCTTCAATTTTCAAAGTAATATGCCCAAGAACCACGCCAGTATTAAACGAGTCCGCAAAAGTATCATAGGGTACTTTATCAATAAGCACACTAGACGTGCCGACTGGCATAGAGGCGAAATACTGCTCCAGAAGTGGAATATTGGTAACGGAGGGCGTCAATCCGAGCTTGGTAATATCCATCTGAACACCACTGCCGTTGCCATTAATGAAGTGACCCAAAGCAGAAACAGGACCTAAATCTGTAGCGGAGAGTAGATTTGATTGCTGTACAGCATCTACCTTAGTGACAAGTAGAGGATTCTGGTACGCATACCACAATGCAGCCTCAGGGGATACACCATTAACGCACATATAATTGTCCGCAAAAGGCAAAACCTTCAAATCACGGCCCAGTGCCTCTCCGACCATCCATTCTGCAAACTGCCCGCCACTCTTATTCATGTAAAACTCTGCTTCCGAGCAGAGTTTAACGATGACCTGCCGCCACATCCCCTGGACGTAATAATTATTCCTAATTAGTTGCATTTGATTAAATGCAATAGCAGGGTTTTGCAAAGTACCGCCGCCACCTTGATTGAGACCAGGATAAAATGGATCAGGAGCCGTAATAATAATTGGTGGAAGTTCCATACATATACCTATTGAGTCGAATGATTTGGTGCGGATAATTCCGCTTTCATGTCGCTCAAAGGCGATGGCTCGAGGCTCGTGGCCTTCTCATGATTCAACGTCCCGCATCGGGAGCATTTGATCTGGAGCTCGGTAAACTCACCCACACGGGCGAGAAGTCTTTTGCATTTCCCACATCTGCATTCTTTTAACATCTGCAAGTCCGTTTGATTTTCTGCTAGGCACCGCACCGCACCGCACCGCTCGCGCGAGCAGTGAGGGCCTTGGCTGGCTTGCAGGCACAATCTGCTATCTGGCGTTTCTTTTGGGTGTTCGCGCAAGCGCATTTCACTGCGTCGGTAAGGGTTCAATTGAGCATCCAGGATCAAGTGCGAACGCACATTCATCAGCGCCACCAGCCGCATCATGGGAAACGGTGTCTGGCGGTCGGTGGCGGTATTTCCCGACCCAAAGTGATGCCGAAGCTCGGGCGTATCCGGGGTGCGCAAGAGGGCACCGTCCACCGCGAACACCTGCAGGTCATTCCAGGCGTCATCGCCATAGCGCTTCGCGCCCCATTGGGTGCCTGTCTTGCGGAACAACCACTCAACGGGATCAGCGCCAAGCCGCTTGCGAGCTTCGGTTACACCGCTACGGGCAACAGGTGGTCGGAGGCCAGGCCTTGGGCGCAAATGTTCAAACGTCTGGCCACCTCGTGAACCGGCTCGTCACGAAACAGCGCCATGCCGAGTACCAGCCAAAGCACTTGATCAACGGGCAGGCGACGTCGGCGAATGGTGGCCTGACTGGAAAGATCCAGCGCAGACGCTACCCATTCAATGCGAATATTTTGGGTAAAGGTGCTCAGGTCGCAGAAGTTGAAAAGGTCGCCGAGGTCGACCAGGTCCTGTTGAACAGACATAAAAAATCCGATGCCAGAGGTCTGGCATCGGATTTTCGGATAAGCCCGGCTTTGACTCAAATGCTTAAGTGAACAGCATTACGGCGATGGCCGGGCTTTTCAATAATGCGGTCCTGTGTTGACCTTTCGGCGCTACTGGCGCGGTACGAGTCCATTCCGATTGTTTTTCCGACCGCGGTCCCTGCCCGCCGGATAACTGCTTCTGGTGCTTTACGCTGCACACCCGGGTCAGTTGCCAACCCTCTGAACCGTTGAGGCCGGTTCATCGCTGCCTTTGTGGTGAAACCAAGAACTTCGTTTCGAGCTGCTTTGTTGAGCGGCTTGAGACAAAGAATATGCATTGATGCATATACAGTCAATGCATTACCGCATTTATTTACTTGTTACAGATGCGCTAACGCATAAAAACCCGCGAACAAAGGCTCTGGCGGTTTTTAGCAGCCGAAAAAAAACCCGCTCGATCAGGCTGTGTGAAAACACACTGATGGTGGTTCCAGCAAACGCCCCGACTTGTTCGGGGCGTTTGCTTTTGTGCTCACAGCAGACGAAAAAAGGCTTTTCAGCCCATCAACGCCATCAACTGACGTGCGCCCAGCACGTTAATCGCTCTTTTCAGGTTATAGGCGTTCACCGCCAGGGCCATTTCAGCCCTCGTGCCCTCAAGCTGTCGCAGCAAGAAGCGAGCGTTGCCAAATAACCACTGTTTAAGGTTGCCGAAGGGATGCTCGACGATGGATCTTCGGCTGACCATCATTTCGGGATGCGCCTGCATTCGCTGTTCCCATTGGAGTAGCCCGCATCCGCGGTGACCGTCAGTTCATCTTGCGAAAGTTGTTCCTTGGCGGCCTTGGCCATTGGTTCAAGTTGCTTGCGATCATCGCTGTCCTGAGTCACTTCATGGTGCATGATCATGCAGTGCTCAGCGTCCACGGCTGTCTGCACGTTGTACCCGACCCGAGGCCCTTTGTGCGTTCGCAGCATTCGCGCATCGCTTTCGTGGGTATTGAATTGCTCAAGCTCCATCGATTTCATCAGCGCCTGGCACGTCAGGTTATTGGAATGCCTGACCTCAAGTTGTGCCAAAGTCGTCTTGATTGCACTGCGGTCAATCTTCTCGCCGGCTTCGGTTTTATCTGCCTCATCCAGCTCGGCCAAGTACTGGGCAATGCGTTTATCCAGCTTCTGCTCCTGGTGTTTGAGCCGTTGCAAGCTCGTATGGCGCCGCGAGGAAGCAACAGCCTGGAACTTGCTGCCATCAATGGCCACCAACTCGCCGGTTATCAACCCCGCTGTGCGACAAAACTGGACGAAGGCCCGGCACGTCGCGATGAAAGCGGGTTTGTTGTCTTTACGGAAATCGGCAATGGTCTTGAAATCGGGCTTGAGTCGATTGATCAGCCACATCACTTCGATATTGCGCTGGCACTCGGCTTCGAGGCGCCGTGATGAACGGATCCGCTGGAAATAACCGTAGAGGTAAAGTTTTAGCTGATCGGCTGGATCGTAAGAAGGCCGGCCGGTGCTTTTGGGAAGTGCTTTATCAAAGCCTAGTCGCACCAGATCCAGCTTGGCGACGTAAAGGTCGATAACGCGAACGAGGTGATCCTCGGGGATCAACTCTTCCAGCGATACCGGAAACAGGCTGGTCTGGCTGCGGGACTGTTCCTGGATGTAGGCCATAACGAAAAATGCTCCGTATCTTTCGATACGGAGCATTTTCTTCGAGCGCTGTGCAGATTGCTAGGTTTTCACACAGCCTGCGATGGCGGGTTTTATCTGGCAGTGACGAGGTTAACGGGCGTACATGCCCCACCAGAAGACGTGACCAAGGATGACAATCTGCTCTTCCTGGATTTCCTGGAAGGTGTAGTCCTCGTCCGGATGCTCATCGCGATTGAAGCTGCGCAGGCGGATCCCGGTCGGCAGGCGATACAGCTGTTTCACCCGCAACTGACCGTTATGGTTGATTGCATAAAGGTCGCCATCAACGATGTCACCAATCCCGCACTTGCCGGCGTTCACGCCAACGGTGGCGCCATCGCGCAGCACCGGCAACATGCTGTTGCCGCGCACCGTCACGCATTTGGCCTGGTCGAACTGCACGCCGTTATGGCGCAAGCTCCGCTTGCCGAAGCGCAGGCTAGAGCGCTCGCTCTCTTCGATGACGAATCTTCCTGATCCAGCAGCCAATTCAACCTCACGAAGAAAGGGGACCGACACCTCGTCGTCATCGACGGGGGTATCGTCGTCCCACAGACTTATGTCCTTGAGTTCGGAATGCACTGCATCGCGTGCGGCATGGCCGGCCGGCGCGACATCAGCGCGGCCACGCAATTGATCGGTGCTCACGGCGAAGTACTCGGCGATTTTCGAGATGTGTTTATCCGAAGGATCGACGATCTTCCCGCTGAGGATCCGCGAGAGTGTGGATTGAGGCACGCCGGTGCGACGGTGAAGCTCCGTAGGGGAGATCCCGTGCTGATCGAGCAGTGCTCTTAGGACGGTAGAAACGTTGCGTTTTTGCATAACGCGCATAGTGCTTGTTCTTTTCGTCGAAGACAAATGCTGTTTTGCATAGTTCGTGCATATCCGCCGGGAAGGTGCCGTGGGGCTTTCATGCCTGCGTCGGGCAGACTGCCCATGGTAATCTTGCGCCCATCGCGGAAAAGCCGGGCCAATGCCCCTCCTTTTGCCCTACACCTTTCAACGAGTTTTCCTGAATTTCCGATGAATAAAGCCATCTCCGATCTGTCTTCCCACACGCCAATTGTGCTGGAGTATTAACGCAAAAAAGCCCTACACCCGCGATTTACGAGGGGTGTAGGGCTAGTTTGACAGATCAGGAATATCGGTACATTGGCATTAAAAGGCATGGGTTGGCATATGGTTTGCCCCATTTTTGCCCCATCAAGATCGCTTGCCTTGACCTGGCGAACCTCCCTGTAACGGTCTGCTATTACCATGACAATTCTCTTTCAGCTTGGTGAACGGGGTCGCTGAATCCTCATCAGGCAAAACTTCGTCGCTTTTCCCTGATCGCTTGAGCGCCTTCATGGTTACAGCCCTTCTCTCCTTAACAAGGATCAACGCATCCGCGAAGGAAATGCCCTGCTCATCGGCAAGTACTTGGGCTCGATTCCTAAGCTTTGATTCTCGGTACGCAGAATGCTTCCCCATCGCCACCACTCCGGACCGAATGCGATTACAGGTCGTCGCGTCACTGTAGCCAGAAACAGACAAGCTAGAATACTGTATATGCAAACAGCATATTCAAGGCATCACTGTGGATCCCTACGAAATCGAAGACACCAGCGACTGGCTTGGCTGCCCAACCGAGCTTGAAACCTGTCGCCACTACTTGCGCCTTCTGGAAAACGAAGTCCAGGAACTGAACCTGCAATTGCGTACGTCTAGAGAAACTATTTTTGGCCTGGTGAAGATGTATGACGATGCCTCCGCGCAGCGGGATGAGGCGATGAGAAATCTTCGGGAGCGGTCTGGGCAGCTCGCGATCGTGCGCAAGCAGTTGTACGACCTCGACATGGTCTCAAGAGGTCACAAGCGCGAGGTAGACCGGCTCCGTGGAATTCTGGACGGCCTCACGCCTAACTCAAAAACGATCATCTAAGCTCAGTATTCGGCGTGAGGGTTTAGCTATGTGCGGACGACTATCTCAGTACCGGGGTATCCACGACTTCGTTGCAGCCCTGAGCATGCCCAACGCCCTGGCCAACACCGCCGGTGATCAGCCATTCGAACACTATAACGCCGCGCCCTCAACCCAGCTCGCCCTATTCCATCTGGAAACGGACTAAGCAATGATGACCGGAAAGAATAAGACATCAAATTTAAAACAATCTCAACGTGCTAAGTGAAAGGACTCGACAACATGCAATTACAAAACGCAGAAAAAGTTTTAGATCTTATCGCTGAATATGGGCGAATGAAGAGACTTGAAGGTTTCACACCTCAGTCACGAGGACAAGAGCTCAACGGACTGATCGCAAAGATGTTCTCCTACTGGGGCCTTGACGTAGATGCCAATATTAGAACCCCCGACAGCAAAGGAGAAATTGACGTTGCTGTTATAATAAACTCCAAGCATTTTGTCATAGAAGCAAAGTGGGAAGAAACAAAAACTGACACAGGCCCTATCGCTAAACTTCAAAAGAGAGTGCGCCAACGTGTTGTTGGTACTACCGGCCTTTTCATTTCAATCGCCGGCTACACCCCGGACGCGCTAAAGGACGCCACCGACGGTGATGCATTAAACGTCATATTCTTGGGCAAGGACCACTTAGAAGCCATGCTTAGTGGATTTGTATCGCCTATAGAAATGATTGATCAACTGGTGAAAAAAGCTGCCCATGAGGGAATAGGCTGGTCCCCCTTGATTGACCTATACCGACAACCTTATTTAACCAATATGGAGCCGAACTTTACAGACAACGGAGTGATAGCAGATGCGATTAGCAGTTCCTCAGAGGATATTGATCTGCAATCTATAATAACAAACCTGCCTTTTGGACAATGCGGAATAGCCACTAAATCCCCAGACGAATTAATACTGACCGTAAATGAAGGCATCTACTTAGCCAACATCAAGAAAGGAACATCCACACCCCTACTCAACTTTCCAGACTGCGTCGGCAACGTCATAATTGACATTGATGGTGGAATTTACATCCGCAGAAATGCAGGCATAGCAAAGTTGCATAATGGAAAACTCATTTGTATTGGAGGAGGTTTGATTTGCCACTCAAATCTGATGACGCACCCTGACGGATCCCTAAGAGTTTTCTCAATGACGCGAAACTCGGCCATGCCAGCAAACAACAACAAAACGCTCATTACAACATTCAGCAATGAGCTCGGCGACCAATCATCCAACTACACAAAGGAAGAACCCCATCAGTTTTATGCGACATGCTATTCATCTAATGGTGACTTATTGCTACTCGGTCATGGCGGCGTTTTATTACTAGGTGAGAACAAGCGAGAACTCTTGTACGACCACAGTTCAACCCCACTATCTAACACGAGCGGCATATTCAGGACATCCGAAAATGAATTCTATATTTGCAGCAATAGATCAACAATCTGGAAATTAGATCGCTCGAACAAGTTGCACGAACAATTTAAGATCAATTTTATAAATGGAATTATGACAATTTGCGACAGACATCAGAATGGAGGACTTGCCTGGGGCATTTTCCAAAATCAAGCACAAGATACCAAAAGCTGCGTTATAAAGTGGACATCCAATTAGTCGCGCCTCCACGTCAACCTTGTAAATTAATCCACTAAAAGGCTGCCGCTAATAATAAACATGTTTGGACGGGCTAGCTACGGACTCTCCTGAGTAGTGACTTTTCGTATATATGACTGGCATGCCGCCAGGGCGATCAGTCCTCGATCACCGTCACCGGTGATGGCGACAATTCGTTGAGCATGCGTTGGGTTAAGTTGGGCTCGTAAGGCTCCATGATCCATGCAGCCGGCGCCGGCGGCGGTAGGCATTGAGTCACTACCGGCTGGAGCTTCAGCGAGGATGACTGACAACCGTAGATCAGAAGTGGCAAGGCGATCGCGTAGGCGAGCTTGTTTATTTTGTGCACTGGTCAAAGCCTCATGGTGGGTTTGGTCGCTATCGGCAAGCCGCTGCTCAAGGGCGAAACGCTTGTCCTGTTCTGTGCGCACCTGGGCGACAGCAGCGTTGCTGATGGCGGCGAGATCGTTGTTGTAAAGCGCGGACTGCTCGGCAAGCTGTTTGCCGAAGCGCCAGTTCTGGACCTGCCAGGTGGCCACGGCGCTACCCACCATGAGCACCGTGATCAACGCTAGCAAACCAATGAGCTTTTGCACCGGCGTCATCACGGCACATCCTTGAAGAAAAGGTGATGACCGCGATGCAGTGTCTGCTTGGCGCTCTTGGTCCAAGTCGGAGCCTTCGGCATCGTTGTCGCGTAGTAGTGCGTCGCGCCACCGGTAGGATCGGGCACTTTTCCATCAATCACCTGGTCAGCAGCAATCCGCGCCTGGGCGAGCTCGCGGAACGGGATAGCCTTTGCTCCACTCAGGTAGGGGAAGTTCGGGTCGTTCTTGTTCCAGCAGCTGAACTGATACGGCTTCTGGCACACGCCGGCGTAGCCCTCCCCCCACCATGACTTGTCCTTGCCATCGTCCACACGGTTGCGGATGGTCCAAGCCACAGCGATCTGCCCGACAAGTTCCTCGCCGCGGGCTTCCCCCCACAGCGTGCGGGCGAGGATGTCACGGTCTCTTTCGGTAATAGACATCACGTTTCTCCAGGCAAAAAAATACCCGCTCATTGGCGGGTGTGGCCTACTTCATTCAGGACTTACTCGGGCACTACTGGCCATTCTATGGCTTGTGGAAAACTGGCCTGGTTCTCGATGCGGTTCAACGCAACCCGGTACTTCTTCCATTTCGTGAGTAATGCCACGTCCTCGGGAGTGGCGTCGTCCACGTCGACCGCATCCTGCAACGGGTCAATACGAATGGCCGCCGTGCGCAGCAAGTCATCTCGCTTGCCAAGTGCCTGATCCGATGCTTCCTCGTCACTCAATGGCGGGGGTGGTGGCGCATCGATCCATGCAAGGCGCCCATCCTTGACACCCAAGATCTTGTTGAATGGCGCCGACTGCTTCCAAAAACCAATCAGTTCGGCCTCGGTCAACTCAACAAGATCCGCCGGCCAACTACCCTGTGCTTCGTAATATTCGGCGTCCTCACCCTTATAGAACCCGAGCGAGGCAGGTGAGAAAAAAATCTGTTCTGTGGGCATAACTTATCGTCCTATAGAAATCCATTGCGCACTGAAGCCGCCCGAGGATTTAGCCCCGGTGGTGGTTTTGTAAAACGGCATTGTGAAGCCACCGAGGATTGCCCCGGTCGAAAGGTACGCCGCATCAGTGTTTTGCCCTGACACCGCAATGGTGATTGCCTGCAAGGTCGAGTAGGCAAGTGGATAGTTGACGTTGATATCACCGGATGCGTTAACCGTCGCCGTGCCCCAGTTGATAATGAGGCCGCCGGGAACGTCGGGAATTCGGATGTAATCACTTGCCCCAAAAGATCTCTTGGAAAACAAACTCATGACCGCGGCTACGGAAGGCACTAATGAAGTATCCGTCCCTGTAGCCATTTGCGCCGACGTTGCAAGCTTGGCCAATCCGCGCGCAGAAGTAGTGGCCATGGTGCCGCCACTGGAGCTTTGAAGCAGCACCCAAGACCCGCCACCAATTGAAGTGTTGTACTGCAACCAGACATCACCGTTCGCCGCAATGTCCCCAGCCTGAAGCGCGACATGCGAGAGCCCTACAATCGGTTTCGCGCCAAGCCCATTAACGTCAAATGTACTGGCCCCGGTGTTTGCTGTTTTCGCTTTGATCATCAGTAACAGCCCGTCAGCCAAGGCAGTAACCGCCGGCGAAAACGCCGCTACGTATAGGTTTGCAGCCCCCGTGTCTAGCGCATATAGAAGCTGCCCAGACTGAATTATCTTTCTGACGGCCAATAGAAGTTGCGCATGGTTGTTTTCATCAGGTGCCAGTCCCGCTGCCCTAATGACAGCCAGTATTTCTTCAGTGACCGCATTACCCCATGCCGATGGAATCAACGATCCCGGCGTGCCGGCTGTTGGGTTCTCATCAATAAACTTGCCATCTACCAGGCCAATGCTCGGCACACTAATAGGAAAATCCACGTTCTTACCCCTCAGTCATAATTGATATGCACAACGGTATGCGCCGGCGCTGGTCGACGGATCGAGCATTCCAACGGATTGCCCGGGTTGGCCCCGAAGCGCTCTCCCCAATAGCTCACGCCGAAGCGGCGGCCCTGCTTCTGGCGCCCACCGGTGTTGAGCGTCCATATGAATTGCGCACGCCACGTGCCGAAATGCGCCGAGCCAAAACGAGAACGCCCCATACGGGGCGCTCGGTGTTCAGTGATGGTCGCGTCGGGGTAGCCCTGGCTCACGGCGATCTCGATGAAGTACGCCGGGCTCTGCCCCCCGACCTCAACGAGCCGCCGCCGAACAGCTAGGCGGCGATCCTCAAAAGCGGGGTTAGGGCCGAGGCACTCATCAGGCAGCCCCATTACCGCTTCCCAGTCAGGAACAAGCTCACTCACGCTCGCAGGATCCATCTCGTTCAACAGGTCCACCGCCCGGGCATCCACGCGGGAAAACTCAAGGGCGACTCCGGTCAGCACCAGATCAATTTCCGGTACCAGGTCCGGATCCCATGCAGGACCCGCAGGCAATAAGCCACGAAGCTGAAGTCGGTATTGGTCAGCGGTTCTGGCTACAGCCATGTGATACCTCCGAACGTCAGCAGTTGATTGGCGGCTGCGACGACATCAGCCGCCGGCACGCTCAGATGATGATCGGTCTCGCCGGACGATCCACTGATGGCTTCAGCAATGTGGGTCAGCAGAAGCGTTTCGCCTAACCCGGCTTCACGTTCATGCAGATCGATCAGCTGCGCCTGAATTGCTGCCCTCACCACGGAGGTGTCCGGTACTGCATGGATGCTGTACAGCACCGGCACCTTGACTGGTGGCAAGACGTAAAGCTCTGCCGTCACGGGGCGCCTGAAAGGAGCTTCGATGTAAGCCTTCACCTCGGCCAGCTGTGTTGGATTCGGGATTGGCTCGACATCCCCATCGCGCATTACGAACAAGCCCACCGTGCCAGGCCCTAGATAATTGCGCCGACACCAAGCGCGGGTGATGCCCGGCACCTCTAGAGCCCAAGTTTCATAGTCGTCCGCCGAGCCGCCATGTGGTATTACCCGATAAGATCGCACCACCCTTGCGCGGAGTGACTCAACGCTTTCCTTGGCGATGCCTCCCACCACACCAGGCGCCAGAACTGTGAACTGGTTTGTCACGCCAGCAACCGGCTGCACTAGGGTTAAGGTCAGTCCCGCATCAGCGTTGCCCAAGACACCTGCGTCAACAGCCTCGACCGTGGTGGTGTTCAGCCCGGCCACGGTGGTGACACTTGTTGTCACTTTGTAGGTACGCCCGTCCCCCGCCTGCAACACCACATCAACGTCGAGCACGGCACCTGCTGCCGCAGTAAAGTTCACCGGTCCCTCAGCGGGTTGAGCAGGCTTGCGGGGCTGGTTCAGTCGCAGCAGCGCGACTCGCTCCAACGTTTCTTCATCAGCCCGATCCGGCAATATTTGTTCAGCGATCCAGTCGAGATAGCCGTACAAGCCATAAGCCGTGCCACCCAAGGTTCTGGCTAACACCTGCGCATCGGAGCGGCGCAGCGAGTCGCTTGCCAGATCGCCCTGGGTGCGCCCAATCAAGACAGGTAACGAAGGCGTTTCAAACGGCATAGATCACCTGCCAAGAAGAGGGTTGTTTGATTTCAAGCCGAGCACCGCTGGAAACAGTCAGCGTGGGAATCAGATTCAACCGGTTGATATCGACCTTTTCGCTGGCAAGGACGACGTCGGTCACGTGGCCATCATCCAACAACCATTGAAGGGCTTCGCGCGCGTAGGCCTCTGCATCACTTTGTGTTTGTGGTGTTAGCTTCACCCGCCGTAACAGCCACAAGCGCGAACCGATACGGTCATCGGCAATGGCTGGGTAACTGTCTCCCCACCAGCCGAAACGCTCGTCGTCATCAACACGATCATCTGTTTCGGCGCGGCGCCAGGTGTACAGACTGATGGTCACGGCACGAATCAGCGAAGCCTCTAGATCAGAACTGATGACCATGATCAACCTCCCGCGACTGGTGCGCCGCTCTGGCCACTACCGGCTTGAACGCCACCGTGAGGGTGATGAATCTGGCTGACACCAGCCGCAACCTGATCACCTTGCGAGACGATTTGCCCGGTCTGGTTGATTACGGGGGTGTCAATGTTCACAGCCGTCGTCGCCTTGATGTTGAGCGTGCCTGTCTCTATGTCGATGATCCGGCCACGCTTGAAATGAATCCGATCACCTTCGTCGGTGAAGATTGCCACCTCACCCGGCTC
Source organism: Pseudomonas sp. GW821-FHT10C09 (assembly GCF_059415465.1). Taxonomy (NCBI): domain Bacteria; kingdom Pseudomonadati; phylum Pseudomonadota; class Gammaproteobacteria; order Pseudomonadales; family Pseudomonadaceae; genus Pseudomonas; species Pseudomonas sp. GW821-FHT10C09. The sequence continues at coordinate 16,457 of NZ_JBWKNG010000036.1, forward strand.
AAGCTCCTGTATGCGGTACCGGCGATCAGTCGCCACCAAAACCACCGCATGGGATCGGTCACCGCCGATGAACGCAGTGAGTACTTCGGCCCCGGCCAGCGGGTTGCTGGTGAATCCGTAAGGTTCGAAATGTTCGGCGCCATCTTTGAGCTCGCCGGCGGTGAGGCGAACTTGTAGGCTCTGAAGCTTCTTGGCTGCATCGACCAGCACAACCGTGCCGCGAGCCAGCATAGTTTTGAGGTTCATTTTTTGGGCTCGTAGTCAGCGGGAATGAGGTATTCGAAGTTGTCGCCCTTGCCGCCCTTCTTCACTTTTCGTTTGCCGTGCGGATCCTTGGGCTCAGGCTCAAAACTCTCAGGCGGCCCCAGTTCCAGCTTGGTGAGAGTCCCCTGCTCGCTCAACGTGTAGGTGATGCGCGAGATCAACATGTCGCGATCCATGCCAATGACAGGGTCGATCACGCGGGTGATCATGTTGTGCCGCCAGAGCTGACCATTGGATTGACGCCAGCCTTGCACCACATAGGTGACGGTCATCGCCTTTCCCATACGGCTGCTTCGCTCCCAATTGGCCCGGGCACTCGCAAGCTCGTTGGTCACCTGTCCGGACTCCTGAATGATCAGGACGCGCTTGCGGGTCGTGCGGTCATCGGTCAGGACGGCGGATACTTCCGCGGCGTCGGGGCCGAACTCAACGTCGGTTCCGCTCTTTTGTCCCAGCACCTGGTACTCGGAAAATACGCCGGAGAAATCGAGCGGCGCCTCGCCGGTCTTGACGTTCTTACCGACCTCCACTGCATCAAAGGTGCGCCCACCACTGCCGGGGCTGGCCAGCACTGCCGCACCGCGCGCGTCGTCAGTGGAGAACACCCGAAACAACGTCAGCAGCCTGTCGATGGAGGCGAACGCCGTCTCTCCCGGCTCGATGGTGTGGTCGGAAAGTTTGCCACCCTCGGGAATCTCACTGGTGACCGTGATGCCGTACGGCCCCGCCAGCGCCTTGACGATGGACAGCACCGACTGGTTGTTCCATTGACCCGGTTTGTTAACTGCCGCGCAGTCGACCAGGTCCGCGGTCAATGATCGGCCACTGATAGATTTGGTGATTTGCTTATCGTCATGGCTGACCGGCGTTGCGAACACCCAAGCGGTCAGCACCAGGTCATCACCGATCCGCACTTGGCACTTGTCCCCTTGGCGGATTGGGATGTTCTGAATTTGTCCCGGCCACTTCCAGGTCAACGACACGTTGAAGGAGCGGGCCTGATCTTCAAGCCCGGCAGTGATTTCCACCGATTTCCAGCCGAAGTAATCCATGCCGCCAACCGTGAGGCTGACCGCGTTTTGATCGTCAGGCATGGTTACCTCTGGGCGATTTTGATGGGCACTGAGGGCACGAAGCCCGGGTGCTGAATGCGGTTGCGCTGCACGACTTCGGGCGCCCGTGTGGCATCGCCAAAACGTCGATAGGCCAGCACCAACGCTGAAAGGCTTTCCGGTGGTGTGACCTCGACCAGCTTCACGCCCGACTGCGCGACGGCCGTCAGGTGTTTCACCACGGTTTGGCGGAAAGTGTTCAGCACCAGGTAATGCGCCGGGTCGGCCTTCAGCGAAGCTTCGTGTATGGCTTCATTGAGAGTGTCACGCAACTCGATCACGTCATCCGCAACCGGCACGTCCGGCCGCACAATCGGCTGCACCGCCTGCTGATCAACCGACGGCATCGACTCTATTGATTCTGGCTGCGTGGCCACAGGCAATTCGCTAACGATCAGGCCGATCTGCACCAGTGTTGAATCCTGCACCAGGTTTGCCGCCGCCTGCGAAGCAGTGATCGCATCGGTACCACCAACCGTGCTGACTGTGTTGATGCTGCCGACCGCTTCCGTTTGCTGGGTGGCTTCGGCAACTGCCGCTCGATAACCGCCGCCAGCATTACCGCCCGAGCTTGACCGACCGCTCGAACTTGAGCCAAAAAAATTGAAGCCTGAAAAGCTGCTGAAGTAGCTGGAAAAGAGTGAGGACAGCGAACCAGGGGAGTTCATCAGCGACTGCGCAAAACCTGTGACATCCGTGAAGACACTCACGAACGGCGCGAACTGCTGCTGAATTACAGAAAAGACGTTCGTCAGGCTGTTGCGCATTTGCATCAGCCCCAATCGCGCCTGGTTCACGGTGCCCATGGCGGTCTGATAACGATTGAGCGACGACGTCAACAGGCTTTCAGACGAATCTACCACCTGTGCTTGCGTGTTGACCTTAGCCGCTGGTGTCTTCAACGGCATGTCCGGATAGAACGTCAGATCAAAGCTGATCATGCCGCCGCCCATGAGGTCGTGAGACATCTCACACTCGCCGGCCTTGACCTGCATTTTTCCAAGCCACGGGTGGACCAGTTCCCCACCACCCGGCGTGTTCAACGCTTCAATCAACTTGTCTCGACGGTCAAAGCAATCAGCGCCGATGACCCACCCCGTCATCTTGTGCACCTGGGACTGCTTGCCCAGTTGCTCGAAGAATGGTGTATCCCGCTGCGGAAATTCGTGCAGCTGTCCCTTCATGCCGACCGGCACCGAGGTCTGAGGGATCAAGAAGCTAATCCCTCGGAACGAAGCCGGCAACAACTGATCACGCCACGTTGCCGTCATTGGTTGGGCCTCATAATACCTATAGATCGAGTACCGACACTGGGCTTGATGTTCAGGCCTGGCTGGTTGGTTTTGGCTTGGTCAACAGTGGTGCCCGGCGGTGCGCCGTTGAGATTGATGTTGAGCTCACCATTGAGTTTCGGTGCCTGATTGGCCGATGCCTGCTGAAGCAACCCGCTGGACTGATTGGCCAGATTCGGCCGACTCAACAACTTGTCAGTACTCGGGATGCCTGCCGCGTTGTTCATCATCCGCTGGTAACGCTGAGCACCCTCGACTGCGCCGGCTTCAACGAACGCGCCATCACCGCCGCCCGGTCCTGCGTTGCGTACGCGTTGCTCTTCGGCAAACTCGTTGGCTTTATTGGTCGCGGTTTTGATGATGCCTTCACCACCCTCACCGCCGCCGAAGTACTTCATCATCGGCTCAATGATCGGTTTCAACTTTTCCCAAAGCTTTCCAAACCAGGCTGCAATCGGCTCCCAGTTCTTGACGATCATTCCCAGCGGGGTCCATTCGAACATTCGCCCGAGGAAGTCCATCACCGGCGTGGAAACGGCGACCAATACATTCCACAACGACGAGAACAGCTCGGTCAGCGGCCCCCAGTTTTCGATCACCAACCCGATCGGGGAGAATGCAAACGCCTGCTTAAACCAGCCCCACAGGACCATGGCCGGACCTTTGATCTTTTCCCAGATCGCTTCGAAGTACGGCGCAACCGTCGCCCAGTTGGCAATCAACAAGCCCGCTGCGATCGCAATTCCACGAACGATCAATCCGACCGGAGACATCGTCGTAACAGCGCTCAGGATCTTAGTTGCTACCACGGCCCCCATCACCGCTAAACGCAGCACACCGAAGGCAACGCCGGCACCCAATACCCCACGGATAACACCAGGGTGCTCAGCGGCAAGCGAAGACATTTGGGAAATAGCTGGGCCGATCTGGTCCATGAAGTCATTGAACGGCGGCAGGAGGCCAGAACCTACAGCAACACCCAAGCGGGTGACCTTATTGGTCAGAAGCTGCATGGAGTTGGCAGTGGTCGCAGACCGCGCCGTGTATTCCGCCTCCATCGAACCCGCAAATTTTCCCTCCGTGCCTACGGCGCCGAAGCTGGACTTCAACAGATCGAGGTTGGTCAAAAGTGGCGCGATCGCGGACACCGACTCAGTGCCGAACAGCTGCGTCAGTAACCCGGCCTGCTTCGCCGGATCAACCTTAGCTATGCGCTCCAGCACGTCTTCGATGGTGCCCTGGGCATCCTTTTGCATGCTCTTCGAAACTTGCTTCACGTCCAGCCGCAGCGACTTGAAAGCATCCGATTGCTGTTTGGTGGCCGCACTGCCTTTTGTCAGCGACAGCATGAAGTTCTTCATGCCCGTCGCAGCCACTTCACTTGGCACGCCCACGCCGGCGAGCGTTGCGCCCATCGCGGCAACTTGCCCTGCCGACAGGCCGGCGATGCCACCCAATGAACCGATACGGGTCACGATGTCGGAGATCTGCGCAGCCGACGAAGGGCCGATGTTGCTCAGGTAGTTGATCTTGTCAGCCAAGGTAACGACTTCCGGCTGCGTCATTTTGAATGAGGTCCGCCACTTCGCCATCATGTCGCCGGACTGGTCCGCTGTCTGATCGAAAGCGATGCCCATTTTCACCGCGTCCTCGGCGAATTGCTTCAGCTCACCACGGGCGAAACCGGCTTGGCCACCGGCGGCAACGATGGCCGCGATGCCGCTCGCCGCCATCGGCATTTTCTCCGACATATCAAGCACGTCCTGCCCCATCTGCTTGAACTGTTCGGGCGTGTCGAAGGTGACGACCTTCTTCACATCGGCCATGGACGTTTCAAATTCCATGGCTGCACGGGCACCAGCGATGAACGGCGCCGCAAAGGCGCCGCCCTGCAACATATCCTTGAATCCGATGTTGCCAAGACCGCTGCTGTTCATCTGTTTGCGGAAGCCCGCAACGTTTTTGCGGATCCCGGTCAGTGTCGGCGACAGCTTGTCGACGCCGGTGATCAACGCCTTGAGCTGGAACTTGTCCGCCATCACTACACCTGCTGAAGTTCGTTAATACGTTGGGCGTGCTCAAGACATTCCGTGAGCGCATCCAGTGGCCTGGCCATCATCTGTTCGGGGTCAACCTTCCAGAACCAGGCCAGGTCGTAGGCGACTGAAATCAGGTCGTTGATGGAGCCGACGCCGCACTCATGAAAAAACCGGCGACCGCCCAGCTCAGCGCGTTGAGGTCAGCCAGATCCAGTTGGTTGACCGATGACGGCGGGATGCCCGCACAGACCGCGATGTATTTCGCTGCCACATCCATGTCGAGCCCGACCTCTTCGTTTTTGTCGATCCGATACGGCAGCGCCTTGATGGCGCGCACTTCCTGCACAGTCGGTCGACGCAGTGTCAGCTCAGTCAGAGGCTCGCCATGGGCCTCAATGGCCACCTGAAGTTTTACTGCGCCCGTCATTGCCATACCCCTTTGATGCCGTCGAATTGCAGTTCAATGGTGCCGTCATCACCTTTCGACGTCGGCTCATCGACCAGGTACGCACCCGAAAGGACGTATACCTTGCCGTTGTTGAATTCACAGGTGACCGTCATGTCGGTGCCTTCGGTCAACGTCTTGATCGAAAGCGCCGGATCATGGATGGCGGTCATCTTCAGATAAGGCGCCAGCTCTTCTTCCTTGTAGAAACCCGGATAAACCGTCTCTCGTTTTTTATCCATCAGCGGCGCTTCGGCGCCACCGGTGACGGTCAGCTGCATGCCGTCCACCTTGATGTAGGCCGTGCCCGCTACTTTTTTGCCCATGGGTTGTATCTCCAGAAAGAAAAAGCCCGCTCAGGGCGGGCTTGGTGATCGTGGTCAGCGTTACGCGGCGGCGTCGTACTGGAGGCGGAACTGGTTGAGCAGCGCAAAAATGCGCAGGCCGTTGATGTAATCCGGCGGGAACAACACGTTCACCCGGCTCGGATCATTGCTGTCGCGCTCTACCACCAGGTGCTCCGCGAACAGGTCGGCGTTTTCCACATGGCCTTCCTGCTCGAGCTTGGCGTACTGCGCAATCAGCTCGCCGCGAATGGTGCTCGGCGTGACGATCGGCTGGCCGGCACCGAAGCGCGTACCGTCGCTGGCCAGCTTGTGGCGGCCGTACTTGCTGGTGATTACGCTCTGCATGCGCCGGATGATGAACGCCGACTGGTGCATCGTCTCGCTGTCCAGGTACGAATTATCCGCCTGGCCATACGCGTTCTTTTGGTAGGTGGTGATCGAGCGCTGGATGCGCACGTAGCCACCTTCGTAGTAGGCCGTTGCAAGGCCGTAGGTCAGAAGCGACTGACGCTCCGTGAGCGTGAACCGCTCGCTGGCCGGCGCCGGATCCAGCCCGGGCAGCGAGCCGCTTTGTGTTGGCCGGCTGGCATCTGCCGAGATGAATACCGAAGTGCGCGCCGCCAGTGCCGCTGCCTGCACCCAGACCGGCTGGGGCACGCCCGGCTCCACCGCCTGGATGGTCATGTGCTGATCGTTGCGGGCCTGGCCTGCCGCCACCAGCGTACCCAAGGTGCCGCGCTTCGCTGTGTAGACGTGGCCGAACAGTTGCTTGGCCCAGCTCCAGCGGCCAGTGTTGTCATCCATCGCATCTTTCCACGCATTCAGCGTGGTGGTGTCCGACCAGGGCACGCAGATGAATTCGAACGGCTCATCGCCCAGAGCTGCTACCGCGTCGATCTGGTCCGGCGCACCGACGCCACCCGTCAGCTGGGTCGTAACGACGGTCAGGCCCGCGGGGGTGGCCTCGCCGCTGGACTTGCCCAATCGGTTCAGGACCAGACCGATATCGTTGCCGCTCTCACCTTTCCACTTGCAAGTGAGCGTGACCACGCCCGCCGCGGCTACAGCGGTGATCGGCAGGTCTGGAGTGGCGTTGATCTTCACGGCCAAGGCCGATGCCGCGATAGCCGGCGTGGCCGCCGCAACGACGACCGACTGCACGCGAACACCGCCGACGTAAAGATTCAACAAGCCCGGCTCGGTCGCCGTACCCGTGACGGTGACGGTCGCTGTGGCTGCGGTACCAGTTTCGCTTTGTAACGGTAGGCACCAGATCTCGCCAATCGGATCAGTCTTGCGCCAGGTTTCGTACATTGCCGCCAGCATCGAACCTTGCCCGCCGATATCCTTGGCCAGACCAAGGCTCGACACAAGCACCAGTTGGCCGATGCTTTCGCTAGTGGCGTTACCGTTGACCTGTGCAACGATCAGCCGGCGCATGGCCGACGATGCACTGTTGGCCGCCGAGTTATCCATCTCCGCATAGAACAGCGGCACACGCACATCGGCGGGGATGTTGCTGAATCCGATAGCCATTATTGCGCTTCCTCGGGTTTCGGCGCAGTGACGCCCTTGGTGTATTGAGCTTTATCAGCCTTGAGGATTACGTCCCCATCCGACTGGCGGCGGCGCCACCACGCGTTATCTGGGACTTCCCGGCCTTCAACAGGCAACAGGTCGCCAGCCTCCGGATCGGGCACAGAGCGGCCAGAGGCCGGCACCACAGTGATGCGTTTGGTCATGGTGTTACGTCTCCTGAGAATTTCGCTTCAATGCGCCCATCCGGGCCAGGTCGTTGCAGGTTCGGATCTGCCGGGTCGATGCAGTCCATGTTGAAGGTCGCGCCGGTGAATGGCGCCAGCCCATCAAGCTCAAGCTCATGCCACGTCTCAGCCGGTTCATTTGGCTTGCTGCGTCCGAGCTGGAACTCGGCGGTGAATAGAAACTGGTACACCACCCGTGCCCTGCTGGTGTGAAGCAACGCACCTTTGCCATATTCGACGGGCTCGTATTCCGGGGCCGGGCACCAACCGATTAAGGATCGCCAGAGTTCAGCGCGCAGGTCGTGCAACAAATCGTTGGCCTCCTGGCCACGCTCATCGCCAGCCTCCAGAACAATCACCACAGCGAACTGATCAGTGATGTCTTGAATGACGGCGGTTTGGGCTTTGTTCGGGCCGCCAACATCTGCCGACGCAATGACATACGCCGCGGGAAATGTGAGCTTTGCGCTTTCGACAACAGCATCCCAGTCGATGCCGCCAGTGACTCGACCGGCAAAGGTGGGACATGTCGCTCGAATGTGAGCAACGATAGGGTTCAATTTCATTGATTAAATCCCAGGTATAAAAAAACCCCGCATCAGCGAGGTTTTTTTGAAGAAGCTATTCAGCCCTTTTTAAAACTTTCCACTACAGAACCAACATCAATGTCGGATGGCAGCGGGAGCTTCATAACTGTGATATCTGACTCACTGGAAAACTTAGTCTCGGCCAATTGGCGAGCGCTTCCATTTACCGGCTTGAACTTGTCTGCCTCGTAAAGCCAGACTTGCGGCGGGCTGTTTCCATTGAGCGTGTAGTTCCAACAGCCGATCATAGATCGACTGCCTACCACCTTCGACTCACACTCGACAGAGCCTTTCGGGTAAACCTTGTGGTTCATGTAAATGAGCGTGATACGGTCGATTGCAGCACTTGGTGCTTTGTCAGCAGCCACGGCTGCATTCACGTTCATGACAATCGCCACCACGGCGATAGGAGCAAACAGGTTCAATAGTTTCATGACAACTCCCTGTAAATAGAAGAGCAAGCCTATCCCATAGGCGTTTCGCAAGTCACGACAACGCAGCGGCGAACGCGGATTTCAGAATTGATTCGACCTGCGAAGACGAATCCTGCAGGGCATCAGCCATGTAGTTATCACGTGGCTTGATCCGCCATTCGCCAGCCGCGCGCTCGGCGACAAGCCTGGCCCGCGCGCCAGCTGCCCTTCGATTTTTCCGCCCCTTGCCCATCCCGGGCGCGAGCTTTGCCGGTTTCCTTCCCTTTTTTACGCCGTAGTGGAGGAAGGCGGGATAAAACTCTTCCATCGCAGATGTTTTGGACGGCGCGATTCGAACGAGAAAACCCGCACGAGACACCTTGAAGCTAATCGACTGGACCGTTGCCCCTGTGCGATTGACCGGGTATCCATCTTGCCCTTTACCCAAAGCCAGATTCATTTGCGCTTTCTGAGTTACAAGCAGTCCAACCTTCCGCATCCCCGCGCGAATCTTGCGTTTGTCGAATGCGTCACGCTCAAAATTGTCGAAACCTTCAATGTGCAGGTAACTATCAAGCGACGCCGAGTTAGACATAGATACCTCCGCCCACCTGCGTAAGACCCAGCTCTTCAACTTCGAGAACAGTGAATCGCGTTTTTCCGTTCATGTTGAAACCACGCCTTACGCGGTACAGCGTATCGCCGTGAACAACCTCAAACGCGGTCGTGATCCCCTTGCGATAACGCAGGATTACTCGGTGGGTTATTTTCGATTCGGTTTGAACACTGCCCGTGTACACGGCAGAGCCCACCGGTTCAATCTTCGCCCACCGAGGATTGAGGTCTGAGAAAACCGAATCCAACCCCATGTCGTCAGCGGGCTCATCATCACGTCGACGCAGGGTCACATGTTTATCCAGCTCGCCTGCACCTGGTTCTCGATAGGCCATTTAAACCCCCATCTTCACCCGGTAAGGATGCAGCAACGACTTCGAGCCCATTGGCAATTCGATGACCGATGCGACGTTAACGCCAGTCACGCTGTCCTCACGATTGGCGTACAAGTGGCCGAGGATGAGCAGGCACGCCGCCGTGATCGATGGAGCAATCACTATTGGATCATCACCTGCCACACCGTCGATGACCGCAGCTGCCAAGGCGGCTGTATCGACGTAGAAACAACGCTGCATGTACTGCGCAGCACTGTCCTCGGCGGCAGCAAGCAACACCTCGACATAGCCCCGGTCTTCAGTCTCTGCGCGCAAATGCTGCATCGCCAGATCAACCGATATTGCCCCCATGATCAGGTCGCCTTCTTTTTCTTCGCCGCGGCGGTCTTGCCCGGGACCGGATCGCCATCGCCCACCGCTGCATCCGGCGGGGTCAAACTCAACTGCCCACTGGTCAGCGCCATCGAGTTAACGACGGGCTCCTCTTCCAGGGTGACAACCGGCTCAGCGTCCGATTCATCGAGCGCGGCATAGCCCTTGGCGATCAGCTCGCGGCCGTGCTGATCGTGTGTTTCGAATGACCGTCCCTCAACCACCGTCTTTCCGCCGAGGTACAACGGCTTCAGCGTAATCAGTTTCATGGTGCTCTCCAGTTGGCCGCCCGGTGGCGGCCTTGTGAGGATCAACCGCCCGCAGGTTCAGGGGCAGTGAACGGGCCATAGACGAAGGCTTCGGGACGCTTGACCACCAGAGCCAGCCGCTCTTCGCAGCGGATCGTGATCATGTTCTTCTCGAAGTCATCGGCGTTTTCAGTGCTGATCACCACGTTCGCGTCCTCGCGATCGAAGAGTTGCGCGCCAGTCTGGAAGGCGCCGGTGAGAAACTTCCCTTCGAAACCCACCGCTTCGGTGGCCACCACCGGCAAGCCCCAAAGCACAGGGCCAGCCAGGCCCAATGGGTTGGCCAGGATGTAACGACCGAGCGTGTCTTTCGTCAGTTCGATTTTTGCCCAGTCCATGAAGTGCAGGACGTGGCCGCTCGAAGGCAGACGAGCCAGCTGGCATTGCAGCATCGCCAGGCGGAGGTCATCGATGCCCGACTGGTGATCGACCTCGAACGCAGGATCGTAGACGGAGGCTTGCGGCACGATGCCGTGCAAGTGAACCCCGGTACCGTCGGCGAACAGAATTTCCTGCTCTTCGACGTACTTCAGCCCATAACGCATTTCGATATCGATGGTCGAACCGAGTTGTGCGAAGTCGTCCAGAATCTGTTTCGACGCTTTGAACAGGTGAGCGATGGTGGACACACCGGTGATCTTTGGGGTGAACGTGATGCTGGAGTACGGCTTGGCCGTTCCTTCCGCCACAGCCTTAGCCGCATTGGTAAAACCAGTTTGTTGCACCCAGAAGATGGCCGGCGAGCCCGTCTTACCAGGTGCGATCAGGTCACGGATGAACAAACGTTGTTTCGGCGAGACATCAATGCCCGGGATACGCTGTGGTTCGACAACACCCGCCGGGACATCGCCCGACAACAGGGCCGCGCTGACAGGAATGCTCAGCCGCTTATTACCCTCGACACTCGCCGCAAAGGCCTTCAACGCTTCGCTTTTAATGATGGTGCCGCCCAACGTTTCCCGGGACTGACCAGAGGCTTGGGCCGGAAGTCGGGCGAACTCCTGTTCGATCTCACCCAGTTGCGCTTTGAGCTGCTTCTCAGCCTCGGACAACGAGTTGAATTTGGTTGCCAATTCGTCGACGGCGGCTTTCGTTTCGTTAGACAGGCTGCCAGCTTTCTTTGCCTCAGTTAGCGCGTTATCAGCTTGGCGGGTGAAATCTTCGGTAGCTTTTTTCAGCTCAGCGGAAACGCTTGCGAGCAGCTCAGCGGTTTTATCGGACATTCTTCAAGCTCCTGGTACGAGAGAGGCTGCGGATTTGAACTGAGCAAGGGCTCGTTCTAAGTCAGCAATGGCTTCGGCCGGAATGGCCGGGGGTTCGGTAGCGCTCGGCGTACCCGGACCGGTAGCGCTGGGCGTGCCGGTCTTGATGTCTTGAATCAGGGAACGGCGCTCGCTGCGCGGCATTCCCTGTTTTGCGAGGATGACGTCCAGTCGGCGAGCCGCGATCTGTTGCGGGCTACCGGCCTTGGCGTCATGTTTGGTTGCATCGGAGGGCAGCAGCTGGTCGGCAAACCCTTCCTCGATCGCGACGGATCCGGCCATCCAAGTTTCAGCATCCATCAGCTTCTGCATGGCCTCGGTGGGATCACCGGTACGTGCGGCATAGATGTCGGCCAGGGCGATATCGATCTGTTCCAGGAAGTCCGCGACTTCACGGATGTCGTTGCGGTTGCCACCGACAATCGTCCACGCGTTATGAATCATCAGGAAGCCAGCGCGGGCGATCTGGACATCATCGCCAGCCATCGCGATAAAGGACGCCGCGGAAGCAGCGAGGCCCAGTACCTTCACGGTCACCTTGCCTTTGTGCTCGCGCAGCAGGTTGTAAATCGCCAACCCCTCGAACACGTCCCCACCTGGTGAATTGATATTGACGGTCACGTCAGCGCCATTCATCGACCGTAGTGCGGCGCTGATACGTTTGGCCGTCACCCCCTCTCCGGTCCAAAAGTCATAACCGATCGGGTCATAAATCGAGATGGTGTTCTCTTCGTCTGCCGCCGCCCGGATCTCGGGGTTCCAGCGCTCAAGCGCCAAGGGCAACATGTCGCAGGAAACATCCGCGCGCGGCCGGGCCGCCGGTGCCGCCGGAAGCGTTTTGATTGTCATGAAAACTCCGAGAGTGTCAGGCGGCCTTTTTTAGCCGGTCGATAGAGATCAGCGCATGGGCCATGACGGTACCGTCAGGGTCACCAGCCTGAAGGGCCTTGGCCGCTTCGCTGTAAGCCAGTTGAATCGAAGCCTTGTCGCCCGCGTCGTTGGCCACCATCAGGTCCTGCATGAACTTCGCGGCCTTCGCCGATAGCCCGCCGTTTTGACCCAACCATTCCAGCGAAACCATGGCGCCTTGCACGGTATAGACCTCGCCACCCGGGATCGGCGGCAGGTTTTCTTTGCGCCGGACTTCATTGCGGTTCATCCAGCCATTTGTCAGCGCGCCGTTGTAGTACGCAGAACGGCCCGCGCTGTCTGCACGCAGAAGGCCCTCAACCGAGAACTCCGCAAAGAACTCATCGGAGTCCTGATCACCGATCAGGCAACGAGTGATTTCCTGCTCGATGTTGACCAGCAACGGCCGCAGGCAGTTGGTGAGGAAATGCAGGTTTTGCGATTCGGTGCTCGCCGCCCAGCTGCTCTGCTTGTCCATGTGACCGACCATGAACGGGGGCACCTGGAACCAACGGCAGATTTCTTCGACGTTGAAGGAACGCGTCTCCAACATCTGAGCCGCTTCGGGATTCATGGTGATGCCCTGATACTTCAGGCCCGCTTCCAGCACCATGGTTTTGCCAGCGTTGGTCGAGCTGCTGAACGCGGCCAAGCTGGCCCGTAACAGCTCACGCTGCTTGTCAGTGAGCGTGCCAGCGCCTTGAGCGCTGCCACCCTCGACCGTCAGAAAGCCGGAGGCTTGCAAGCCGTTGGCAAAGACCTTCGCCGCGGCTTCTTCCGCCGACATGGCCGCGCCGATGATGTCGCGCCCCGTGGTGATCGGCAGCATGCCGCACACGCCATCAAGGCCGAAGCCACGGATGTGCACCAACATCTTTTCGGGAATCACCCGCCTGTTACCGTTTTCGGTGTAGCTGTATTCCAGTCGCCCATTGGCCAGGCGCTCGACCTTCATGCACTGAGGCAACAGCGGAATCAACGCGGTAATGCGGGTGCCGATCATTTTCTTTTCAATGAAGGCATTACCACGCAAACAGATGCTAGCCACGACCATCAGCATGAAGCGTTGCGGGGTCATCTCGATGTTGGGTGAGCGACAGAGAACCCGGTACAACGGATGGTCTGTGGCGACTTCTCGTGACCCGTCCGGCATCCGTCGGTACAGCTTCAACGGTAAGGTCGATACCGATTCAGACAGCAGGCGAACACAGGCCCAGACGGTAGATAGACGCAGCGAGCTGTCGACGGTTACCGCCTTTCCGCTGCTGGATGTACCGATCCATTCCTGCCAGAACGCGGTGTTGTTCAAGCCGATCGGCACGCCCAGCCATTGCTGGAGGGCGGCACGAACTCGCCCGGTTTTCTGTTCCCGCGCCATTAGATTCCCACCATGATCGGATTGTTGTAGAAGCCGTCGCGGTCGCCAGAAACAACAGGCTGAGAATCTGCCGCACCAATACTCATCGCCAGCGCAACAACGCCATCGATTCGACCGGTGCTCCTACGCTTGGCAAATATTCGATTGTCTTTCTGGTCCGCATCCAGCACCGCGCTGGCTGCGTTCCAACGCAGCACAGGGTTGGTTTTTATCTTGATGCTCTTTTCGGTGAGCAGTGTTTCTGTCAGCTCAATAGAGCGAGGCATCCACAGCCCGGTTTCTTTCGAGACGGTGTAGCCCTGACCATGCGGCAGCAACGGTACGTCGATGCCTTGAGCTTCCAGTTCAGGCGTGAAGTACTTGATGCGGTATGGGTCGAAGGCGATGCCTTGGATGCTGTATCGCACCGCCAGCTCGCCCACGCGCGCAGCGACTGCCGCATAGTCGACGGCCATACCTGGTGGCGCATGCAGGAAACCGCCGCGCACCCAAGCGTCGTAGGGCACACGGTCAACGCGAGCCCTGTCGAGCATGCTGTCTTTGGGCGTCCACAGTTCAGCGACTGCCAGTTTCAACCGGGGGAAATACAGCACCAGGGCCGTGAGATCTCGCGAACCGGATAGGTCGAGGCCGCCATAACAAGGTTCACCCTCGGGAATCTGCTCGAGATCGTAATCGTCTTCACAGGCCATCCAGATGTTTGCGGCCAACCAAGGGTTAGCGGCATCCACCCATTCACAGAAGTTGAGGCGACGCACGCTCGACTCTTTCGAGGGCATGCCGCGGGCTTCAGTGACCTGCTCGCGCAAGTACTTGAGCCCCGGCACCCCGCCGTTTGCATCACCGGGCTTGCCGAAGGCCAGGCTAGGGTTCGACTTGTACCAGCAGCCTTCGTCCTTGATCGGGTCATCACCCGGATCGAGTGAGCAGATGAAGGCGAAGAAACTGTCGTCCTGCTTGTCACCCTTACACAGCGCGATGCCGTATTCGTGGTACTCGTAGCAGATGGTCGTACGGTCGTGACCGCTGTTGGTGATCATCACGATCATGGCTTGGCGCCGGCTTTTGGTGCCGGCCCGCATCATGTCCACGACGGTCCGCGTTTTGTGTTCGTGGATCTCGTCGAGTAAAGCGATGTGAGGCCGCGGCCCCGATTGGCCGTCGTCAGCACTGATGGGGCGAAAGAAGCTGCCTGATGCCGGGTGCGCCAGGTTCCAGACTTTCTCACCGCGCCCAGACTGCTCGATCCGGTCAGCCAACAACTGCGACTGATCGACCATCGCCACCGCATCGCGGAACAGGATCATGGCCTGGTCTTTCTTCGTCGCAGCGGCATAGACCTCGGCCCGGGCTTCGCCATCGGAGGTCATGCCCAACAAGCCGATACCGGCCGCCAGCGGCGATTTCCCCGACCCCTTGCCGGTTTCGACGTAGGCAGTCCGGAACCGGCGATATCCATCAGCCGCTTTCCAGCCGTACAACGAGCCGATAACGAAGGCCTGCCAGGGGTTCAAGATGAACGGCAGCCCCTCATATTCACCACCGTTAAGGCACAGCACGTTTTCGTAATAACCGATGGCACGCTGCGCAGCGGCCAAATCCCAACGCAACCCACGAGATGGACCGAGTTTCAGGTCGTTGAGGTGCCGCTGGCAGGCGTTGCGTACATCGGGACCGGCGATGACGCGACCGGCCAGCACATCATTCGCGAAGGCGGCGACGCGATCAGAAGTAAGTGTCGACGATTCGTTTTTGTTCATTGGGGAACAGCTCTCCCTGAGGCGCCGCGGGCTTCAGTGATCGGCGGGCCATGGGCGAAAATCCGAACTTACCGCCGGCGTCATTGGCGCGGCGCTCAGCGTCGTTGCGCAGCTTTCGCCAGATCGAAAGGTCTTGGGCGCCGGTGCGATAAGTCTGCACGTCTCCCTTGGTTGAGCTGGACAGGCTTTCGTTGAGCTCCTGAATTTTCAGGGTCCAGCGTCGGTAGTCCGACACGGCTTCGCAGTACTGAGCCATGACCTGCATGTCCATCTTGGAAATCAGCCCGAGCGTCACCAGGTCAGGTACCACCCGCTCCCACTCGCGCCGCGCATCTTCGTCGAGCCAGTCGGGCATCGGTGGCGCTTCAACCGGCATCACCGGCTGGCTTTGCTCACGCAGCAGGTCGCCGCGGTTCTTCTTGCTGCGATTTCCATTGATCAAATGGACGACGGCCGGCAGGGCTGGTCGCCCGGAGTTCTCGTTTCCGGCCATTTCAAACCTCGAATTTCACACACGAACACCTAACTTACCGAAGGGGTATCCCCCCATTTTTCCCGCTTTTGTGTAAAGACCATGGCGAGGGGTCAGCGAGCAAAAAGGTGCAGACTTTTTTGCCCACCCCCCTAGGGGCGTTGACGTGCCGCACCGTCTCGGTGCATCGAGATCAGAGGGCACAGCCAGCCGCATGGCCGTCAGCCCTGAGCCCAGTGGTGGCCAGGGTCTAGCGGTATCCCTTGCTCGCTGCATCCGATCTCGTGCCCACGCTTCTCGACACGTTGTTTGGTTGAGTCGTGATGCACCTTGCAGAGCGCCTGCCAGTTGCCCTGATCCCAGAACAACTTTTGAGCCCGCGCAATGGCAGCCTTGTTGCCTGATTTAATTGCGTCCTTCAGCCCATGCCGGATCTTGTGGTCTACCACCCGAGAGGCAGCGATCAACCCCTGCTGCTGACACATCACACACAACGGATGCTTCAGCAGGTACGCGGCACGCGCCTTCTCCCAGCGACTGTCATAAACCCGAGGCTCATTTGCCACCAGTCGATCGCCTGACCTGATCACTGGCTAACCCGATCCACTGCCTCAATCGCTTTGTCAGCAGCTTGAGTTGCCGTAGTCGCGGCTTTCGATGCCTTGTCAGCAGCAGAGCCGGTCTTTCGGGTCAGCTCATCCAGTCGCATATCCCGTTCAGCCATCGCGGTGTCATAGGCGCGGCGGATCTCTTCGACCTGGTTGGCCTGTTTCTCAGCAAGTGACCAGTAGCTGGCCTGATACCCCAGCACCGCACCACCGCCGACCAGCAAGACCGCAATGGCCCAGACTTCAGTCCGGCGCCACCAGCGGCGAGCGATAAATTCCATTGCGCATCTGTCCATCAGTTGGCACCTCCAAGTTGCTGCCGCAGACGGGCAATCTCTTGGCTTTGCGACATGACCTTTTCCGTGAGCTGGGAGACTTGGCTGGTCAGCGCATCAATGCGTCCTTCCATCCGGCCAACTGAAGCAGCGAGATCGTTGCGCTCTTTAGCGAACTGATCTGCACGAGCCTCTGCCTCTTTGCGGGCGGTACGTTCGGAGTCGAGCAGTTCATTCAAGCGACGGACAGTACCGATGTCAGCGTTGTCCATCGCCCGATCCGCAGCGTCCTTCGACAGGAAGCGGCGAAGCCAAAGCAACCCACCAAAAATCACAGTGGCACTACCGCCCAGCCATGTGGCCGTGCCCGGGCCGAGGTCAGTAGGGTCCATCGCTGCTCCATGAATAAAATGATCTGCGATCGCAGAAACCCATCGGGCCGAAAATAAAAACCCCGCCGAAGCGGGGTTAGGTGACCGGCTCAGGGAAGCCGGGTGAAGCTGCACAGCACGTGCGAGGTCAGCGCCGAGGCGCAAATTCCATATCGTGGGGACTTTTTACCCCCTCAGTACGGAACCGAAAAGAGGGCATTTTCGGTTATCCAGCTTGACGCAACTTTGACGCAGCTTTGAGGAGACTTTGAGGCAAACCGCCCCGACCAGTGGCAAGCCACTTGCGAGCATCGGCACGATCAGTCAGTACCTGCAACAGCCGCTGATGCAGGACATGTACCTGGTCATAGTAAGTCTGCTTCGCGCTGGATGACATCCCCGCCAGGTGCATCTGCATTAGCCAGGTCGGCGCAGGGTCATCGCCGTAGCGCACCGCTGCCAGCCGCTGCAACATCAGCCCTCGATCATCCTGCCGTGCAATCTCTGCCAGGGCCGCTGTGATCTCTTGGGAAACACCATCTGGCCCTGCACCAGCACCGAGAATGATCCGCGAGCCCGGCGTACCGCGAGGCGCGCAGCCACCCCATTCCATGATCGTCGCCATTGGGCTGCCCATGCCGCCAGCCTCGCCGTTCATACGGCACTGCTCTCCCCAGTGGATTAACAGCACTTCAATTTCGTCGATCATCACCAGCTCCCCCGAACAAACCGAACCTGACACAAAAAACCGATAACCCGACACAAACCTGACACACCTAAAAACCTTATAAAACAATGCTTTAAATTATCTGTGTCAGGTGTGTTAGGTGTGTTGGGTAGTTCTTCACGCATAAAAAAACAAAAAGATTCATGTTTTGATATCAGCTGTTGTTGAGGTGCGTACGCCTGCGCACGCATTAAACCTGACACACCTGACACGGACCGACGCAAAGCCCGTAACAACGTGGGCTGTGGCTGTGTCAGGTTGCCGGTATCAGCCTGAAACAGAGGAAACACACCTGACACACAAATGGTCGTCATGCTGCCGCACTCCCCTTGTCAGCAAACTTCACATGATCCCAGCTATCCACACTCCATCCGCCAGCCCGAGCCTGATCTCTCCACTTGGCCACGGCCGTTCCGAGCGCGCCAGCGGTCATGGATGGGGCCGGGGAAGGCGCCGGGTCGATGCCAGACCAGGGAAAGAAGAAGGTCCCGAATGCACGCCGCGCCCCTTCCATCCAAGGCACGCGCGGTACCTTGTCCACTTCAGTCGAAATGAACCCGCTGAACTTCGTGTGACTTAACGAGTGCTCTTTGTTCCGGTGACACCACTCCAGAAAGAGCGCGTAAAGATCGCTACTCACGCAGATATCGAACGGCGCACCCAGCAAGCCATGCCGCCATTCACGGAGGAACGTTTGCCAGCTGGCCATGCTCAACTCCACCAGCCGTTGACGGGCATCAGTGTTGGGCGGACGCGTACGCTCATCGAAGTCGCCCAGCGGGTAACTGAGCAGGTAATCGTAAAGCGCCTCGACCCCGCCATTGGCCAGTTCGTACGCGACCTTCTTCTGAGCATTGGCAGGCAGCGTGCCCTTGGGCCACACCACCAACATACGGCGATCATTCTCGCCAATCGGCCAAGGCATGATCTCGTTCGAAAGAAACACTGCGTTCATATGGTTGGCTTCCTCCCAACCGTTCACGAACTTCGACTCCATGCGAACTGTTTTGCCAGTGACCATGTGTTTGATCTTGCCGACCTGGTTGTAACGCTGGTCCCGGCTGACAACCTCTTCAAATACGCCGTATAGCTTGTTCGACTGCCAGACGGTCCAATTCGACTCAAGCTGCGCCTGACCAACTGTGGCACCACAGTCACCGTAGATCTGACCCATGATGTCGCTGAACAGCAGGCTTTTGCCGCTGCCTTCCATTGTGGAATGCAACAGCACGGCGGTATCCATCTTGGCCCCGACCTTTTGCAGCGGGTAAGCCAACCATTTCGTCAGCCAGTCAGTAGCCGCCTTGTCGCCGTTGCACAAAAATGGAATCAGCGACTTCAGGGTCCGACATTTCTCCAGGTCATTGTCTGGCACCAAAGGCAACCCCTCGAAGGTATTGATGTACACCTCAGGGTCTTTCGTCATGCACGGATCAAACACAATGTGCTCCATGTCCACCGTGCGGCGATCCGGGCTGTTCAACCACATCCCGTACGCATCGCCCAAAGACATTTTCAGCGACCCTTCGGGGATGCGACGACGCTTTTGGATATCCCACGCGTCCTTGGTGCCGTCGATGTAAACGTAACGTTCGACCGGCGCCATTCCATTGCCACTGACCTGTTTGAACTTGGCCTCGGCCTTCGCCTTGTTGGCCAGGCGTTCAGCCATGTCGTCGGCAATAACCTTCTTCACCGGCAACTCCAGCCAGTCTTTCGCAAGCGGCTTGGTCACCAGCATTTCAAAAGCGGACTTCTTGATGATCACTCGCTTGAATGTGTCGAAAATCGCTGTCTTACCCTCAACCAGTGCAAACCGCGTGAAGATCCGTTCAGCCGTCCACCGATTCCCCCCGCCCCCCTCTGGAGTAGCAGCGCCGTTTTCGGCGGGCGCTTCCACAGTTGGGGCACGGGGAAGATCATCCAGCTGAACAGACGCTGCCGATACCGCCGCGGCATCGAGCTGGGCACGGACAACATCGAGACCCTGCTCGATGTGCAAATCGTTCCAATCCTTGGCCATCAGGCAGCCTCCCCAAAAAAAGGAAATGCAGCAAAGCCACCAACCTCAAGGGCAGCAGCTTCTGCTTTAGTTCGACCGGGATTGCCTGGTGCATCCGGATCATCGTCACCCGCGACGACAATTGCCGCCTCTGGGTGCAGCGAACGTATTGACCGAACGACGTTGACCAGGTTGCCCGAGTCAACAGCCATCGCGACCGGCCAACCACTTGCCATGTGCACGCTTGCAGCCGTTGCGTAACCCTCGGCCGCCGCAACAACAACCGGGGAATCGACGATACCCAACACATGAAAGCAGCCCGATTTGCGGCCGTACTTTGGAAACAGCTTGGTGCCCTGCCCGTTGATCGATTGCAGACTCCAGAGCTTGCCCGACAGATCCCGCAGCGGGATTGCAATGCTGCCGGGCTTGAACATCAGGAAGCTCAGCGATGCTGGGCGCGGCTTAGGCAAGTTGTTGAAAAACTGCATGGCGTTGCTGCCCGACCACACCTGGCACCGCTTGTTGTGGTCATCGATGGAGAGAATCACTGTCGTGTTGAAAAAGCCGATCCCGAAAGCACCGACTTGTTTTCGATCGAGGTAGGCGCTCTGGCCATCTGATTGACAATGTTCGTTCCAGATTCGCTGGCAGCTATCCGCGACCAGTGAACGCATCTCCTCGAGTAACGCCTCATCCGCCTCGACCTCTGCCTGACGCTGTTTACGTCGGGCTTCGGCTTCCGCCGCGAACCGCTTCTTTTCTTCAGCAGTCATTTCCGTTTTTTCAGGACGCCAGCCAGCATCGTGCGCCAGCTTGATCACGGTACCCATGCCGGTACCGCCCTTTTTGAATGACTTCCATACAGACAAGGCCGCTTTGCCGTCGTAGCTTTTGCTGCTCTGGCTCCAGATATTCCAAGGGCCGTAACCGTCCTGGCCGAATTCAGCCTTAAGGCCCATACCGACCTCGACCCACGTATCTCGTGAGTCAGGCGATATGTATTGCAGAAGGTAAGGCAGGTTGGCGAGCTGCAAAGGGATTTTGTCGTCACTCATCGCCGAGCCTCCCGAAACCCCTGACAGTGGACGCAGGTCTCGCAACCTTCAATCGTCTGCTGTCGAAGCAACGGGATGGGATCATCGCAGTCTTCGCAGAACTGCGAGCTGACACGGCTTGTAGGCACACGGCGATTGCGATGGAGGGCGACGTCGAGCAGGTATTGCGCCTGATCATTAGCGCGGTCGATATCGTCAGCCATTGTCGCGATCCTCCATCGCCTGACGCGCACCCGCCATGATGCCGAGGATTTCGCGGATCACATCCATGCCCTGCTTTTCCAGGTCGAGGACTTCGTGAAGTTCCCAAACGTTGTCGGCAGCGCCATCGTGCATCGCGGCAACGAACTCACCGGTCTCGCCGAGCAACTTTCCAACCGCTTTCAAGGCATCACGTGTTGCCGGTACCGGCACAGGGCGATACCAGACCGCACCCGCCGGACGCATCAGCGCATCGAGCAGGCGGGCATCTCCAGTAAGCCTGATCAGCTCTTCCAGCTCATCAGGATTCAGCCAACGGCGTTCCTCATCAAGCTTGAGTTTCTTCTGGAGGGTGTCGTTCTCCAACACCATGTCA
The DNA here is from genome assembly GCF_059415465.1 of Pseudomonas sp. GW821-FHT10C09. Taxonomy (NCBI): domain Bacteria; kingdom Pseudomonadati; phylum Pseudomonadota; class Gammaproteobacteria; order Pseudomonadales; family Pseudomonadaceae; genus Pseudomonas; species Pseudomonas sp. GW821-FHT10C09. The sequence continues at coordinate 37,748 of NZ_JBWKNG010000036.1, forward strand.
AAGGCAAGGGCGGTGATTCCGCCCTTGTAGTCACGACCAGCGCGATAGATCGCCTGACGCAAAGGAAGGACCGGACCAGCGTCCGGCAAAAGATCTGTTCGACTCATAACCGTAAATCCCCTGTTTACGGTGTAGCCATAGTCCAGGGTAAACCCTATCCTACGACCACGACCGATGTGCATGTGCTGTGTGTCGTCGTAGCTGAGCTGGGGGATCTTTGGTGAGAGGCCCCAGCTCGGCACCTTTTAAGCTGCTTTGGAACCGCGGAGATAAGCCCAGTCAATGTCTGCACGAAGCTGCTCGCAAGTGACTGAACCTGCCGACTCTCGCTCGATACCAACTGCTAAGGCAGCGCCGGCACGTCGGTTTCCGTAAGCGACCTGCTTCAGCTGTCCTACGGACGTGCCGCACCGGCCCGCGAATTTATCCAGCGCCGCCTTATCAAGACTTTTCAAATACTCGTGCAAGGTCATAAGCACCTCCTTCTGAATGTCGAGATTAGCAATTGCTAATGCCAAGAGCAATAGCAAAACGTAATTTACTGTTTGCTAACGGAAAGCGATGATTGGGGAATGGATATAAAGAAAATGCGAGTTCAAGTTCTGCGTGACTTGATGGGTGAAAAATCTCAGAAAGAGTTCGCCGAACTACACAATCTAGATGCCTCATATCTTTCGCAGCTGCTCAATGGGCATAGATCCCTCGGCGAGAAAGCGGCCGCGAATCTTGAGGCAAAAATCGGCCTTGCTGAAGGCACACTCACCGTGCCGCTTGCCTCGCAGCGCAACGCGATAACCGAAACGTCGCTACCCTCGGAAAATCGGATCGTCGATAGCAACGCCGAGTACCTCGGCCCCATTGATGTATGGGATGACGATACCCCCCTTGATGATGATGAGGTTTACGTGCCATTCCTAAAGGAAGTTGAATTGTCCGCGGGAAGCGGCCGGACCGCAGTTCACCAATCACACAAGCAAAAACTTCGATTTGGCAAGATGACGCTGAGGCGCCAAAACGTTCAGGCGAATGAAGCCGTCTGCGTCACTGTGAATGGCAACAGCATGGAGCCAGTGTTACCTCACGGGAGCACCGTAGGAGTTGACCAGGGCTGTACAACCATCACCGAGGGGAAGATGTACGCAATCAATCACGGCGGTCAACTGCGCGTGAAAACACTGTATCGCCTACCAGGTGGAGGCCTCAGGATGCGCAGCTACAATCGCGACGAGCATCCAGATGAAGAATACAGCCCAACCGAACTGATCGAAAAAGAGATCATAGTGATCGGCAAAGTCTTCTGGTATTCCGTACTGCTGTAGCCCCACTCCGACAATAGAACCCGCCATGAGCGGGTTTTTTTGTGTCCTCGGCAAACTAAATTAGCATCTGCTATTGCATGTTTATTTAGCTGTTGCTAATTTTGCACTCGTATCTACCTCTCACCAAGAGTACGAGCCATGCAAACCACACAGCACAGCAACAGCCGCTGCCCGGTCTACCTGCATCCTTCAGCATGCAGTAGCCGCGCCGCCGTCGAAGCCATCCAGCGCCAAACCGGCCTGCTGGTGATCACCACCCCCAAAGGCCGCACCGCGGCTGTCGAACCCACCAGCACCGCCAGCGATAGCTCGTGGCCTTTCGGGGGCGACGCAGCATGAATAGCTACCTGATCCCCCTCGCAAAACAAGAGTTGCTGCACCACATGCTACAGGTCGGCGGCTCAGCCGTGTGCCCGCTTCAACGTCCAGAACAAACGATCCATGCAAGCTTTGAAGTCGAGCTCACCGACACCAGCGCAGTCATCAACGTCGACATGGCTGGTCACACGGGTGAACTCACCCTCAAGCGCTCGGACCGGGCCAACCATCTGCACCTACGGGACTTCATTCAGGACATTGCGAACGGCCGGATTGAGTCGGCACGACCAGCTCCTCCAGAACAGACCGGCCGTTTGGCGCAAATTGATCAAGCGCTGGCCGACTCGGAAGCCTTGCTGGTTCACGTCCGCAAATTGATTGCAGCCTGAGGACAGCGCCATGAACCGCACCCTGGACGAAACCGCCGCCGTACTCGGCCTCAAACCCCGCAAATTTCGCAGCCAGCTACGCGAACTCCGTGTTTTGACCCAAAGCGGCGAACTCGCCAGTCAGCACCGCGATCGTGGCTACCTGTTCAGCGACCCGCGCAGCCGCTGGAACGACAACATCAGAGGCTACAGCCACTATGCCGTCGTTCTGGTCACTGAACGCGGCATCGAGTGGCTGGCGAAGCAGCTTGGCATCGGCATCAACGCCCAGAACAAGGACGCCGCAGCATGAAAACCAACTACTTCAATGCGTACACGCAAGCCCTCGGCGCCCTGCGGCTGATCCCGATTTATCTGGACAGTCCGGGAGTCGTCAGCCGCGCCACCCTCATCGGCGCAGCGAGCGAAGCTATCGACCTACTGGGCAATATTCCCTGCCGCACGCTGGAACTGGCCGAAGTTTTTCGCTGCGTAAACGGGGTGATTAAAGAAGGCCAGGTGGCCTACGTCACCCCGACCAACTCTCCGGAGTATCCATTCGGTGCCGTAGTGGCTGATGCGAACGGCCAAATCTGCGCCGCAGCCATGGGCAAAAGCAAAGAAGGCCTCGCCGAAATGATCCGGCTCAAACTGGTGCCCCCATCGGAGGGGTTTGGGGAGGTTGCCGCATGAGCAACACCCTCGACCAGCTCCGTAAACAGTTCGCCACGCCCTGCCCGTCCCTAACCGCCGTGCGTGAGCATTACTTTGCGCATATCCGAACCGACCGACACCTACTGAGCGAGATCAAAGCCGGCCGCATTGCTTTGGTCGTGACGCGCCTGCACTGCTCGGTGCGAGCAAAACCGGTGGTGTACCTGCACAACCTGGCTGACTACCTCGATGCTCAAGCGACGAAGGCAGCGGCCTGATTGAACGGTAGCCCCTGCCGTCCAGGGGCAATCAACATGCACTCAACGAGGCACAGCACATGAAAGCCACAGACACGAATGACTTCTTCAGCTCACTCAATGCCGGCGTCTTCTCACAGCAGATCGGCCAAGCCCTATCCAACGTTGCTGCCGGCGTTATCGACTTTGGCAAGGCCGGCGAAGTGACCATCAAACTGAAGATGAAGCAGATCGGCCAAAGCAACCAGGTTGCGATCAGCCACACCCTCGACTTCGCGCAACCTACCAAGCGCGGAAAGTTGCGCGAGGACTCAACCCTCGACACGCCGCTGTACCTGACCCCGCAAGGTCTGACGCTCTTTCAGAACGACCCGACGGCGCAGCTCTTCAAGCCCGAAGACGCGCCGGTGAAAGCTCGATAAATCCAGCACCAACACGCAGCACCAAATCCTCTCACCAAAAGGGAAACACCAATGTCGCTTAATAAAGACACGCTTGAACTGATCATTGACCAAGCCTCCGCAGCGGCCAAATTGCCGACCACGCTTTTGCCCGTTACCGCCCTGCCCGTCGGCGTGAAAATCCACAACCTGGAACAGTATCAGGCGCTCCGCTCTCGTTTTCGTGGCGCCCTGAATACCACCAGCCTGCGCGACTTCGCCGAATACACGATCTCCCGCAACGGCCCAGCTGCGAAAGGCTTCATTGATCAGGACAACATGAGCTGCCAGGTGTTTTTCAATCTCGGTACTGACGAAGCCCCCGGCCATGCAGATGACACCGCCAGGCTGACACTCAAACCGACCGCTGCTTATCTGGCACTTCAGAAGATCGTCGGCCGGCTACTCACTCAGCGGGATCTGGCCGAATGGATCGAAGACTGGAACACCAACCTCGTCGCAGTGAAAGAAGGCGGCGGAACGATGCCAATCAGCGCCGCAGTTGCCAGCGTTCGCAACATCACCATCGAGGCGAAGAGCACGGCAACGACCAGCGAACACAACTTCGGCGCCGCCCGTAGCGCGATGGACAGCATCGAGGCAGCGAATGCTGATTCCCGCGTGGAAGCTCTGCAATTCTCACTGATCCCGTATGACGGTCTGGCCATCCGCGTATTCACGCTGAAGCTCAGCATCTTTACCGGCAACGACAAGCCAGCCCTGAAGCTGCGCTGGGCGGGTGAAGAGCAACAGGTTGAGGAAATCGCCCAAGAGTTCAAGACAACCCTCGCCAAAGAAGTAGGCGGCGCGGCCACTCTGATCTTGGGTACGTTCAGCGCATAAGCCTTTAACCCGTGGCAACACCCCGCCGCCGGCCTCTCACCAAGAATCCCGGCGGCGGGCTCTACCGAGGATCACAGCACATGCAAACTGAAACCTACATCATTCTCTTCGGCCTCCTGGCTGGCTGGGTAGCGACAACCTTCTATTTCTTTCAAGCAATGAAACGCGCCTACAACCGCGGTGTTTCTGTTGGACTGGTTGAACGCAATGACCTACACAACCAGCGACTGGCCGCTCTCGATCGCGACGTCGTCCACCTGAATCGTCTTCGCGAGACAGAACAGACCCGCCACGACGCATCCCTTCGCGAAGCCAAGCGCCGTTACCTTGAGCTGTACGAGCAGACACTGACGTTCGGCACCTTACTCAAGCCCGAAGACGCCCAGTTACTCCTCGGCGCAGCAAGTAGCCTGCAACTGGCACAGGATACGTGGAGAGTATTCCCAGGCACTGAGCCGGTTCGGATAAAAGCGAGCGCTCAACAGAGCCAGATCATAAAGTTAGTGGACCGAGCGCTAACCGCCTTCGAGCAGGCTAGCGACCTTAAGAAAAATTACGCAGCGCCGCACCAATCCGTAACAGGAGGTGCTGCATGAACTGGATCATCACGCACAGCGGCCGTCAGTTCGACCTGGTGAAACCCACCGCCGCGATGATAAGCCCTAACGATATCGCCCACGCACTGGCCCATCTGTGCCGATTCAACGGCCACACCCGGACGCATTACAGCGTGGCACAGCACAGCCTTCTGGTATCGAGCCTGGTCCCTGCGCAGCACCATCTGGTGGCGCTGCTACACGACGCAACCGAAGCGTACATCGGCGACATGACCCGCCCGCTGAAAGCCTTGCTGCCGCAATATCGCGAGGCCGAAGAAACCATATGGCAGGCTATCTGCGCTCGATTTAATCTCGACCCGATCCTGCCCGAGTGTGTGGTGCGCGCCGACATGGTGGCTCTGGCCACAGAGCGCCGCGACCTAATGCCCCACCATTCTGGCGAATGGGAATGCCTGCGCGGCATTCCACCAATGCCCGAGCGCATCACCCCGCTACCAGCCCCAGAAGCAAGCATGCAGTTCTTCAGTCGTCTGATGGACCTGATGCAAGGTGATCACCGCCGGAGGATGAGTGCATGACCGCATTCAAAAAGCATCCCTTCGACTTTAAAACCCAATACGGGTTGGGCTTCAACGCTCAGGATGAAGAAATTGTTGTCGACTTCTTCTGCGGTGGTGGCGGCGCCGGTACCGGGCTGGAGATGGGCCTTGGCCGTGCGGTGAATGTCGCGAAGAACCACAGCCCTCAGGCAATCAGCATGCACACCATCAACCACCCGGGCGCCGTGCACTACACCACCGACGTGTTCGATGGTGATCCGGACACCGAGTGCGGCGGCAAGGCAGTTGGTTGGTTCCACATGTCGCCGGACTGCACGCACCATAGCCAGGCCGCCGGCGGTCAGCCGCGTAAGCGTGAGATTCGGAACTTGTCGTGGATCGGCCTGAAGTGGGCCGGAAAGAAGAAGCCTCGCGTCATTAGCCTGGAGAACGTGAAACAGATTCTTCAGTGGGGGCCGCTGATCGCCAAGCGTTGCAAGTCGACTGGCCGAGTAATGAAGCTGGATGGCGCCATTGCAGAGCCAGGTGAAGTCGTACCTGTCCACCAACAGTTCCTCGTGCCTGACCCCAAGCGGCGCGGTCAGACTTGGGCAACCTTTGTCGCCGAGCTTCAGCACCTGGGATACGTCGTCGAATGGCGCGTGCTCAAAGCCTGCGACTTCGGTGCACCGACGAGCCGCGAACGACTGTTCATGATCGCCCGCTGCGACGGCGAGCCGGTCGTATGGCCAGAACCGACACACGCCAAGCACCCAGTGAAGGGCCAGCAGAAGTGGCGAACCGCCGCCGAGTGCATCGATTGGACCATCCCGAGCAAAAGCATCTTCGACCGAGCGAAGCCACTGGCACCGGCCACCCTGCGCCGAATTGCCAAGGGCATGAAGAAATTCGTCATCGATGCCGCCGACCCTTTCATTGTGCCGATCGCGAACTGGTCCGGCGATAGCGTGCAGTCAGCGCACGACCCGCTGCGCACCGTCACCTCTTGGCCGCGCGGCGGATCGTTCGCCATGGCCAGCCCGATCATTGCGCCAGCCACGCACCAGGGCAGCGATCGGATCAACGACCCGCACTCGCCTTTGCCTACGGTGACATGCGCCAACCGCGGCGAACTGACACTGTCAGCGGCCACGCTCGTGCAACTGGGCAACGGCGACAAGCCTGGAAACGAGCCGCTGCCTACCATCACCAGCGGTGGCAACTACCAGCGCCCGGCAGGCGCGGCCCACGCGATGGGCACCTCGACTGTGTTTATGGCCCAGATGAACGGAGGTTTCAACACCACCGACGCCAAGAGCATCGGGGACCCGATGACCACGGTGACCAACACTGGCAGCCAACAGCAGCTGGTGACCGCCAACCTGGTGCACCTGCGCGGCAACTGCGATGCGCGGGATGCTGCCGATCCGCTGCATACCATCAGCGCCGGCGGAACACACCACGGGCTGGTCACCGCCTTCATGGAGCGGCAGTTTGGCGCCAGCGTTGGCCAAGCCGTTGATGAGCCCGCACCAACAATCACGGCAGGTGGCGGTGGCAAAACCTCGCTGGTTGAGTTTCAGCTTTCTCCGGAGATTGAAGCCGGTGCGCTGCGCGTTGCGGCATTCCTCATCAGCTACTACGGCACCGAGAACGTAAGCGCCGCCGACGAACCCGCACCAACCATCACCACCAAGGACCGGCTGGCACTGGTAACAGTGACTATAAAAGGCACGCCGTACGTGATCGTCGACATCTGCCTGAGAATGCTGCAACCGGCAGAGCTATATAAGGCTCAGGGCTTCCCCGCCGACTACATCATCAGCCACGGTGCCGACGGCAAGCCATTCACGAAAACCCAACAAGTCCACATGTGTGGTAACAGCGTAAGCCCACCACCGATGGCAGCGCTTGCCCGGGCGAATGATCCATGGCGGCAAGCGGAAGTGCTAAGGGAGGCCGCATGACAGCCCTTCGCCGAACCGTTCGCATACGCCACGGGCAGATGCCGCCCCTTGATCTACAAACCATCTGCGACAAATGCGACAAGTCGCGGGCACACGGTAATCACGAACAATGCAGCAAGCTGCGCCAGGCCGAAGGCATCGCGCGCCGTGCACGGGAGCAAGAGCAATGAGCCTTCCACGCTGGGTAATGATCAACCGCGCATCCGAACTCACTGGCTACAGCGAAGACGCCATACGACACAAAGTGAAGAACGGCACTTGGGCACAGGGTCGGATCTGGCGCAAAACGCCAGACGGCCGCATCGCAATCAACATGACGGAGTACGACAAGTGGGCCGAGAGCGCACCGCAGGAAGCGGCCTAGAAGCCGAGCTGGCCAAACACAAAGGGATTGAATTACACGGCGGTAACATCCGTGTCGTATTCATGTGGCGGCGAGTCCGATGCCGCGAGTCCCTCGGCCTTCCGGTAACCAAAGCCAACATCAAACATGCCGCCCTTCTCAGGGCGGCGATTATTCATGAGATTAAAACAGGACACTTCGATTACACCCGACACTTTCCAAATTCGAAAAACGCGACCAACTACAGCAACGTAAAGGACCAGCGGCTGGCAGCGCTGATGGCCCGCTACAAACCACTGAAGGCCGTCGACATCACCCCGATGACTGAAGAAAAGTATGGCTACGCTTTGGATATCTGCACCGAACTATTGGGGCCGGACCGATTAGCCGGCATCCTTTTGCCTGAAGATATACAAATGCTCAGGACACAACTGATCTCAACCCGGGCGCCCTCCACAGCGAACCATTACCTGGCCACGTTCGCCGGATTCCTAGCTTGGTGCGAAAACAACAGCTACTGCCGCAAAGGGTTATCCGCTGCCTGCATTCGATTCGCAATGATCGGGCGCGAACCGGACCCTCTGACCAAGGGCGAATTCGAACAACTGCTCAGCAAAGGTTGCCTCCACCCACAGGACTCGGCCGCGATCACGCTCGCGGTTTACACCGGACTTCGACCAGGTGAGATGTGCGCGTTAGCCGTCGAAGACGTAGACCTGATCGCGGGACAGATCAACGTCACGCGAGCCATCACAGCGGACGGCACCTTCAAAGTCCCGAAGACTGGGAAGCCACGAGCAGTCCTGCTAATGCCGCCGGCGATCGAGGCCTGCAAAATTCTGATGGGGTTGGTGGCCGATCATGCCCCGCGTGAGATCGAGGTATACATGAATCGTCACGAAAGCCGGGGCGAAACGGTCACCCCGCTGCTGTCCCCAACAACGCAAGCCCGGAAAAAAATCATCAACCATTGGTTTGTCCCTACGTCCTGGAACACCAAGTGGGCGGCCATTCAGAAGCGCTCGGGGATTCGTCCGCGCAGGCCATACCAGACCCGACATACCTATGCCTGCTGGTGTCTGACAGCACGTGGAAACCTTGCTTTCATTGCAAAACAAATGGGTCATAAAGACTTCACCATGCTAGTGGAGGTCTATGCTCGCTGGATGGATGACGAATCCCCCCGAGAACTCCAAAACATATGGGAAGGAATTAACAAATCAAAGACTACTTAGACTTAAACTCACCACCCTCAGAATAAAAATCGATCGCCTTTAACTGATACCTAGCCGTTGCAATATGAAGGGTAAGCTCCTGCAAATCCCGCTTCATTAAATCACGCTCTGACAACACGTGCTCTATCTCAGACCCCAGTTCGTTTATTGTGCTGGATAGTCTAATGGAGTGCGGTGATTCCACACCGTCTGTATTGGACAATGAATTAGTATACCTTGTTAACACTTCTTGCCGCTCATGGGTTATACGATCTGCCGTTAACTCCAACACCTGCATCTGTATTTGCTGGGTTTGAACTTGCCTTTCCAAAGCTTCGATCTTTACCATAAGAGCCTGCTTATCTCCCACAGGAAAAGCCGTACTCATTAAAAAATTCTTCTTGAGTGAATACTTATCAGGCACCGCATCCGCCAACTCCTCCGCACGCACATCGACAATCTCATCAATGGCACTTTGAGATGTTGCCCTATCAAGATACTCGTTGGCGCGCTCCATAAATTTCTCAGGCAGATACATAAAGAAATCTTGCCCAACCTCCTTAACAAACTCATCTACAAGCTGAGGATGAGGCTCCAACGGCTTGCCGCTATAAATAGTCCACCAATCCTCCTTACTGTCACCAGTCACAAAGACAACCGGCAGACTGTCGGCTTTTGCTTTTGCTAGAGTTTGTCTCCAAACGATGTAGTCTCCGAATGGTTTTAGCTTATCTGCAACGACTTCTGAATCGCCTCCCTTCTTAACGTCTTTATAACCAGGAGGGACCTTCTGCAAATACCTCTGCGCCCCAACCAAAAGGACGTTAGCAACGTCTTCCTCTGTCAAACCCTCTCCTACACGACCATCCAACAACTTTTCTAGTTTCGTTTTTACATCATCGGATTCTATTTTCCGCAGATATGTCTTTTTATTTACCCCCAAATCCCCAACTATTTTCTCAAAAGAAACTATCGCCTCCTTTAAAGTATCCCCCTCAACGAAAGGATGCTGCTTGGGATTTTCAAATGATCGCCGCAGATCCTCTACACTTTTGATAGCCTCATCATAAACTTTAACTTGCTGCCCAATCACACCAACCCTATTTACGAGGTATTCACTGGCAACCTGATGCGGTACCCACAACCTATCATTGAGCAGCTGAAATATTTCAAACAGTTCGGCACGAGTTTCGTTTGAGTAACGATACAGGCTCAACAGCACATTGGCGTCTAAAACAAAAAGGCAACGCCCCCAAATACTTTTTAGGGTCTCGGGATCATTCGAAAAATACCCGGGAAACATTTTCTTCATTTTTAACCTTCCAATGTGTGGTCAACCCTCGCTCTCACGGAGCCACCGGATCATCTCCCATGTTACCCTCGCCCGTACAGAACAGCGTCGCAGCGTAGCGGCTTTCTTTGAGCCAATTCAGCAGCTGTGAATGCCCCAAATTTGCCCCACACTTTTTATCGAACCTCGCCAAGCCACTGATGAATAAAGCAATTTCAGATTTATCCAGCCACACGCCAATGATGCAGCAGTACTGGCGCCTGAAGAACCAGCACCCTGACCAGTTGATGTTCTACCGCATGGGTGACTTCTACGAGATCTTCTACGAAGACGCGAAGAAGGCCGCCAAATTGCTGGACATCACCCTGACCGCCCGTGGGCAGTCGGCAGGGCAAGCGATTCCGATGTGTGGGATTCCTTACCACGCGGCGGAAGGTTACCTGGCGAAACTGGTCAAGCTCGGCGAGTCGGTGGTGATTTGTGAGCAGGTCGGTGATCCGGCGACCAGTAAAGGGCCGGTGGATCGTCAGGTGGTGCGGATCATCACGCCGGGCACGGTCAGTGATGAAGCGCTGCTGGATGAGCGTCGGGACAACCTGATCGCTGCGGTACTGGGTGACGAACGCCTGTTCGGCCTGGCCGTGCTGGACATCACCAGCGGCAATTTCACCGTGCTGGAAATCAAGGGCTGGGAAAACCTGCTGGCGGAGCTGGAGCGGGTCAATCCGGTCGAGTTGATGATCCCGGACGATTGGCCAAAAGACCTGCCGGCGGAAAAACGTCGTGGCGTTCGTCGTCGCGCGCCGTGGGATTTCGAGCGCGACTCGGCGCTGAAAAGTCTGTGCCAGCAGTTTTCGACCCAGGACCTTAAAGGCTTTGGCTGCGAGAACCTGACCCTGGCCATCGGCGCTGCCGGTTGCCTGCTCAGCTATGCCAAGGAAACCCAGCGCACCGCCCTGCCGCATTTGCGCAGCCTGCGTCATGAGCGTCTGGATGACACCGTGGTGCTGGACGGCGCGAGCCGTCGCAACCTGGAACTGGACACCAACCTGGCCGGTGGTCGCGACAACACCCTGCAATCGGTGGTCGATCGTTGCCAGACCGCCATGGGCAGCCGCTTGCTGACCCGTTGGTTGAATCGTCCGCTGCGGGACCTGACCGTGTTGCTGGCGCGCCAGACTTCGATCACGTGCCTGCTCGACGGCTACCGCTTTGAAAAGCTGCAACCGCAGCTCAAGGAAATCGGCGACATCGAGCGGATCCTGGCGCGGATCGGCCTGCGCAACGCCCGCCCTCGCGACCTCGCTCGTCTGCGCGATGCGCTGGGCGCGCTGCCTGAGTTGCAAGTGGCGATGACCGAGCTGGAAGCGCCGCACATCATTCAACTGGCCAAGACCACCAGCACCTACCCGGAACTGGCGGCACTGCTGGAAAAAGCCATCATCGACAACCCGCCTGCGGTGATCCGTGATGGCGGCGTGTTGAAGTCCGGTTACGACAGCGAACTCGACGACCTGCAATCGCTCAGCGAAAACGCCGGGCAGTTCCTGATTGATCTGGAAGCGCGGGAGAAAGCCCGCACCGGACTGTCGCACTTGAAGGTCGGTTACAACCGCATTCACGGCTACTTCATTGAGTTGCCAAGCAAACAGGCCGAGTCGGCACCTGCCGACTACATCCGTCGCCAGACGTTGAAAGGTGCCGAGCGTTTCATTACCCCGGAACTCAAGGCGTTCGAGGACAAGGCACTGTCGGCCAAGAGCCGTGCCCTGGCCCGCGAGAAGATGCTTTACGAAGCGCTGCTCGAAGACCTGATCGCCCAACTGCCACCGTTGCAGGACACCGCCGCTGCGCTGGCCGAACTGGACGTACTGAGCAACCTCGCCGAACGCGCGCTGAACCTCGACCTGAACTGCCCGCGTTTCGTCGACGAGCCCTGCATGCGCATCACCCAGGGTCGTCACCCGGTGGTCGAGCAAGTGCTGAGCACGCCATTCGTGGCCAACGACCTGAGCCTGGACGACAACACGCGCATGCTGGTGATCACCGGTCCGAACATGGGCGGTAAATCCACCTACATGCGTCAGACGGCGTTGATCGTGTTGCTTGCGCACATCGGCAGCTTCGTGCCGGCAGCCAGTTGCGAACTGTCCCTGGTGGACCGGATTTTCACCCGGATCGGTTCCAGCGATGACCTGGCGGGTGGCCGTTCGACCTTCATGGTTGAAATGAGCGAAACCGCAAACATTTTGCACAACGCCACCGAACGCAGCCTGGTGCTGATGGACGAAGTCGGTCGCGGCACCAGCACCTTCGACGGCCTGTCCCTGGCCTGGGCGGCGGCTGAGCGACTGGCGTATCTGCGCGCTTACACGCTGTTTGCCACCCACTACTTTGAGCTGACGGTGCTACCGGAGGCGCAACCGCTGGTGGCCAACGTTCACCTCAATGCCACCGAGCACAACGAACGCATCGTGTTCCTGCACCACGTGCTGCCTGGGCCTGCCAGCCAGAGTTACGGCTTGGCCGTGGCGCAACTGGCCGGTGTGCCGAGCGAAGTGATTGTGCGTGCTCGCGAGCACTTGGGTCGCCTGGAAGCCACCGCCCTGCCCCATGAAATTCCTGCGCCTGCCAAGGGCAAACCGGCCGCGCCACAGCAAAGCGACATGTTCGCCAGCCTGCCGCATCCGGTGCTGGATGAATTGACCAAGCTCAATCTGGATGACATGACGCCGCGCCGTGCGCTCGAAATGCTCTATACACTAAAGAACCGGATCTAACGCACTTGCCTGCAAGCTGTTAGAATCTCGCGCGGTTTGGGATGCTGCTGGCTAATAGCCTGGCCAGCAGACTATCGCTCCCGAACCTGGCGACCCCAACGTGAAGGGGCTCCGCTGCCGCCGCCTGAGGAGAAAATTAGAAATGACCTTCGTCGTCACCGACAACTGCATCAAGTGCAAGTACACCGACTGCGTAGAAGTGTGTCCGGTGGACTGCTTTTACGAAGGCCCGAACTTCCTGGTGATTCACCCGGATGAGTGCATCGACTGCGCACTGTGCGAACCAGAATGCCCTGCTGTGGCCATCTTCTCCGAAGATGAAGTTCCGGCAGAAATGCAGGAATTCATTCAGCTGAACGTTGATCTGGCCGAAATCTGGCCGAACATCACCGAGAAGAAAGACTCGATGCCTGACGCTGAAGCGTTTGATCGTGTCATCAACAAGTCTGTAGGCCCCAAGCTCAAAGACCTCGAACGCTGATTTCCGCGCGTTCCCGAAAAGGGCCCTAACGGGCCCTTTAGTTTCCCAAATAAAAAGTGCCAACCTTATTAAGCTGGTAATACATAAGCCTTGAACCAAAAAACAGGCAATGTATTTTTTGAGGTGCCCTGCATTGGCATGCTGTAAAACGACGAGCCTGTAAGCTGCGCCCCCTTTCTTGGCATCTCACTTCGAGCTTCAGACGCATGATAAAAAACATTCAATACCTGCGATTTGTAGCAGCCCTACTCGTCGTATTCGCCCATTCTCATCTACAAATTTTTGGTGTATCAAGCAAAATTACCGGTCTCGGAGGATTTGGCGTCGATTTATTCTTCGTGATAAGTGGATTCATCATGCCGTATATTTTATTCGGGGGACTTTATAAGCCAGGCGCTGCAACCACGAGTGGAGCAGCCGGGTTTATCTGGCGTCGTGTTGTACGTATATGGCCTATGTACTTTCTTGCGACATTATTGACAGTACTTCTTTCGTACCTGGTGACCGTCGGCGCATTCAAAAACCCCGATGCAGAACTTATGTACTCATTTAATTCGTCACGCTTCGAACTCAAATGGCTGATTGAATCCATAACGTTCACGCACTGGAACAGACCTCCATTATTAAGCATAGGTTGGACCCTGCAGATCGAGTTCTTTTTTTATACAGCTATCGCTGCCGGATTGTTGATAGGTTCCAAAAAACTGGAATCCGTAGAATTTTCAATACTTGCATTCTTCTTTACCGCAGCCCTCCTTGGGTCAGTTTCTATATTCGACAATCCGATCGCTAAAAGCCTCGCCACCCCCCTAATCATCGAGTTCCTGTTTGGGATGTTTCTGTACAGAATAATCTCCAGTGGATTGCTAATTAGGAAATCAATAGCACTTTCTATTATCGTATGCCTCCCCCCCCTGTTTTTATTGATCGAAATGAGCGATATCATTAAGGTCGCTACCCCCAGCCTGGAGCTTCAGCGCTCAATAGAGTGGGGATTCCCTGCATTTATTCTGGCGTGGGCGGCGATCAGCCTCGAGAGTTCAACCCGCGAATATAAACTCTTAAGCTTGCTGGGCGACTCATCGTATAGCCTATATTTAGTGCACACCATATTGGCACCACTGTACGTTTTTTTTATGGTCAAATTCGGATTTCACTTAATGCTTGGGCCAATTGGCTACCTGCTATTACTCCTAATCATTTGCCATGCTGCAGGTGTCGGCCTTCACTTATATGTAGAGAAACCCCTTAACAGCACCATTCGAAAGTACACGAAAGGTCGCAGAACATCGGTTACGGCATAAGCGAGATGCTCAATTACACTCTAAAAAACGCGTTATCAAATGCCGAGCAAAAAAAAGGTTCTTCACGGATTACCGGGAAAGACGCTCTTGATCTTCATGAAAAAGAATTCGCTATCCCGGTAACCGT
>NZ_JBWKNG010000037.1:0-41378 GCF_059415465.1 Pseudomonas sp. GW821-FHT10C09
TCCGATGCCAGAGGTCTGGCATCGGATTTTCGATGAAGCCTTGCTGAGACTCAAATACTTAAGTGAACAGCATTACGGCCAGACCGGGATTGTCGGGCAGAGGATGCTGGATGAGCCGGCGTGGAACTGGCCGGATTAAGACTTATGATCACTCCCTGTGGCAAGGGAGCTTGACTGTGGCGAGGGGGCTTGCCCCCGTTCGGCTGCGTAGCAGGCGCAAAAATTTGGGGCCGCTTCGCGACCCAACGGGGGCAAGCCCCCTCGCCACAGGTGGGAATGACCATCAGGCTGGAATCACCCCTGCCACTTCCCACCTTCGACAATCACGCTCTCAGGCTTGGTGTCATCGCTCAGTTCCTTGCGCACGTACTGGTCGTACAGCTTGAGCAAATACTTCTCCTCTCCCAGCTTCGCCAACTCGGCATTCACCCAGTCACGCAACTCGATATTGCCCTTCTTCACCGCTGGCGCAATCGGTGCCTCGGCGCCCAGGGTCTGGCTCAACACGCGATAGCCCGGGTTCTGTTTGGCCCAGCTGAACAGCACCAGATTGTCCTGCGCATACGCATCACCGCGACCATTGGCCAGGGCTTGCAGCGATTCGGAGTTTTTCTCGAATTTCAGCAGCTTCCAGTCCGGGTGGTTTTTGGTCAGCCAGATATCCGCCGTCGTACCGGTAGTGACGATGGTCGTGCGCGTGGCCAGGTCGTCGAGGTTTTTCACCGTGCTGGCTTGTGGCACCAAGGCCTGTACCGCGACTTTGAGGTTCGGGTTGGTGAATTCCACCGCCTCCTTGCGCTCCGGGGTGACGGTCATGTTGGCCAGGATCAGATCGACCTTGTCGCTTTGCAGGAACGGAATCCGGCTGGCCGGCTCCACCGCGACGAACTCGACTTTGTTTTCATCGCCCAACAAATCCTTGGCAAATTGACGGCCGATGTCGGTATCGAAACCGACGTAGCGCCCGGCTTCGTTGACGAAGCCGAACGGTGGTTTGTCGGTAAACACGCCAACGATCAGCTTGTCCCGGGCCTTGATTTTTTCCAGGTAGCTGGCGGTTGCGGCAGGCTTGGCCGGTTCTTCGGTTTTGTTGCAACCGGCCAGCAACGCGAGGCCGAGCAGCGGGAGTAGCAGCAGTGAAGCCTTGGCAGTTTTCATAGCAGTTCCAGTTCCTTTGTGTGAGTCGTTTGGGGTAGTGCGGCGACGTAGGAGAACTTCTCCAGGAACTGCTGCGCTCGTGCGGTTTGCGGGTTCGTAAAGAAAATCTCGGGAGGGTTTTGTTCAAGGATTCGCCCGCCATCCATGAACACGATGCGGTCCGCCACAGCACGGGCGAAGGCCATTTCGTGGGTGACAATCAACAGGGTCATGCCGTCGCGGGCCAGGCCTTGTATGACTTCCAGCACCTCCTTGACCATTTCCGGGTCAAGGGCGGCCGTGACTTCATCGAAAAGCATCACTTGGGGGTTCATGCACAAGGAGCGGACGATGGCGATGCGTTGCTGCTGGCCACCGGAGAGCTGGCGCGGGAACGCATCGCGCTTGTCCGAAAGGCCCACACGCGCCAGCAAGGCTTCGGCCTGGTCACGGGCCTCACGGCGATCACGCTTCTGCACTTTCAGTGGGCCGAGCAGCAGGTTGTCGAGCACGTTCATGTGCGGAAACAGGTGATAGCTCTGGAACACCATGCCGATCTGCTGGCGGACTTCGCGCCAGTCGGTGCCCTTGTCCAGCAGTTCTCGGCCGGCAAAATTCAGGCTGCCGCTGTGCGCGACTTCCAGGCCATTGAGGCAACGCAGCAAGGTACTTTTACCGCAACCGCTGGGGCCGAGGATGACGATCACTTCGCCCGTTTTCACTTGCAGGTCGATACCGCTCAGCACCTGCTGTTCGCCGAAAAACTTGTTGAAACCCTTGAACTCGATCAATGCGCTCATGCGTGTGTCCAGCGCCGTTCCAGCACACGCGAGGCGGCCGAAAGCGGGTAGCAAATGAGAAAGAAAAACAGGAACAGGGCGCCGTAGATCAGCACCGATTCGTAAGTGCGCTCGATGATTTGCTGGCCGACCTTGATCACGTCCACCACACCGATCAACACCGCCAGGGAGCTGGTCTTGATGATGCGCGTGTAGACGTTGAGGGTCGGCGGGGTCATGCGTTTCAGCGCTTGCGGCAGCAGCACATAGCCGTAGAGTTGCGGGCCACTCAAACCAATCGACTCCCCGGCTTCACGCTGCCCGCGCGGCAATGAATGCAACGCGCCGCGCACCACTTCGCCGACTTCGCTGGCGCCCCACAGCGACAACACCAACACCGCGCACCAGAAGCTCGGAAGGCTCAGGCCGAAGAAAATCGGCAGGCCAAAGAACAGCAAATACAGCCAGACCAGCACCGGGATCGCCCGGAACAATTCCAGGTACACCCGCAGGATTGCGTTCAGCCACTTCGAATTCAGCGTGCGCAACACGCCGTAGAGCACGCCGCCGACGGTGCTGATGGCGATGCTCAGAAACGAGATCGACAAGGTTTGCGCGGCGCCCTTGCCCAGTTGCGGCAACGACACCCAGAGTAATTCAAGACCCGAACTGGCCATGCTGGAGCCTCCTTTCCAGTCGGCTGAGCAGCAGCGACAGCGGCAAAAACAACAGCACGCAAATCAGCGTCAACACGGCGAGCATTTCGTAGGTTTTGTAATACAGCGCGATGTAGCTTTTGGTGGTGTAGAGAATTTCCGGCACCGCTACCGCCGAGACCACGGTGGTTTCCTTGAGCAGGAAAATGAAATTGGCGAACAGCGAGGGCAGGCTGAGAATGCCGGCCTGCGGCAGGATCACGTAACGCAGCAACTGACCGTGAGACAGGCCAATGGAACGACCCGATTCAAGTTGCGCCGCAGGGACCGCGTCCACACCGGCGCGCAGCACTTCGGTGAGGTAGGCGCCGCCGAGAAAGGTCATGGTGATGATCGCCGCGGCAAACCCCGACACCTTGATGCCCAGCGCCGGCAAGGCGAAATAGACGAAGAACAACTGGATCAGCAACGGCGTGTTCCGCGCCAGTTCGACGTAGAGCCCGACCAGCCGTTGCAGGTAAGGCGTGCGGAACACCAGAATCGTTGCGTTGATCAGCGCCACCAGTAGCGAGGTGCCGATGGCGATAAAACCAACCTGCAGCGTCACGCCCACGGCCTTGAGAAACGCCGGCAGGGTGCTGAGGATAAATGCGTAATCGAAGTTCATTGAAGATCCTGGACGCCGCTCGGTAAGCGACGGTGGCGCAGTCCATGGGCCGTGGATAACGACCCGGCGGATACCGACTTTAAAGGTATAAAAACAAGAATTTAAATACCGTTAAAGCATATTGATATCACGCAAAAAACTATCCGCTGATTTGCTGTCGCAACAGATGACGACTATTTTCCTTTGCGCTGTAGGAGGGATCTTTTTTTCGAAATGCCCCTCCAAGGACGGACAGCTTTTGGCCAGACTCCCTCGGCCGAACCCTCACAAGGAAGAGAAAATGGCTAACGTAAAAGTGCCAGAGCGACTGGATCCGCAGGACATCGTGAAGTTATTGGTGGCGTTGCGCCGGGCGTTGAAGGCTGGGGTGGCCTGATTCTCCAGAGCGCACAGATTCACCTGTGGCGAGGGAGCTTGCTCCCGCTCGGCTGCGCAGCAGTCGCAAACCAGTCAACGCGGTGCGCCTGAAGAAACGCATGTGTCGGTCTTTAGGGTCGCTTCGCAACCCAGCGGGAGCAAGCTCCCTCGCCACAGAGACCTCATTTGCCAAAAATTGTATGCGCACACAAAAACGCCGACGCTTTATCAGCCGTCGGCGTTTGAAACCTTGAAGGGTTTTGTTGCTGCGTCGAATCAGAACGCTGGCAGAACTGCGCCGCTGTACTTCTTCTCGATGAAGGCTTTCACTTCAGGGCTGGTCAATGCCTTGGCCAGTTTCTGGATGGCAACGCTGTCCTTGTTGTCCGGACGAGCCACCAGGAAGTTCACGTAAGGCGAATCTGCACCTTCGATTACCAGTGCGTCTTTAGCCGGGTTCAGACCCGCTTCCAGCGCGTAGTTGGTGTTGATCATGTCCAGGTCGACCTGATCCAGCACACGCGGCAGCATGGCCGATTCCAGTTCCTTGAACTTGAAGTTGTGCGGGTTCTTGGCGATGTCTTTCGGCGTAGCCAGTGCGTTTTTCGGGTCTTTCAGCTCGATCAGGCCAGCCTTTTGCAGCAGGATCAGGGCACGGCCGCTGTTGCTGCCTTCGTTAGGGATGGCAATGGTCGCGCCATCTTTGAGCTCAGCCAGGGTTTTGACTTTCTTCGAGTAGCCGCCGAACGGTTCGACGTGCACACCGATCACGGTTACCAGGTTGGTGCCTTTGCCTTCGTTGAAGCTTTTCAGGTACGGCAGGGTCTGGAAGTAGTTGGCGTCCAGACGCTTCTGGTCAACCTGTACGTTTGGCTGAACGTAGTCGGTGAAGACTTTGATTTCCAGGTCCACGCCTTCTTTGGCGAGGGTTGGCTTGATCAGCTCAAGAATCTCGGCGTGTGGAATCGGGGTCGCCGCAACTACCAGTTTCTCGCCAGCCTGGGCCAGGCCAGCAGTCAGGGCAGCCGCCAATGCGGTGAACAACAGAACCTTTTTCATGCAGTGTCCTTATCGAAAATCTCGGTCGTCATCGACGACGGCTAAATACAAGTGCCAGTGAAGTGCTATCGCTGGCGTGAAGCGGACAATACCGGGATTTTTTATTCCCGAACAATATCTTTTATTCACTTTCATATTCCATTTTGTTCATACAGATCATTCCAGCGTCTGCGTCAGGCTTTCCAGCAAACGCTTGAGCGCGGAACGTTCCGTGGCAGTGCCGTTTTTGATCAACTGAACCGCCTGCTGCTCGATCTGCGCCAGTGATACGGGCGTCTCCAGCAAATTCAGATGGTCGGGCAAAATCTCGTCGCCGGTGCTCACCAGCAACGCGAAATGAATGACATTTTCCAGCTCCCGGGTATTGCCCGGCCAACTGTGGCGCTCCAGCACCAGTTGCGCGGCCTCGCTGATCAGCGGTACCGGCAGGTCGAGGCGATGGCTGTAGATGCCGAGGAAGTACTCGGCCAACGGCAAAATATCGCCCACGCGGTCACGCAATGCCGGCAACTCCAACTGACCTTCACTGAGGTAGTGATAAAGCCGCTCATGAAATTTCCCGGCGGCCACTGCCTGGGCCAGATCAATGCTGGTGGCGGCGACCAGACGCACGTCGACGGGACTCGGTTGATGAGCGCCAACCCGGGTGACTTCGTGATTCTCAAGTGCTGACAGCAATTTGATCTGGATTGGCAGCGGCAAATCGCCGATCTCATCCAGATAGAGCGTGCCGCCATTGGCCGATCCGAACCACCCGGCGCGGCTGCTGGCCGATCCGGTGTAGCTGCCGGCGGCATAACCGAACAATTCGGCATCGGCGTAGGTCGGGCTGATCGCGCCGCAATTGACCGAAACGAACAACCCGCCGCGATCACTGGCGCGATGGATATGCCGCGCCAGCAATTCCTTGCCCGTACCGGTTTCACCGCGGATGAGCACCGAAATCGAACGCGGCGCCAATAGCTCCAGGTCCTTGCGCAACTGTCGTGAGCGTGGATCGACAAACACCAACGCCTTTGCGCGAATGCTCAGGGGACTTTTTTCTGCATCGGGGAAGGTCAGCAGCGGCTGACCGAAGTGTTCAAAGCTCATGGCAGACTCCCGCCCAAAACCGCCGGGAGACGGGGGGCGATTCTAAAAGAAGAAAAGGTTCAAGCGCGGCGCAGGGCGTGATGTTCCATGCGGTTCTGCAAGCGATAGAGGTAGGCAAAACCCTGCTCCCAGCGCTGGTGACCGGACTTCACATTGATGTGCCCGGCACCCGACAAAATCCCCGACTCGGCACCCCAATTACGCGCCAGTTCAAGGGCTCGCGGCGCACTCACGGCGCTGTCGTTATCGGAACTGACGACCTGGCTCGGGAATGGCAGCAGGTCGGTGGGAATCGGTGCGAAGTTACGCAACGCCGGCGCGCACGCCGGGCGCTCGACATCCGCAGGCGCGACCAGCAAGGCACCGCGCACCTGACGCAGAAACTGTACGGGCGCAGCGGCGGCCCAATGGGCGACGGTGATGCAACCCAGGCTGTGAGCGATCAGGATCACCGGCGTGCTGTCGGCGGCAATCGCCTCGGCCAGCGCCGCGACCCAGTCTTCACGACGTGGAGTCAGCCAATCGGCCTGCTCCACCCGCGCGCTGTTCGGCAGGCTGTTCTGCCAGTGGCTTTGCCAATGATCTTCCGGCGATCCTTGCCAGCCCGGCACAATCAGATAGCGAATTGATTCGTTGCGCATGGGGGAGCTCTCCTGCTGCGTGTCTGTTCCTGATCGAGTATAGGGAGAGGATTTATATTCGTTAAGGAATAAGAAGCTATTTATTAAGACCTATATCGAATATGAACACGATCTACTGTGGGAGCGAGCCTGCTCGCGAAGAGGGCCTCACATTCAACATTGATGTCGCCTGACACTCCGCCTTCGCGAGCAGGCTCGCTCCCACAGGGGATTGGGGTTACTGCCGCGGAATAAAAAAAGGGCCGCACCCTGCCAAGGAGACGGCCCCGGAAAACTGAAATCTGTCAGCGCGCGGTGATCACCGATAATTTGGTAATCCCGGCCCGCTCAATCGACGCCATCGCTCGCGCCACCTCGCCATAATTCACCCCGTCATCGGCCTGCAATTGCACGCGCACCTCCGGGTCCTTGGCTTTCGCCGCTTGCAGCTTGAACTCCAGCACATCCGGCTGGATTTCATCCTTGTTGATGAACAGCTTGCCGGCGCCGTCGATGCTCACCACCAGCGGGTCTTTCTGCTCCACCGGCGCCACGGCTTCGGTCTTGGGCAGGTTGATCGGAATCGCGTTGGTCAGCAGCGGCGCGGTGACGATGAACACCACGAGCAGCACCAGCATCACGTCCACCAGTGGTGTTACGTTGATCTCGCTCAGCACCTCATCGCTGTCTTGCGTGGAGAAGGCCATATCAGGACGCCTCCTTCACTTTTTGCGTGTTGCCCGAGGTTGCAACCTTGTGCGCCGTCGGGTGGATCAATACGCGGAACGAACTCTTCTGCGCCAGGCTGTAGAAGTCATGGGCGAAGTCATCCAGGTCCGCCGCCGTCAGTTTCAACCGACGCAAAAAGTAGTTGTAAACCAGCACTGCCGGCACCGCGACGGCGATCCCCACGCCCGTCGCCACCAAGGCCGCGCCAATCGGCCCCGCCACCGTTTCAAGGCTCGCAGAGCCCGCTGCGCTGATGCCTTTCAACGCTTCCATGATTCCCCACACCGTGCCGAACAAACCAATGAACGGCGAGGTGCTGCCGATACTCGCGACCACCGCCAGACCGGTTTCCAGCGAGCGACGTTCACGCACAATCTGCTGTCGCAACGCACGCTCCAGTCGATCCTGATGGTTGATCGCCTGGCTCAAATCATTCGCCTGTGGCGCCTCGCCGACCTGGATCGCCGCATAGCCGGCCTGTGCCACCCGGGCCGCCGCGCCGGGCTGTGTCTCGCTCAACTCGGCCGCTGAATCCAGACTCGAAGCGGCCCAGAATTGCTTGTGAAATTTACGGTCCTGCGCCTTGAGACGGCCGAACTGCACACCCTTGAGCAATGCCAGGCCCCACGTGGCGACGGAAAAAACCACCAGCAGCCAGATCACCGCGCTTTCGATGGATTCAAGTGGAGATGCCAATAACGTCATGATGAATTCCTCGTGTAAACGTTTCGCGCTAAATAGGTTTCGGTTTAATGAATCTTGAAATCGATGGGCACGCTGACCCAGCCTTCCTGGGCGACATCACCTTGTTTGGCCGGCACGAAACTCCAACGCTTCACGGCGTTCAGCGCTGCCTCGTCGAGGGCATCGCGACCGCTGCTTTTCTGGATCTGGATCTCGCCGGGTTTGCCATTGGCGAGCACATGCACGCGCAGCAACACCGTGCCTTCCCAACCGCGACGCTGCGCCAGTGACGGGTATTCCGGCGCCGGGTTTTTCAGGTACGCGGCACTGGCCGAGGCCGGTGTGACCGGTGCGGGCGCCGGGGGTGCAGGCGGCGCGGCGACCGGGGCTGCCGGTTGTGGCGGCGCCGGCGGTTGCTCGACGGCTTTGGGCGCCGGTTTCGGCACGGGTTTGGCGACCGGTTTGGGTTTAGGAATCGGTTTGGGTGGCGGCGGCTTCACCGCCAGTTCGTCTTCCACCGGAGGCGGCGGTTCGACCACCGGTTGAACCGGCTGCGGCGGTGGAGGCTCGACCACGGGTGGCGCCGGGCGCGAGAACTGGATGGTCATCGGCGGAATCTCCGGCGGCACAATCGGCAGCGCTTTCACCGGCTGCTGATTCACCCAATAAATCACCGCGCCATGCACCAGCAGCGCCAATACACCGAGCAGGATCGCTTCGCGTCGACTCAGAATGCCCTTGGGCGTGCGCTGCAAACGCAGCTGGCCCAAGGGCACGCGGTGCGGCCGGCCGAGGTCGACCAACTCACCACTCGGTGCCTGGCGCCACAGCACCTCATGTGCGCTGGCAGCGGTCTGGACATTGCCCATTGTTTAACTCCCTGCGGTCTCTTTGCGATCACCCGAAACGCCGTGCCTGACATCCCCCGCACGACGTGTCGATGGGTGAATCATTGGCGTTGACGCTTATCTCTTAAAGTAATCTTTGAAGTTATGTTTAGACTCGAAACGAATATGCAAAACACCCGTTTCTCGCCAGGCCCCGCCGTTCAAGGGCTGTGGCGCGGCGGCGAAAAACCCATGCTTTGACGGCATCCAAAGTATTCATCGCAGGCATGGTTTTTCGCCGTTTTTGCCCGGGTTTCAGCGGCTGGCGCTGGTTTGCCGGGCGCTCACAGCGGGCGCAATCACCGCCGTTTCCGCGCGCGGCGTCCCCTGCGGCACCCAGTCATAACTCACCGGCAATGCGCGATAGACCCAGTTGCTGATGGCATCGCTGCCCGGCGCTTTTCCGAGGTAAGGACTGACGTATTCCCAAACGTTTTCACCGCTCGCCGTCACCTGGAAGAACCGCCCGTTCATGCCTTCGTCGATCAATGTGTTGCCATTGGGCAAACGTCGCGCACTGCTGATGAACGAGCTGTAGAACGCCCAACCCGGCTGCTTCGAATTGGCTGCGCTGTACTGCCAGACGACCTGGTTTTTCACCGGGTCGATCTCCAGCACCCGCGAGCCGCTGATCAACCCGAGCGTGACCGATGGATACCCGGCCGAACCCTGGTTATCGAACACCAGCAAATTGCCCGCGCCGGGCAGGCCTGCGGGAATGATGTGAGCGTCATGCTGCCCGACGAACTGATCCACCGGACGTGGCAGTTTCTGCGCGGTTTTCGGATCGATCAGCGGCAGATTCGGGCCAAGACGCCAGACAACCTTGCCACTGCTCTTGTCGATGATTGCGATGAAATTAGCGTTGCGCGAGTCGAGTAGCAGGTTGTCCGGGTTGAAGCGTTTGTCGCCGGCATCGAACCACTTGTTCGGGCCAACGAGGCTGAGGTTGTTGATGTGCAGGTAGTCCGGGTTATCGCTGGCGTACACCAACTTCAGTTGCTCAGGCGTGAAGCCGAATTCACCCAGGTGCTCGGACGCCAGCCATTGCCATTTCACCTCACCTTTGGCGCTGACTTCGTAGATTGCGTCGTCGATCACCTCGGGGACTTTGAAGCCCTCGACCTTGTGCACTTTGTTCGCCAACACCACGGTGTTGCCGTTACTCAGGCGTCGCTGATCATGGTGCTGTTGCGCAGCGCCACCGGGTGCCTTGTCGCCCCACTGCCAGACGACTTTGCCGTTCCAGTCCAGTTCGCCGACGCTCTGATTGCCCAGACCGTTGCCGGCAGAACCGAGTTTGCCGGGGTCCTTGTCACTCAGTTGCAGCAGCACGTGACCGCGCTCGCCGCCGACCAGTTTCGGGTCGATGACAGCTGACGGGAAACCCGCCTGCGGCCAGGTTTTCACCTCGTTGCCATTCATGTCGATCAGGTGCGTCTGTTTGTCCGCGCCGCTGAAAATCACGTACTGATTAAAGGCCTTGGCCGGGTCATAACGGGTCACACCCGTGGGGTAAACGCTCGGCGCCGCGAACGCGCCGGCACTGATCACCGCACTGGACAGCAACACCGGTAAAGCCGTTTTGATGCTCATCATGTTGACGCTCCTTGAATGACGAATCAGAAGTCGTAGCGACCGGTCAGGCCCAGGGTTCGTGGCGTGCCGAGCAAGCCTTCATAACCACCGTTGGAGGCGGTCCACAGGGTCGTGTAATAGGTTTTGTCGAAGGCGTTTTTCAGCCACAGCGAGACGTCCCACTGGCCTTGGTTGAAATCACCGCGCAGGCCGGTGGACAGGTTGACGACGGCGTAGCTCGGGATCTGCCCGAAGTCGGAATCCTCAACCGTGCCCACTGCTTTTGAACGGAAGGCATAGCTGCCGGTGACGTATTCTTCGAGGCCGTTACTGAGGTTCCATTTGTATTCGCCGTTGGCGTTGCCGATCCATTTCGAGGCACCGACCACCTGATGACCGCTCAAGTCGCAAGAGGCAGGTGCGCCGGGGGCCAGGCTGACTTCCGGTGGGCACGGCGCATCTTTGTACGAGAGGTAGCTGACGTCGTTGTAGGAGCCGTTGATGTTCAGCGTCAGGCCCCGCAACGGGATCACCGTGCTTTCAAATTCCACGCCGCGTGAGCGAACGGAACCGGCGTTGGTCAGGTATTGCACACGGTTGACGTCGTCGTAGGCATTGGTCTGGTAGGCGTTGACCTGGGTCCAGAAGACGTTGGCGTTGAGTTGCAGGCGTCGGTCCCAGAGGGTGCTTTTGAAACCGAGTTCGGCGTTGTTGGCGCGCTCGGTGCCGATCAGCAACGAGTCGGCGCCAGCGACGGGCGCGGAGCCGACGCCGAGGTTCACGCCGCCCGATTTCTCGCCGTGAGACAGGGTGGCGTAACCGAGCAAGTCTTCAGTGAAGTGGTAGCTGAGGTTCAGCAGACCGGAAGGACTGGAGCTGTACTGATTCAGATCGCCGGAGTCGTAAGCGCCAGCGCGACCGCGCCGGGCGGTGGCCGCCGCGCCGGTCACTGCTGCGCCGCCCAGCGGTGCATCGCGAGTCACCCAGGCATTTTTCTCTTCATAGGTGCCACGCAGGCCAGCGGTGAAGTCCAGTCGTTGGGTGAGGTGCCAGGTGCCTTGGGCAAACAGGGCGAAGCTGTTGGTTTCGATATGGCCATTGCCGACGCTGTCGACGTTGGCCAGTGCACCGCGTGGCGTGCCGTTCCAGATGTCCGCTTGCGGGCCGTAATAAGAAAATGATTTGTTGTCCAGGTCGGAACCGAAATAGTAGGCGCCGACCACGTAGTCAAAGAATTCGCCCTTGGGCGAGGCCAGACGAAATTCCTGGGAATACTGCTTATCCTCCACCGAGACACCCGCGTTGAACGACGCCGGCACGTTCAGGCCATCGTCGTTGCGCGGGGTGAAATTCCACCAGCGATAGGAGCTGATGGAGGTCAGGGTAAAGTCGCTCGGCAAGGTCCAATTGGCCTCGACCGAAGTGCCACCCTGATGCACGGTGACGTGCTGGTCATTGTCCAGATTGACCTTGCGGTGCGGGCCGTTGACCAGTGTCGCGCCAGCGGCGTTGGCCCGAGCCTGATAGAGGTTGACGCCATTGATGGTCGGCCCGGTGTTGAACAGCACGCGGGTCCCGGCACTGGAATCTTCTTCGTTGTAATCACCGATCCAGCGCAGGTTGAACGACTCATTCGGTTTGAACAGCAACTGCCCACGGAAGCCTTCGCGCGAACCGCCATTCAATTCATGGCCGTTGAATTCGTTCTTGATGTCGCCGTCACTGCGGGTGCGATACGCCGAAAATCGCCCGGCGAGCTCATCGTTCAACGGGCCGGAAATGGTGCCCTTGGTCTGGAAATAACCGTCCTCGCCCACCGAAGTTTCGATGCTGCGTTCAGGGGTAAACGTCGGCGCGCGGGTATTGATGTTGATCACGCCCGCCGTGGTGTTTTTGCCGAACAGCGTGCCCTGCGGACCGCGCAGGACTTCAAGCTGTTCAATGTCCATCAGGTCGAACACCGCCATGCCCGGCCGACCGAGGTAAACGTTGTCGATGTAGAGGCCGACACTGCCTTCCAGACCATCGCTCGCCGGGTTGTTGCCCAGGCCACGGATCGACACGCTGGACTGCCGCGCATGCATGTAGGCGACGTTGACGCTGGGCACCAGTTGCTGCAAATCCTGGATGCGATAGACCCGTTGGGTTTCCAGCACCTGGCCGCTGACCACGCTCATTGGCGTCGGCACATCCTGCGAACTTTCCTCGCGGCGGCGGGTGGTGACGGTCACGGTTTCCAGTTGCGAACTGTCGGCTGTGGCTTTGCCCGCGGGGGCCGGTGAGGGGGTCGTGGTATCGGCCGCATAACCTTGGGTCCAACTGGCGCTCCCCGCCAGCAACAGGGCCAGGGGCAGGCGTTTGAGCCGTCGGGGTGTCAGGGGTGAAGCGAGGTTCAACGGACTCATAAAACGGCTCCTGATCAAAAAACACACAGCGGCTATTCAGCGATGCATATTCTTAAAAGTTATTTATTTATGTTTTTACAAAGATTTACTGCATAAGAGATAGCCTTTATAAGGAGTCGACCTAATGCATATCCAATGCATTTCCCCGATATTTTTTATGTGAAAAATGCATATCGATTTGCGCCAACTTCGCCACTTCATCGCCCTCGCCGATCAGCGCAGCTTCGTTGCGGGCGCATTGGCGGTGAACCTGTCGCAATCGGCGTTCAGCCGCAGCATCCAGGCGCTGGAGCACAGCGTCGGGTGTCAGTTGGTGGATCGTGGGCGCAAGGACCTGGCGCCGACCAAACAGGGGCAAATGCTGCTCGAGCACGCACGGCGGCTGGTCAGCGGCGCGCAGCAGATGGCCAACGAGATCAGCCAGTTCAATGGCCTGGAGGCGGGCGAGTTGCGCTTCGGTTGTGGGCCGGCACCGGCGGCGGGATTGATCCCGCGCGCCATCGGCAGCTTTATCGGGCGCTACCCGAAAGCGCGGGTGCAGTTCCAGGTGGATGACTGGCAGAGTTTGAGCAAGCGCCTGCTCAGTGAAGAGTTCGAATTTTTTGTCGCCGACACCCGTTACTTCGAGGCCGATCCGGATTACCTGACCCAGCGCCTGCGCCCGCGCAAATGGCATTTCTGCTGCCGCGCCGGGCATCCACTGGCCGCCCGCGAAAGCGTCAGTGCCGAGGAATTGATGAGCTATCCGATGGCCGTCAGCATTCGCCCACCGAACCTGCGCAAGGTCATCGTCGACTTGAGCGGTCGGCCGGATTTCACCCCCAATGTCGAATGCGAGAACAGCTACAGCCTCTTGAGTGTGGTGATGCGCTCGGAGGCGATCGGGATTGTCGGCGCGTATTCGGATGCGCTGCATAACGCCAAGGGTGAGCTGGTGTGTTTGAAGGTCGACGGGTTGGCGGATGATCTGGAGGAGCTGTATACGCGGTACGGGATCGTCAGCCGGGCGGGGTATCGATTGTCACCGTTGGCGGAGGCGATGATTGCGCAGATAAAGGCGATTGATGAGCAGGATGAGGAAGTGTGTTCGCTGGAGAATCTCGCTGTCTGATCTGGCCCCTTCGCGAGCAGGCTCGCTCCCACAGTTGAACCCCAGTGTATGCAAGACCCATGTGGGAGCGAGCCTGCTCGCGAAGGCGTCAGCTCAGGCAACGATGCACCTGCTGCATAAAACCCATTCCCCAAATGCACTTGCCCCAACCCCGCCCCACCAGCGAAAACCCTCGCCTGTCTTCTGATCGGTGAACCCCATGTCCAACCCCCAAAACCCCGTGCGCAACGTGCTCTACATCATGTGCGATCAACTGCGCCGTGATTACCTGTCGTGCTACGGCCACCCGCATCTGCACACGCCCAACATCGATCGCCTGGCCGCCGCCGGTGTACGTTTCAGCCGCGCTTATACCCAAGGCACGATCTGCGGGCCGTCGCGGATGTCGGCCTACACCGGGCGCTATGTCAGCAGCCATCAAGTGGCGTGGAACGCCGTGCCTTTACCGCTGGAAGAGC
Source organism: Pseudomonas sp. GW821-FHT10C09 (assembly GCF_059415465.1). Lineage (NCBI taxonomy): Bacteria > Pseudomonadati > Pseudomonadota > Gammaproteobacteria > Pseudomonadales > Pseudomonadaceae > Pseudomonas > Pseudomonas sp. GW821-FHT10C09. The sequence goes on from NZ_JBWKNG010000037.1 coordinate 14,220, forward strand.
TGACCATCGGCGACTATCTGCGCCCCCACGGCATCCGCACCGCACTGGTCGGCAAGACCCACGCCACGCCCAATCTCGATGCCCTGCAACGGCTGGCCATCGACCCGCTCGGCGATCAAGCCTCGGCGCTGAATGAAGTCGGTTTCGAAGCGTACTTTCGCCATGACGGCATCTTCCCCGACGACCCGCTGTTCGACGATAAACGCGAATCCGCGCCCTACACCCATTACTTGCGCGCCCACGGGTTCGAAGGGCGCAACGCGTGGCACGAATGGGCCAATGCCGCCGAAGGTGATCAGGGCGAAATCCTCAGCGGCTGGAAAATGCGCAATGCTCATTTGCCCGCCCGCATTCCCGAACAGCATTCGGAAACCGCCTGCACCACCGACCGCGCCATCGACTTTATTGCCGAGCAAGGCGAGCAGCCGTGGTGCCTGCACTTGTCGTACATCAAACCCCACTGGCCCTACATCGCACCGGCGCCGTACCACGCGCTGTACAGCGCCGGGCAGGTGATCGACCCGGTGCGTGCGGAGCCTGGAGAGGAAAGCGATCACCCGGTGTACAACGCGTTTCGTCAGCATGAAGAGAGCCTGAATTTTTCCAGGGATGTCGTGCGCCTTAACGTGATTCCGACCTACATGGGCTTGATCAAACAGGTCGACGATCAGCTCGGGCGCCTGTTCGACTTTTTGCAAAGCAATGGCCGATGGGATGACACGCTGATCGTGTTCACCAGCGATCACGGCGACTTCCTCGGCGATCATTACCTGGGTGAAAAAGAGTTTCTGCTGGAGCCTGCCGTCGGGGTGCCGCTGATCGTTCGCGACCCGCGTCCGGCGGCCGATATCACCCGGGGTTCGGTGGATGATCGACTTGCGGAAACCATCGACGCGTTGCCGACCTTTCTTGAAGCCCTTGGCTTGCCAAGCGCCGAGCATCGGCTGGAGGGACGCTCGTTGATTGCGCTGCTGCACGGCATTGAAACCGACTGGCGCGGCTATGCGATCAGCGAGTACGACTACGCGTTCCAAGCGCCGGCTCGCGAACGTTTGGCGCAACCGATCGACCGTTGCCGCATGACCATGGTGCGCAGCGAGCGCTGGAAATATCTGGCGTACGACGGCTTTCGACCGCAGCTGTTTGATCTGCTGAATGACCCGCAGGAGTTACGGGATCTGGGAGCTGATCCAGCGTTTGCCTCGGTTCGCGAGGAGCATGCGGGGTATTTGTTTGAGTGGGTGCGGGGGTTGAAGCGCAGGACGACGATCAGTCATCAGGAGATTGATTTGCGTGGGCAACGGTTTCGTTATGGCGAGCCTGAAACCGAGAAAATGGTGCAAATCGGCGTGTGGTAAAAAGCATCCTCGGAACGCCGCCCGGAGCAAGCGCGCTCCCACACTGGATCTCTGTCAAACCCTAGATCCCCTGTGGGAGCGAGCCTGCTCGCGAAAGCGTCCGATCAGACGCCGCTGATTTCAGCTCCCTTGATCGTCTGACTCCGCTGCCCCGCCACCCCGACCGGCACTTCACCTTTGAGCGTCACACGCCGCACCACACGGTCCTGAGTTCCGTAATCATCAACCGCGTAATGCTGGGTCGAACGGTTGTCCCAGATCGCCACATCACCGGCCTTCCAGCGCCAGCGCACGGTGTTCTCTTGACGAATCACATGGCTTTGCAGCAACCCGAACAAGTGCGCGGAATCCGCCTGCGAATAGCCTTTGATGCGCTTGACGAAATGCCCCAGCAACAAGCTCTTCTCGCCGCTGATCGGGTGTACGCGCACCACCGGGTGTTCGGTCTCGTAAACGGTCGAGGTGAAGATTTTGCGGTAGCGCTCCAGCTTCTCCGCCGAGACGTCAGGCTTGCCGCCAGCGTAGTCATATTCGTTGCTGTGCACCGCCACCAGTTTGTCCGCCAGTTCACGCAGTTCAGGCGCGAGTTCGTTGTATGCGGTCGCGGTGTTGGCCCACACCGTGTCGCCACCGAACGCCGGCGCCACGACCGAGCGCAGGATCGAGGCTTTCGGATAGGCCTCGACGAACGTCACGTCGGTGTGCCACGAGCTGGCGCGCTGACCTTCGGCACCATCGAGTTCCAGCAGAAAACGCGTGCCTTCACGCACCGGCACCGTCGGGTGCGCCACTGGTTCGCCGAGCAGATGAGCGAAGGCCTCCTGGCGTTGATCGTCGAGCTGAGTCTGTTCGCGGAAGAACACCACCTTGTATTGCACCAGCGCCTGTTGAATGGCTTCGACGGTGCTGGCGTCCAGCTCACCGGACAGTTGCACGCCGCGGATTTCGGCACCAATGCGACCGGCCACCGGATGGATTTCAAGCGCGTGAACAGCGGGTTTTACAGCTAAAGCGGCATTGCTCATGGGTAGACCCTCTATCGGATTGCTGACGGTTGAGTGACAGCGAAACAACGCTCTATCTATATTCACTTTAGGTCTAATAGATACTCACATGCTTCGTTGACGGAATAAGAGCTTGCATTTAAAACCTCTAGCAACCCTCGTCGCAAATGCCTTCGAGCTATTTTTAGGATGCCGGGAAAGCATATGGATCTTCGTCAGTTGCGCTACTTCATCGCCCTCAACGAACACCGCAGTTTCGTCCGCGCGGCCGACGCCATGGGCATTACTCAACCGGCGTTCAGCCGCAGTATTCAAGGGCTCGAGCAAGAATTCGGCTGTGTGCTGGTGGACCGTGGCAACAAGGACTTGCGCCCCACGCCGGAAGGCCAGGTGCTGCTGCAACACGCCCTGACGCTGGTCCAGGGCGCGGCCTTGCTCAGCGCGGAAGTGACGCAAATGACCAAGCTCGACGCCGGTGAACTGCGCTTTGGTTGTGGCCCCGCACCGGCGGTCAAACTGGTGCCGGATGCGGTGGCCCGGTTCATCAATGCGCACCCGAAAGTGCGCACCCGTTTCGAGGTGGATAACTGGGAAAAACTCAGCCGCGCCTTGAGCCGCGAAGAGATCGAATTCTTCATCGCCGACATCCGTCATTTCGAAGCCGACCCGAATTTCCAGACGCGGGCACTGACGCCCAAGCGCGGGGTATTTTTCTGCCGGCCCGGGCACCCGTTGCTGGCCAAGGAGAGCCTGTCGACCAACGACATGTTCGATTACCCGCTGGCCACCACGTTGATCCCGCCGGGCATTCGCAAGTTGTTGGCGAATCTCAGTGGGCGGATGGATTTTTCACCGAGTATCGAAACTGAACATTTCCCGGCACTGGTGAAGATCGTGCTGCAGTCGAATGCGATTGGCGTCGGCACGGAAGAAGCGTTTATCGAGGACATTGCCAAGGGGTCGTTGGCGTTGCTGCACTGGCGCAATTTGCCGCAGAACATTGAGAGCATGAATGCGCGGTGCGGGATTGTGAGTCGTACCGGGTTTCGGTTGTCGCCGGCGGCGAGGGCGATGATTGAGACGTTGGTGGCGGTGGATACGCAGCAGATGGGTGTCGCGGTTTAGGGACCCTTCGCGAGCAGGCTCGCTCCCACAGGGGATCCAGGGTGTGGCAGAGATCCAATGTGGGAGCGAGCCTGCTCGCGATAGCGTCCGCATGAACGCCAGAGATTCAGAGTTTTGCAGCCGCCAGCTCAGGCGCCACCCAATCACTCACCTTGAACGGCTTGCGAATCAGCTTCTGCTGCGAAGCCAGGTCCACCGCGTCCTGCAACTTGCCAAGAAACACCGGATCCAGCGTCGACGGGAACACCTCACTGAGTTTCTGATCCTGCAAATCCCGCGTGAGGATCACCGGTGGATAACTCGCCAGTCCCGACACCAGATCGATGTACGCCTGCTTGTTGCTGTCCTGCGTCAGCCACGCCACCGCCTGCTGCTGCGCCTTGAGCAGTTTGGCGACCACCTCGGGGTTTTCGTCGACAAACTTTCCAGTGCCGACCAGTACGGCCTGAACGCTACCCGCTCCGCCCAGATCCTTGGTGCTCAGCGGTAACTCGGCCAACCCTTTTGCTTGCAACGCGGCCAACCCGGAGCTGCCCCAGGACGCGTCGATCTGCTTGGCCGCGAGTGCCGCGACGGCACCGCTGAAGTCGAGGTTGATGACCTTCACGTCCTTCTCGCTTAACCCCTGACTGGCCAACGCCGCATCAAAGGACAACTGGGTGGCGGTCCCCCGGAAGATCGCCACGCGTTTGCCTTTGAGGTCTTGCAGCGTCTTGATCCCCGAACCCGGAACCACCCCCAGATACTGCTTCACCCCACGCGCGGAGGCACTGAGCAGCCGGGTGTCCAGACCGTTCGACTTGCCGATGATTGCCGCCAGATCCCCCAGGTAAGCCAGGTCCACCTGGCCATTGGCAAACGCTTCATTGATCACCGGCCCTGCGCCCTTGAAGAAACTCCACTGGATCTTGATGCCCTGATCCGCGAAGGCTTTTTCAAACACCTGCTGGTCACGCAACACGTCCACCACGCCGCCACCACTGTGCTGGGTCCCGGCGCTGAGGTCGGGCACCGCGATCCGGATTTCCTTGAGTTCGGCGGCGTTGACGGTGAATGCCAGCAACCCCGCCAGGGCCGGTGCGGCGAACAGACTGATGACACGTTTGAAGGGAAGGCTCATGGGTGCGGCTCCTGATGGCGACGGGCGTTGAGGAGCTGAAAGTAGGCGCAATCGGCACCAACACTTAAATACTAAAAATTCACATTTTTAGATCATTTAGTCCTAAGCAAGTCACGCCGGGCATCCTGGGACGGTATGCATAACCAGCATCGAAAATATTCTCCGAATGCATTGGATGCGTGTCGGCTGTAGGCCTTAAATGGCTTGGCTTATCTCTCAATAGCATTGATTTGAAATTTTATAGATCGATTTTGCATACCCGACAACGGAGGTCGCCCATGGCCCGTGTTTCCCTGCTCAGCCTGCCTTTGGCCGCCCCGTCGCTTAAAGCCAGGCCCCTGTGGCCGACGCTGAGCCAACGGTTATTGCCTTGGTTGCTGCCGACCGCCTTGTTTGCCCTTTGGTGGCTGGCCAGCCGCAATCACTGGATGAGCGAGCAGATCCTGCCGGCGCCTTCGCTGGTCTGGAACAGCGCGGTGGAATTGTCCCAAGGCGAGTTATGGAGCCACTTGTGGATCAGCCTGCAACGGCTGTTCTGGGGACTGCTGGCCGGTGTCAGCGCCGGGGCTGCACTGGGTGCGGCGCTGGGTTTCAGTCGCCGGCTTGAACGCCTGGTGTTCCCGACATTTGCCGGGTTGGCCCAAGTGCCGACATTGGCCTGGATTCCGCTGTTCATGGTGTTTTTCGGCATCGGCGAAGTGCTGAAACTGGTGGTGCTGATCAAGGCCATTGTGGTGCCAGTCACTCTGCACACACTCGTCGGCGTGCGCGATGCGCAACCCAAATTGCGTGAAGCTGCGGCGGTGTTGCGCTTGCCACCACGGCTGCTGATTCGACGCCTGGTGCTGCCCGCCGCGTTACCGGCGTTCATGGCGGGCGTGCGCCTGGCACTGGCCGCCGGCTGGACGTCGTTGCTGGCGGTCGAACTGCTCGCCTCCAGCGAAGGCATCGGCTACTTGATGGTGTGGGCACGGCAGTTGTTCATGCTCGACATCGTATTCGTCTGCATCGTGGTCATCGGGTTGATAGGTGTGGCGATGGATCGCGGCATCGGTTGGCTGGACAAAAAATGGGTTCACTGGCCGCATCCCGCGACTGCAGAGATTCGTCGCGGTCCACGTTATGAAGGCTGGCAGCGTCTGCAACCGTGGCTGTTGCCTCTGACATTGCTGGTGCTGTGGCAAGTGACGACGGATCAGCAGTGGATCGACGCCAACATTCTGGTCAGCCCGTTGGCGGTGCTGGAGACCACGGGCAACGGCTTGCTCGACGGTACGCTGATCAGCGGCATGGCCCTGAGCCTGGGGCGCACCCTCGGCGGTTTGTTGCTGGGCGGCGGGCTCGGATTTGCCTTGGGCTTGTTGCTGGGACTGTCGCGCAGCAGTGAGCGTGTGTTGGGCCCGACCCTTGCCGCCATCCGCCAGATCGCGATTTTCGCCTGGGTGCCTTTGCTCACGGCATGGTTCGGCCTGGGGGAATTGGCCAAGTGGGTATTCGTCGCCCTCGCCGCCTTCTTCCCGTTGTTCATCGCCACCCAACGCAGCGTCGCCAATCTCTCGCCGCACCTCAACGAAGCCGCGCAGGTGTTGCGCCTGAGCCTCGGGCAACGGCTGCACAGACTGATCCTGCCGGGCGCTGCACCGGGGATTTTTGCCGGTCTGCGCCTGAGCCTGATTTACGCCTGGCTCGGCACCATCGGCGCCGAATATTTCATGCCGTCCAACGGCGGCATCGGCAGCCAGATGATCGGCGCCCAGCAACTGCTGCGCATGGATCTGATCATGGCCGGCATGTTGCTTGTCGGCCTCACCGGCGCCCTGCTCAACCTCATCGGCCAACGCCTCGAAATCCGCGCTACTCGCTGGAGACACGCATGAACGCACCGATTGTCAGCTTCAACCACGTGGGCAAATCCTTCGACGTCGACGGCTTTGAGCTGGAGGCGATTCGCGAATTCAACCTGGACATCGCCGAAGGTGAATTTGTCGCCATCGTCGGCGCCAGCGGCTGTGGCAAATCCACGTTGCTGCGACTGTTGGTCGGGCTCGACACGCAGTTTCGCGGCCAGATCACCGTGGATGGCAAAGCCGTCAGCGGCATCGGTGGCGAGCGCGGCATTGTCTTTCAGGAACACCGTTTGTTTCCGTGGCTGACGGTGGCCGACAACATCGGCCTGGGCCTGGTCAACGAACCGTTGAGCAGCGAACAAAAGCACAAACGCGTCAACGATTTCATCGAACTGGTGGGCCTGAGCGACTTCACCCGCGCCTACCCGCATCAGCTCTCCGGCGGCATGGCGCAGCGCGTGGCGATTGCCCGCGGCCTGGTGGCCAGCCCACGAATTCTGCTGCTGGACGAACCCTTCGGCGCCCTGGATGCACTGACCCGCCAGCAGATGCAGGACGAACTGCTGGCGATTCGCTCGCGGGCAAAAATCACCACGATCCTGGTCACCCACGATGTCGAGGAAGCGATCTTTCTCGCCGATCGCGTGGTGGTGATGGAGCCGCGTCCCGGACGGATCAAGCAAGTGGTCGAGATTGCCCTGCCCCATCCGCGCCAACGCAGCAGTTTCGACTTCCACCAATTGCGTGAAGAACTGCTGCACGAACTCACCAGCGACGACCACTACCAACCGCCCGTACAGGTGCAGGTGCGCGATCTGCCGCTGTCTTTCATTGCCTGCTGAACTGGAGATTCTTGATGCCGCAACGTCCCAATTTTTTAGTGATCCTGGCCGATGACCTGGGCTTTTCTGATATCGGCGCATTCGGCGGCGAAATCGCCACGCCGAACCTTGATGCGCTGGCCTACAACGGTCTGCGCCTGACCGACTTCCACACCGCGCCGACCTGCTCGCCGACCCGTTCAATGCTGCTCACCGGCACCGACCACCACATCGCCGGCATCGGCACGATGGCCGAAGCGCTGACCCCGGACTTGATTGGCAAACCGGGCTATGAGGGTCACCTTAACGACCGGGTGGTGGCATTGCCGGAGCTGTTGCGCGAGGCCGGTTATCAAACGTTGATGAGCGGCAAATGGCATTTGGGCCTGACCGCCGAACTCGCGCCCCACGCCCGCGGTTTCGAGCGTTCGTTTTCGTTGCTGCCCGGTGCCGCCAACCATTACGGTTTTGAACCGACCTACGATGAACAGACGCCCGGCCTGCTGAAATCCACCCCGGCGTTGTACATCGAGGACGACACTTTCATCGACGAATTGCCGAAGGATTTCTATTCCTCCGATGCCTTCGGCGACAAGCTGCTGGAGTACCTCAAGGAGCGTGATCAGACCCGGCCCTTTTTCGCTTACCTGCCGTTTTCCGCGCCGCACTGGCCGTTGCAGGCGCCGGCCGATGTCGTCGAGAAGTATCGCGGTCGGTATGACGCGGGGCCGGAAGTGCTGCGTCTTGAACGTCTGGAGAAACTCAAATCCCTGGGGCTGATTGACGCCGATGTCGAGCCGCATCCGCTGATCCAGCTCAGCGCGCAATGGGATGCCTTGACCGACGAGCAACGGCAGATTTCCGCGCGAGCCATGGAGGTTTACGCGGCGATGGTCGAGCGCATGGACTGGAACATCGGGCGCGTCGTCGACTACCTGCGCCAGCAAGGGCAACTGGACAATACCTTCATTCTTTTCATGTCGGATAACGGCGCCGAGGGTGCGCTGCTGGAGGCGTTTCCGAAGTTCGGGCCGGAGTTGCTGACGTATCTGAATCAGCATTACGACAACAGCCTCGACAACATCGGCCGCGCCAACTCTTACGTCTGGTATGGACCGAACTGGGCACAAACGGCGACCGCGCCCTCGCGCTTGTTCAAGGCGTTTACCACCGAGGGCGGGATCCGCGTGCCGGCGCTGGTGCATTACCCGCAACTGTCGCTCAAGGGGCAAATCAGCCATGGATTTGGCACGGTGATGGACATTACGCCGACCATTCTCGACCTGGCCGGTGTACGGCATCCAGGCAAGCGCTGGCGTGGCAAGGACGTGGCAGAAGTTCGCGGTAAATCGTGGCTGGGGTTTCTATCGGGCGAGACGGCGCAGGTGCATGACGAACACACCGTCACTGGGTGGGAGTTGTTTGGGCGACGGGCGATTCGGCAGGGGCAATGGAAGGCGGTTTACATCCCGGGACCGGTGGGGCCGGCGACCTGGCAGCTTTATGATTTGGGGAGTGATCCGGGGGAGATTCATGATTTGGCGTTGAGTCAGCCAGAGAGGCTGAATGCCTTGATTGAGCATTGGCAGCAGTATGTGGATGAGACTGGCGTGATATTGAGTGAGTCGCCGTTTCAGCCGGATTGATGGTGCCTGAGATACCGCCTTCGCGAGCAGGCTCGCTCCCACAGGGGATTTTTAGTGTTCACAAGTTTTGTGTTCACTGGAGATCCAATGTGGGAGCGAGCCTGCTCGCGAAGGGGCCATCAGACGCGCACGCCCTCCACGGTTTGCCCCTGAACTTCTTCCTTGCGCTCAAACCGGTTCGCCCTTCCAAACGTCCCGAAATCATTGAAGCGCACACCCATCTCGCGCATCACTTGATGCGCCACCGGCACGGTCATCTGGCGGATGTAAAACGGTTCCTTCACCACAAAGTGATGGATGCCATGGCTGCTGCCGAAGTTGAAGCAAAATGCCTGCAACGGCCACAACCACCAGGCGTTCAGCACTTGGCACTGCTTCATCACGTTGCCCGGCTCGATGTCGCCGTAGTAGTGCATGTTCGAGCTGATGAAGTGCAGGCAGAAGGTGCGCAGCACGTTCGGGCCGATGATCACCACGGCCGCGATGTCGATCACCTGCATCACCGACAACGTCGTTGCCGACCACTCGATTGGCGCGCCCATCAGTGACGCGATGCCGTTGGCCGCATGGAAGCCGAGGAACACGTACCACGCGCCCCAATGCACCAGCGCCAGCGGTGCGTAGACCTTGAGAGTGCGCTGGACGATGCTGAATTTGTGCGCCCAGGTCTTGGCTCGCAGCATGCGGATGAACGACGACATCATGTTGTCACCAACCATCAGCAACCGTGCAATCCCCCAAGGTTCACCGTTGGTGATGGCGCGCTCTTCCATGTCGGTTTCAGTGCCCGACACCTTGTGGTGATTGAGGTGCAGATGGCGGCGGATCCACGGATTGATCGTGCTCGGCCGCGCCAGCCACACCAGCCCCATCATCAGGTTGTGCGGCACACGCTGTTTGCGAAAGTACATGCTGTGGATCAGGTCGTGTTCCAGTTCGTGGGTCAACGAGGCGAAAAACGCGTTGAGCAACAGGCATGCCCACCAGGCCATGTGCCCGGTCATGTACAGCGCCGCCGAACCGATCATCCCGGCCAGGGCAAAGGTCAGAATGCCGGCGCCGAGGGCATCCTGATGATTGAGAATCGGGTAGCGTTGACGCAGTTCGACGCCCTTGGCCAGCACCACTTCACGAATATGTGCTGATCGCTGCGCTGCATTCAGTCGCTGGGGACTTGCAGAAGTACCGTGCATGCTTCCATCCTCTGGTTATTGATGTTCGCATCCTGCCTTGTGAATGTTTACAAGGTGGTAGCCATGAACGCCAACCTGTTGACCGGAAGCGCCAATCAGCATGACTGAACCGACCTCCCTCGCCAGCTGGACCCGCGCCCTGCGCAAGCAACTCGATGCCCTGGGCCTCGACAGCACCGCCCTGTGCCATCAGGCGGGGCTCGATCCGCAATTGATGGACGACCCGAACGCCCGTTACCCGTTGTCCGGCACCACGCGCCTGTGGGAAATCGCCGTGCAGGTCAGTGGCGATCCGGCGATCGGCCTGCGCGTGTCGCGTTTCGTCAGCCCCACCACGTTTCATGCGCTCGGCTATGCGCTGGTGGCCAGCGGCAGTTTGCGCGAGGTGTTCGAACGGATCGTGCGCTATCACCAAGTGGTCAGCGATGCCCTGGAACTGGAGCTGACCCGCGCCGAGGACCGCTACCGCTTTCGCCTGAAAATCCCGGTGGGTAACCCGGCACCTGCATTCGAAGCCATCGACGCCTTCACGGCGATTTACGTGCGCACTTGCCGCAATCGCCTCGGTCGCGACTATGCCCCGCTGGCGGTGTACCTGCGCCGCCCGGAACCCGCCGATGCGCATCAATGGCATAAAGTCTTCCGCTCACCGGTGTATTTTTCGGCGGAAGAAGACCGCGTGGAGTTTTCCCTGGTGGATTTCGACAGCCACCTGGACGACGCCAACCCGGAACTGGCTGTACATAACGAAACGGTGCTCAACCGCGCCTTGGCACAGCTCAAACCGCTGACCTGGGAGCGCAAGGTCCGCGACGCCATCGAAGAGCAATTGCCCGAAGGCGAGCCCAGCGCCGAACACATCGCCAAGGCCCTGCACCTGAGTTTGCGCAGCCTGCAACGGCATTTGGCGGACGAGGGCTGTCGGTTCGATACGCTGCTCAATGAAAGTCGCGAAAACCTGGCGCTGCTGCACCTGCGCGATCCGCAATGTTCGTTGAGTGAGGTCAGTTACTTGCTGGGGTTTGCCGATACCAGCAGCTTCAGTCGCGCATTCAAGCGCTGGACGGGAATGACGCCGGGGCAGTTTCGGGATGGGTTGCGCTAACCGGTCCAGATATTGAGTCGCCTCGCCCGGCCTCTTCGCGAGCAGGCTCGCTCCCACAGGGTTTTGCGTTACCCACAGATTTGGAGGTCAACAAAGATCTCCTGTGGGAGCGAGCCTGCTCGCGAAGGCAATCCTCAGCTCACCACCATTTTCCTCAGTGCCAACCTGCACCGTATACAGTGCAAATCAATACAATCTTTGGAAATGCATTGTATTTAGTGCAGTTTCAATCTGAAAACCCGCCCAGCTTTGACCTGACTTTCAGAAATCACCGCCCGCGATCCCGCCGCAACAACTTGCGCACCCGCGCCACCAACTCGCTCACCGCAAACGGCTTGAGCAAATAATCGTCTTCATGCAACTCCAATCCACGCAGGCGATCCTCGATGCCGTCCCTGGTGGTCAGGAACAGCACCGGCGTCTCGCCGAGCTTGCGAATTTGTTGCTGCAACTGCCAGCCGTTGAGCCCCGGCAGCATCACGTCGAGGATGATCAGCTCGTATTCGCCGGTCTCGATAAAGCGCCGGCCGTCCATGCCGTTAAGCGCAACATCGACCGAATAGCTCGCCTCGTTCAGGCCGTTGGCCAGGAGTTTGGCGGTCTCCGGTTCGTCTTCCACTAGCAGTACACGCATGGCACACCTCGATTATCGTCGTCACAGGCTAGGCGCCTTCGCGGGCAAAGCCCACCAATAACGTCGCGCTTTAAAAAATCGCCAGTGCCCGCAATCGATCAGCATCGATAATTTCGATCTCGCCGTACTTGAGATTCAGAATTCCCTGGCCCTGCAATTCCTTGAGCAACTGGTTGGTGGTCTGGCGCGACAGCGACAGCAGCGACGCCAATTGCTCCTGCGGCAGTTGCAGCACACGGCGGGGTGGATCGATTTCGCCGTAGCCTGCGGCGATCATAAGCAAGCGATGGGCGAGACGTGCCGGGGCGGGCATCAGGCTCAACTGTTCGAGGTTGATGAAGGTCAGGCGCAACTTGTGGCTCATCAGCAACGCCAGTTGCCGCCAGTACACCGGCTGTTCGTCGAGCACTTTCAACAGCGCCGCCTGCGGAATGTGCAACAAGGTGCACGTCCCCACCGCGAAGGCGTCGTGGGTCCGCGCCTGGCCATCGAACAGGCAGATTTCGCCGAACCAGTGTGGCGGTTCCACCAGGCTCAACAGCGCTTCCTTGCCCTGTTCACTGACCGCGCCGATGCGCACCGAGCCTTCGAGCACCGCATACAACCCGCACGGCGGATCGCCGCGTTTGAACAGCAATTGCCCGGACGACAGGCGCCGCAGCCGGGCCGCGGCCAGCAGACTATCCTGAAAGGGAACAGGTAGATGACTGAACCACTGGCCGCTCATCAAGCTCGAGCGCCAAACCTGTATGTCCATGGAAACTCCTGGAGATTGTCGCCTGCCTGACAGAGCGGAAAGTGAACCCGGGGCATGATCAATCACCCTACAGGAGGAATAACAATGAAAAGCCTCGTTGACCATCTCAGTCAATACGCCGCTTACCACCGTGACCCGCGCAACATCGCCAGCCACTTTATCGGTATTCCATTGATTGTGGTGGCCGTTGCGGTGCTGCTGTCGCGGCCGCAATGGGCCGGGGGCTGGCTTTCGCCGGCGGTGCTGGTGTCGTTGGCTTCGGCGTGGTTTTACCTGCGCCTGGAGTTGCGCCTCGGAGTGCTGATGACCGTGCTGCTGGGGCTGTCCGTTTGGGCGGGGCAGGTGTTGGCGCAGCAAAGTACCCTGGTGTGGTTATCGAGCGGTATCGGGATGTTTGTGGTGGGCTGGGCGATTCAGTTTGTCGGGCATCACTATGAAGGGCGTAAGCCGGCGTTTGTCGATGACGTGACCGGGTTGATTGTCGGGCCGTTGTTTGTGGTGGCGGAGTTGGCGTTTCTGTTGGGGTTGCGGCATGACCTGAAAGAACAGATCGAGGCGCGGGCCGGGGGTGTGCGGGTCAATCCGAATCGCGCTGCGGCCTAAGACGCTTTCGCGAGCAGGCTCGCTCCCACATTGGATTGTGGCAGCGAGCCTGCTCCGGGCGGCGTTCCGACGAAGCTTTTGATCTTAGAGGTTGGCGAGTTTCTGCCAGACCTTGGGCTTGAAGAACAGCGTTTCACCCTTCGCCAGACCGATCAGGCTGTCGTGATCCTTCACCACTTCCGCCTCGATCAATTCGCTCTGACCTTCAACTTTCAGCGTCACCCGAGTCGTCGCGCCCAACGGACGGATATCGCGCACTTCAGCCGCGTGGTGATCTTCCAGTTCATGCCGCGACAATGACACCTCGTGCGGACGGAACAGCACGTGGTTGTCCTCGCCCAAATGCAGTCGGTTGGAATCACCGAGGAAGTGATAAACAAAATCGCTGGCCGGGTTTTCGTAGACATCGCCCGGTGAGCCAATCTGCTCGATCACACCCTTGTTCATCACCACGATCCGGTCGGCCACTTCCATCGCCTCTTCCTGGTCGTGCGTCACGAATACCGACGTCAGGTTGATGTCTTCGTGCAGCCGCGCCAGCCAACGGCGCAGTTCTTTACGGACCTTGGCGTCGAGGGCGCCGAAGGGTTCGTCGAGCAGCAGGACTTTCGGTTCCACCGCCAAGGCCCGAGCCAGGGCGATACGCTGACGCTGGCCACCGGAGAGTTGCTCCGGGTAGCGATCCGACAGCCAGTCCAGTTGCACCATGTTCAGCAGTTCGTGGACTTTTTCCGCGATCCTGCTTTCATTCGGACGCTGGTTTTTCGGCTTCATACGCAGGCCGAACGCGACGTTGTCGAACACGGTCATGTGGCGGAACAAGGCGTAGTGCTGGAACACGAAGCCGACGTTGCGATCACGCACGTCGTGGCCGGAAACGTCTTCGCCGTGGAACACGATGTTGCCCTGATCCGGGGTTTCCAGGCCGGCGATGATCCGCAGCAGCGTGGTTTTACCGCAACCCGACGGGCCGAGCAGCGCCACGAGTTCACCGCTCTGGATGTCCAGGCTGATGTTGTCCAGCGCCTTGAACGCATTGAAATTCTTGCTGACGTTACGCACTTCGATCGACATGAATTATTCCTCCGCGGCGCTGGCGCGCAGGCGGTTAATACGGTTTTCGCTCCACTGCTTCAGCAGCAGGATGAAGAGCGCCATGATCAGCAACAGGCTCGCTACCGCGAACGCGGCCACGTGGTTGTATTCGTTGTAGAGGATCTCGACGTGCAGCGGCAGGGTGTTGGTCACCCCGCGAATGTGCCCGGAAACCACCGACACCGCACCGAACTCACCCATCGCCCGCGCGGTACACAACACCACGCCGTAGATCAGGCCCCATTTGATATTGGGAACGGTGACGTGCCAGAACATCTGCCAGCCATTGGCGCCCAGCAGGCGCGCGGCCTCTTCCTCTTGCGTGCCCTGTTCCTGCATCAGCGGGATCAGCTCACGCGCCACGAACGGCACGGTGACGAAAATCGTCGCCAGCACGATGCCCGGCAAGGCGAAGACGATCTGGATATCGTGATCCTGCAGCCACGGCCCGAACAGGCCCTGGGCGCCGAACATCAGCACGTAGACCAGGCCGGCGATCACCGGTGACACCGAGAACGGCAGGTCGATCAACGTGACCAGCATGCTCTTGCCGCGGAACGAGTACTTGCTCACGCACCACGCGGCGCTGACGCCGAACACCAGGTTCAGCGGCACCGAAATCAGCACGGCGATCACTGTGAGTTTCAGCGCCGACAGAGCATCCGGTTCGAAGATCGCGGTGAAGAACGCTCCAAGGCCCAGCTTCAGGCCCTGGGACACCACGATGAACAGTGGCAACAGCAGAAACAGCGCAAAAATCAGCCAGCCAAGGCCGATCAGGATTCTTCGCGAAGTGGCACTGCCACGGCGCGCAGCGTTGGCCGAAGAGGCGGCAGCAATAGACGATTGGGACATGGTTCGCGCCTCCTTATGGGGTTTCGATGCGACGTTGCAGCAAGTTGATCAGCAGCAACAGGACGAAGGAAACCACCAGCATCAGTACACCAATGGACGTGGCGCCGGTGTAATCGTACTGGTCGAGCTTGACCATGATCAGCAGCGGCAGGATCTCGGTTTTCATCGGCATGTTGCCGGCGATGAAAATCACCGACCCGTACTCGCCGACCCCGCGGGCAAAGGCCAACGCGAAACCCGTCAGCCACGCAGGGAGCAACGCGGGCACCAGAATGTAACGGAACACCTGTAAAGGTTTTGCCCCGAGACACGCCGCCGCTTCTTCCACTTCACGCGGGATATCAGCCAATACTGGCTGTACGGTACGTACTACGAATGGAAGTGTCACAAAAGTGAGGGCAAGGGTGATGCCGAGGGGGGTGTAGGCGATCTTGAAACCCAGGTCCGCTGCAAACTGACCGACCAAACCGGTGGGGGTGTACAACGCAGTCAGCGCGATACCCGCTACCGCCGTCGGCAAAGCGAAGGGCAAGTCGATCATTGCATCGATGATTTTGCGACCGGGGAAGGTATAGCGCACCAGCACCCAGGCCAGCAGCGTGCCAATGATGCCGTTGATGATCGCGGCATAGAGCGCGGTGCCGAAGCTCAGCTTCAACGCCGCCAGCACCCGTGGCGCCGAGATAATCGCCCAGAACTGATCCCAGGTGAGTTGGGCGGCATGGACGAACATCGCCGCCAGTGGAATGAGCACAATCAGGCTGAGGTACACCAAGGTGTAGCCCAGCGTCAGCCCGAAGCCGGGTATGACGGGGGAGATACGACGCGACATAAAAGTCCTTGGTTGAGAACGCGCAAAGCCCCGACGGTTAAATCGGGGCTCGTTGATGGCTATTTAAGACTACTGCGCCTGATAAATCTGGTCGAACACGCCGCCGTCATTGAAGAACTTCGGTTGCGCGGTTTTCCAGCCGCCGAAGTCTTTGTCGATGGTCACCAGGTCCAGGGTCGGGAACTGCTTGGCGTACTTGGCAGCCACTTCCTTGTCACGTGGACGATAGAAGTTTTTCGCGGCAATTTCCTGACCGGCCGGGCTGTACAGGTGCTTGAGGTACGCTTCGGCGATCTGCTCGTTGCCCTTTTTCTCGGCGTTCTTGTCGACTACGGCCACTGGCGGCTCGGCAAGGATCGACAGCGAAGGCACGACGATTTCGAATTTGTCGGCGCCGCCGTCTTCTTTCAGCGCCAGGAACGCTTCGTTTTCCCAGGCCAGCAACACGTCGCCCTGACCGTTGTTGACGAAGGTGATGGTCGAACCGCGAGCGCCGGTGTCCAGCACAGGCACGTGCTTGAACAGGGTCTGGATGTAGTCCTTGGCCTTGGCTTCGTCACCGCCGTTGGCTTTCAGGCCATAGGCCCAGGCTGCGAGGAAGTTCCAGCGTGCGCCGCCGGAAGTTTTCGGGTTCGGGGTGATGACCGAGACATCGTTCTTGACCAGATCGCCCCAGTCCTTGATGCCTTTCGGGTTGCCTTTGCGCACCAGGAACACGATGGTCGAGGTGTACGGCGTGCTCGCTTCCGGCAGACGCTTCTGCCAGTCCGCCGGCAGGGTCTTGCCGAGTTTGGCGATTTCGTCGATGTCACCCGCCAGGGCCAGGGTCACGACATCGGCACGCAGACCGTCGATCACCGCGCGGCCCTGCTTGCCCGAACCACCGTGGGATTGCTGGATTTTCACCGTGTCGCCGGCGTGGTCCGCCTGCCAGTACTTGATGAACTCGGCGTTGTAGTCCTGATACAGCTCACGCGTCGGGTCGTACGACACATTGAGCAGCTCGTAATCCTTGGCAACCGCGGAACCCGCAAAAAGGGCGCTGGCCAGGGCGGCCAAAGCGAAATGACGAATCGACGACATGGTGAAAGCTCCTGGAATTCTGTTTGTGTTGGCTTTTTTTTATGGAGGCGGGAAACGGGTTGCCGGTTGCTTAGCTCGGCTTGTTGCTCGGACTCTGCAGACGGAATTTCTCTTTGCGTTCGATCTGGACGACCTGGGCGTTATGCACAGTGATCTCCACAGCCCCAAAGCGCAGATCGCGCAATGCGCTTTGGATCTCACGCAAAATGGTTGCTTCGTCTTGGCCATCAACACTACGTAGGGATGCGCTCATGGTGCTGCTCCTTCAACTGAGAGGTTGCCTGGCAGTGACGGCACTGCTTGCGGCGTGAGACCAATAGTAGTGAGGAGTAGATATTCTTAAAAAGACTATTTAAGAATGTTTATATAACCGAAATGATTTGCTTGCTGGGACGCGGGTTTGCGGTGTTTTTGACATTGACTCGCCACAAAAAAGCTTAAAGGCAGGGTTAGCGAATAACGGGCGCGCACATCCAATCCAGTTGCTCTGCCGGCACCGGCCGCCCAAACCAGTAGCCTTGCCCCAGATCACACTCATGCTCAAGCAGGAATGCAGCCTGCTCGACCTGCTCGATCCCTTCGGCATGCACCTGCATCCCCATGCTCTGCGCCAAGGCGATGATCACTCGCACAATCGCCGCGTCATCTTCATC
This sequence comes from Pseudomonas sp. GW821-FHT10C09, assembly GCF_059415465.1. Lineage (NCBI taxonomy): Bacteria > Pseudomonadati > Pseudomonadota > Gammaproteobacteria > Pseudomonadales > Pseudomonadaceae > Pseudomonas > Pseudomonas sp. GW821-FHT10C09. The sequence goes on from NZ_JBWKNG010000037.1 coordinate 31,951, forward strand.
ACACGGCAACCCGGCGACGAAGCCCTGGTCGATCTTGAGTTTCTGCACCGGTAATCGCTTGAGCCGCAGCAGTGACGAATATCCCGTGCCGAAATCGTCGATGGCCAGCCGCACACCCAACTCGCGCAGGCGATGCATCTGCTCCAGCGCGACCTCCGGATCCTCCATCACTGCGCTTTCGGTCACTTCCAACTCCAGATACGCCGGATCAAGCCCCGTGGCATCCAGCACCTGAGCCACCTGCTGATACAGTTCGCGCCGGGCAAACAGTCGCGATGAAACATTCACCGCCACAAACGCCAACTCCACGCCCGCCGCTCGCCACTGACACATTTGCTGGCAGGCCTGGCGCATGACCCAGGCATCGATCTCGGCAATCAGCCCGGTACGCTCGGCGATGGGGATAAACTCTGCCGGCGACACCAGCCCGCGCTGCGGATGCGCCCAACGCACCAGCGCTTCGACGCCGATCAGGCGACTGGTCTTGAGGTCATGCACGGGTTGGTAATAGACGCGCAGCTCTTGCTGCTGGAGCGCGCGGCGCAGCTCAAAGGCAATTTCCACCCGCTGCTGGGCGTGGGCGGTCAACTCTTCGGTATAGAGCGCGTAGCCATCCCGGCCCGCACTCTTGGCCTTGAACAAGGCCGAATCGGCGTTGCGCAACATTTGCTCGGCACTCAAGGCATCACTCGGAAACTGACTGATGCCGACGCTGGCATTGATAAACAGTCGATGCCCGTCAATGTGGAACGGCTCGCGCAGGCCATCGATGATTCGTTGAGCCAGCGCCGCAGCTTGGGCCACTTGCGGACAGCTTTCGGCGAGCACCGCGAATTCGTCACCGCCCAGACGCGCCAGGGTCATGCCTGGCCCGAACATGGCATTCAAATGCTCTGCCACCGCCTTCAGCAGTTGATCACCGACGGTATGCCCGAGGCTGTCGTTAATCATCTTGAAGTGATCCAGGTCGATCATCAGCAACGCGCAGCCCCGTTTATGGATTTGCGCCGATGCCAGCGCCTGTTCGACACGGTCGGTGAACAACAGCCGATTGGGCAGATCGGTCAGTGGATCGTGATGAGCCAGGTGCTTGAGCTCGTGCTCGGAGTTTTTGATCGCACTGATATCGGAAAACACCGCCACGTAGTGGCTACATCGGCCCTGATCATGAATGATGCGGATGGTTTGCCATTGCGGATAGATTTCACCGCTTTTTCGGCGATTCCAGATTTCCCCGCTCCACTCACCGGTGCTGTTGAGTGTCGCGAACATCGACTGGTAGAACGCGGGCGGATGATGGCCGGATTTGAACAGACTGGGTTGCTGGCCCAGCACCTCGTCACACTGATAACCGGTGATCGCCATGAAGGCCCGGTTCACATGGACAATCAGCCCGTTGCTATCGGTGACCAACACACCCTCACGGGTGCAATCGAACACAGCGGCGGCCTGGCGCAAACGCTCACGGTCGGCATGGCGCTCGCGCAGTCTGGCGCCGATCCCCAGGCATTTGAACAGTCGGGCCCGGGCAATGAAGATCAAACCGGCGCTAAGTGCCACCCAGAAGTAACCGTTGATCAGTTGCCATCGTAATAGCTCGGCAGAGCTATCGAAGAATCTGTTCAATAAATAGCCACTAACGGCCATCCAGGTGACTGAAAGCAGAAGATAAAGCAGCGCTGCACGCAAGGCATCGCGATAGGTGGCAGACATTAGAGCGTCCATGTCCCCATAGAAAGGTTGGAATTATAGGTCAAGGACACATTCAGCCACTCTTATCTGAAAGGGCGACTGGTTTTATCCGTGGGCTTAGTGATAATGCAACGGCTGTTTTTTTCTTTATCGAGGGCCCTACAGCCTATGTGGTACGAAGGTTTACTCGGCTTGTCGCCTTGGTCACTGGTGGCAGTCACCCTGCTGATGACCCACGTCACGATCGTTGGCGTCACGGTCTATCTCCATCGTTATTCAGCCCATCGCTCGCTTGAGCTCAATGCCGGCCTGAAACATTTCTTCCGCTTCTGGCTGTGGCTGACCACGGCGCAGAACACCCGCGAGTGGACCGCTATCCACCGCAAGCATCACGCCAAATGCGAAACCGTCGATGACCCGCACAGCCCGGTCGTCAAAGGGCTTTCCACCGTTTTGCGCAAAGGTGCCGAGCTGTACCGCGCCGAAGCGGAAAACCCGGAGACCCTGCGCATCTACGGCAAGAACTGCCCCGAAGACTGGATCGAACGTAACCTCTACAGCCGATTCCCGCTGTTGGGTGTGGCGATCATGGGCGTCATCGACCTGCTGCTGTTCGGCACCATCGGTATCACCATCTGGGCCATCCAGATGATGTGGATCCCGGTGTGGGCCGCCGGCGTGGTCAATGGCCTTGGCCATGCCATCGGCTACCGCAACTTCGAATGCCGCGATGCAGCCACCAATCTGGTGCCTTGGGGCATCCTTATCGGCGGTGAAGAACTGCATAACAACCATCACACCTACCCTAACTCGGCAAAATTGTCGGTGAAGAAGTGGGAGTTCGACCTCGGTTGGGCCTGGATCCAGGTCTTCAGTTTCTTCCGTCTGGCCAAAGTCCAGCGGGTCGCTCCTATCGCGCACCGGGTTGAGGGCAAAGGCAGCCTGGACATGGACACCGCCATGGCGATCCTCAACAATCGCTTCCAGATCATGGCCCAGTACCGAAAATTGGTAATCGCGCCTCTGGTCAAGCAAGAGCTGGAAAAGGTCGATCACTCTGTCCGCCATCAATTCCATCGCGCCAAGCGCCTGCTTTCGCGGGAAACCAGCCTGCTGGACGAAAAACACCACGTTCGCATCCAGACCATGCTCGAACACAGCCAGGCGCTGAAGGTAATTTACGAGAAACGCCTGGCCTTGCAGCAGATCTGGGTCAAGACCAGCTCAAATGGTCACGACATGCTCGCCGCCATCAAGGATTGGGTGCATGAAGCTGAGGCCAGCGGGATTCAATCCCTGCGCGACTTCGCCGACCAGTTGAAGACCTACTCCCTGCGCCCTGCCGCTGTCTGATGCCGTTGATCGGTGCGCCCCGCCAGCGGGCGCACCCTTCGGAACTAAGCTCCAAATCCCCTATCTCAAAGACACTTCGCCCCCCCTGGCGGGTTTCGTTGTCGCCGCTTTCGAATCCAGAACAGCGCACGCCCTTTGAGATTTGTCCCGATGGTCCCCAAAAACCTGCACGACTCATCCTTTGCGCAATCGCCCGACACGGCTCAAACCCTGATGGCGCTGATGCATGCCCAAAGTGAAGTGGCGCGACTGAGCGAACGCGAACAGCTGTTCAGTTCGCTGCTGGTGAGTGTCAATGCGGTGCTGTGGGCATTCAACTGGGAAACCCGGCAGGTGCTTTACGTCAGCCCGGCCTATGAGCGAATTTTCGGTCGCTCCGCCGGCAGCTTGCTGTCCGACTACAACGAATGGCGCGACAGCATTTACCCCGACGACCTGGACTACGCCGAACGCAGCCTGGCCGACGTGCTGGTCAAAGGTGCGGTTGAAGACCGCGAATACCGCATCATCGATGCTAATGGGCAGGTGCGCTGGCTCAGCGACAAATGCTTCGTCAACCGTCAGGCGGAACCTGGCCAACCCGTGATCATCGTCGGCATTGCCGAAGACATCACCGAAAAGAAGCGGATGGAAGCCGAACTGCAGCGCCTGGCCACTACCGATGTACTGACTCAAAGCAGCAATCGCCGGCACTTCTTTGAGTGCGCGCAAAAGGAATTCGCCCAGGCACGCAAGCAAGGAACACCGCTGGCGTTCCTGTTGCTGGACATCGATGATTTCAAAGGGGTCAACGACACATACGGTCATCCGCAAGGTGACGTGGTGCTGCAACAGATCGCAGAGAGCGGTCGCGCAGCGTTACGCCGAGGCGACGTGTTCGGGCGGATCGGTGGTGAAGAGTTTGCGGCGGTGTTTCCCGGCTGCGCGCCCGACATGGCCCTGCAAGTGGCCGAACGGTTGCAACGGCAGATTCAGCAATTGAGCTTTAGCCATGACGAGCAGACGTTTGGCATTACTGTCAGCCAGGGTTTGACCAGCCTCACCGACGAGGACGAAAGCCTCGACAGCCTGTTTGCCAGGGCGGATGCGGCGATGTATGAAGCCAAGCGGCAGGGCAAGAACCGGATCATTTCCGGTTAACTAACCGAACACTTCCCCACTGTGGGAGCGAGCCTGCTCGCGATGGCGGTGTGACGTTCAAAACAGATGCTGACTGATACACCGCTATCGCGAGCAGGCTCACTCCTACAGGGGTATTTGGCAGGTTCACTTTTTGCGTAATCGCATCAGTTCCGGCAAACCAATCTTGAGCAACCGTGCTGTTCGGCTTTTCGCCACCGCTTCCACGCCCTCATGTTCGGTCAGGCGCGCCAATTGCGCCGCCATGTTCATCACCAGCGCTTCGCGTGAGTAAACCCCGCCACCGAGCTGATAGACCGCCGCAATCAGCTCTCGCAACTCCAGCGGCAGACGCCAGCGCGTGCGCAGTGCCGAACCGTAGGCCGCGCCGAACTCGGCCAGCGCATTGCCGACTTCCTCCCATTCATCCAGATCACCTCCGCCCTGCTTCCACTCTTGCAAACATCGCAGCAGCGCCAGGTCGCCAAGACGATGCAGCATGCCCGCGCAGTAACACCGCTCTTGTTCCAGATCCAGCAAGCGTGCCAGCGTGCGGGCGTATTCGGCGGTGTGCAGCGACAACTCCCAATTACGCTCGGCATAGTCCGCCAGTAGCGGATCGTCGAGCCGGGCGCTGCGCTTGAGGGCCAACCCCAAAATCAGGTTCATGCTTTGCCCGGAGCCCAAACGGTGCAAGGCCTGGGACAGGGTCTGCACGGGATCACCCAGGTGATGCGCAGCACTGTTCGCGGCGGCGATCAGCACAGCGGTAATCTGCGGATCGGAGCGAATTTCGTCTTCCAGCCGCTTCAGATCCAGTCCGCCGGGATTGAGGCTGCGCTGGACTGCAATCTGTACGTCAGTCATCAACGGCGCACCGTCTGTCAATTCTCGACGACGCTCCAGATACACCGACAACGTCATGCCGGGGGCCAACTTTGGCACCTCACAGGAAACCTCCTCACCGGCGTTCAGCAGCAGCTCTTGCAGACGCTGGGTAAGGTTTTCCATGTTCAGGGGTTTGGTCAGGTACGCCGTGGGCGCCAAAGGCAAAGCCTCGTGCACGCTGCCACTGTCGTTGCGGCTGCTCATCAGAATGAACGGCAGTGGCGGATTGCGTCGGCGTTGACGCACGTTTCGCAAAACATTCAAGCCATCGACACCGGGCAACTCCCAGTCAACGATCGCCAGGTCGTAAGGAATTTCCGCCAGCCTGTCGATAGCGTGCTGACCATCAGCGCACAGGTCCAGCCGCGCGTCGCAGCGCACATTCAATAACACCTGTTTGAGCAGGTCTCGAGACCACGGGTCGGCCTCGGCAATCAACACCCTCGGTGCAGCGGGTAAATCAACGACAGTCATGCAGCACGCCCCCTCGCAATGCTTGAACCTTAGTCAACACTGGCGATTCGAGACAGTTCAAATGACCTGAATGTGTTTCAAGAGGCGTAAAAAAACCCGCCGGAGCGGGTTTTTTGTCGATCAGGTCACACTAGGTGATCACAGCTCGGAGAAGCACTCTTCGATGATCGCCAGACCTTGGTCCAGTTGCTCGTCCGGCGAAGTCAGCGGTACCAGGACGCGCAGAACGTTGCCGTAGGTGCCGCAGGACAGCAGGATCAGGCCCTTATCGCGAGCCTTGGCCACAACCGAAGCTACTGCAGCAGCGTTTGGCTTGTGGCTGTCGCCGTTTTCGAACAGCTCCACAGCGATCATCGCGCCCAAGGCACGGACTTCGCCGATCACCGGGTACTTGGCCTGGATGGCCTTGAGGCCAGTGACCAGACGCTCGCCAACAGCCTTGCAACGGTCCAGCAGGTGTTCTTCTTCGAACACTTCCATCACGGCCAGGGCCGCGGCGCAAGCGATCGGGCTACCGGCGTAAGTGCCGCCCAGGCCGCCTGGAGCGATGGCGTCCATGTATTCGGCCTTGCCGCACACACCGGCCAACGGGAAGCCGCCAGCGATGGATTTGGCGAAGGTGGTCAGGTCGGCGGACACGCCCATCTGTTCCATGGCGAAGAAGGTGCCGGTACGGCCAGCGCCGGTTTGCACTTCGTCAGCGATCAACAGGATGCCGTGCTGGTCGCACAGTGCGCGCAGACGCTTCATGAACTCTTTAGGCGCGACGTAGAAACCGCCTTCGCCCTGAACCGGCTCGATGATGATGGCAGCGATGTCACGCGGCTCAGCGTCGTTCTTGAAGATGCGTTCGATGCTGGCGATCGAGTCGTCGACGCTCACACCGTGCAGTTCATTCGGGTACAGCGCGCGGAATACGCCGCCTGGCATAAGGCCCATGCCGGCCGAGTACGGAACGACTTTACCGGTCAGGCCTAGGGTCATCATGGTGCGACCGTGGTACGCGCCGGTGAAGGCGATCACGCCAGCGCGGCCGGTGGCGGCACGAGCGATTTTCACGGCGTTTTCTACCGCTTCGGAACCGGTGGTGACCAGAAGGGTTTTCTTGGCGAAATCACCAGGTACCTTGGCGTTGATTTTTTCGCACAGTTCTACGTACGGTTCGTAGGCCAGGACCTGGAAGCACGTGTGGGTCAGCTTGTTCAGCTGCTCGGTCACGGCGGCGATGATTTTCGGGTGCACGTGACCGGTGTTCAGCACGGCGATACCGCCGGCGAAGTCGATGAACTCGCGACCTTCAACGTCAGTCACGGTGGCGTTCTTCGCGGACTCGGCGAAGATTGGGTGAATCTGGCCAACACCGCGTGGTACAGCGGCTTCGCGGCGTTTCATCAGGGATGCGTTAGTCTTGCTCATAAAGTCCTCATTCGCCGCTCATCGGGCGGCGTGGCTCAAGGAAAATGCAGCGGGGAGGCAACTACGGCAGCATGCGATGATCGACTGCCACAGCTTTCCCGGCTGCAGATAAATTTCGTTTGAAGCGCGCAAAGGGACAGCGCTCTCGTGCCCTTTGCGTTTGAAGCAAAATCCCTGGCCGAGCTTAGATGCCCAGGCAGAGGTATTTGATTTCCAGGTAATCCTCGATGCCATACTTGGAGCCTTCACGGCCCAGGCCCGACGCCTTGATGCCGCCGAACGGCGCGACTTCGTTGGAGATCAACCCGGTGTTGACGCCGACCATGCCGTATTCCAGGGCTTCAGCCACACGGAACACACGGCCCAGGTCACGAGCATAGAAGTACGAGGCCAGACCGAACTCGGTGTCGTTGGACATCGCGATCACTTCGGCTTCGTCTTTGAAGCGGAACAGCGGAGCCAATGGACCGAAGGTTTCTTCCTTGGCCACGGCGGCGTTCTTCGGCACGTTGGTCAGGATGGTCGGTTCGAAGAAGTTGCCTTCCATGACCTTGCCACCGGCCAGAACGGTTGCGCCTTTGCTGATCGCGTCAGCAATGTGCTCTTGAACCTTGGCCACGGCTTTTTCGTCGATCAGCGGGCCAGTGGTGGTGCCTTCTTCCAGACCGTTGCCGATCTTGAGTTTGGCCACGGCCACTTTCAGCTTCTCGGCGAACGCGTCGTAGACAGAATCCTGAATGTACAGACGGTTGGCGCAGACGCAGGTCTGGCCGTTGTTGCGGTATTTGGAGATGATCGCGCCTTCGACGGCCTTATCCAGGTCCGCGTCGTCGAACACGATGAACGGCGCGTTGCCGCCCAGTTCCAGGGACACTTTCTTGATGTCCTTGGCGCATTCAGCCATCAACTGGCGACCGATTTCGGTCGAGCCGGTGAAGGACAGTTTGCGAACGATCGGGTTGCTGGTCAGCTCGCTACCGATGTCGCCGGCGCTGCCGGAAACAACGCTGAATACGCCTTTCGGGATGCCAGCACGCTGAGCCAGTTCAGCCAGGGCGAACGCGGAGAATGGGGTTTGCGAAGCAGGCTTGAGCACCATAGTGCAACCAGCGGCCAGGGCCGGGCCGGCTTTACGGGTGATCATCGCGGCCGGGAAGTTCCACGGGGTGATGGCAGCGGTCACGCCGATTGGCTGCTTGATCACGATCAGGCGCTTGTCTGGCTGGTGGCCCGGAATCACGTCACCGTAGACGCGCTTGGCTTCTTCGGCGAACCATTCGATGAAGGAAGCGGCGTAAACGATTTCGCCCTTGGCTTCGGCCAATGGCTTGCCCTGTTCGAGGGTCATCAGGCGAGCGAGGTCGTCCTGGTTCTCAATGATCAGCTCAAACCAGCGACGCAGTTTGTTCGCGCGATCCTTGGCGGTCAGTGTACGCCAAGCCGGCAGCGCTTTGTCAGCGGCTTCAATCGCACGGCGGGTTTCGGCAGCGCCCATTTTCGGCACGGTACCCAGAATTTCGCCGGTGGCCGGGTTGTTTACTTTGATCGTCTGACCATTGTCCGCGTCGACCCAAGCGCCATCGATAAAGGCTTGCTGGCGGAACAACTGGGTGTCTTTAAGCTGCATGTCGGCTTTCCTTAACAGCACCGCGGCAGGCGCGGAGCGAATTATGATTGTAGAAAGGCGCCCTATAGGCTGCCGTCAGGGAAATCATTCACTGGGCTGAAGCACATAAATAGCGCACTGATTGATACCGTGCGGTTCAGCACCCAGACAAGAGCGTTTGATATCTCAAACGAATCCTAGGATCAAAGGGGGTAAAGGACAATAGCCTGTTCGAAAAAAAGAACGAAAACGCCGCATTTACCTAATTTTTCTGATCAACGTAGCAAACGCAGATTACGCTTTCAAAAAACACAGGCGATTCAGCAGCATGGACGCACGCAGCACATATGAGTATCATGGCGCCCGCTTGCACCAGTAGCTCAGCTGGATAGAGTACTGCCCTCCGAAGGCAGGGGTCGTGGGTTCGAATCCCGCCTGGTGCACCATACGCTGCAAATGAAAAAGCCTCAGATCTTAGGATCTGGGGCTTTTTTGTGGGTAATGCTTTATCAACTTCGGACAATGACGTTGTTTTTGGCGTGAACTGGCGCTGCGCATCACTTAAGGGAGCCCGATCTCTGAGACTTGCGAGGCCGTCGGGGGCATAGGTCACCCTGCGAGCCCTGATCGAGTCTCAGGGGCCTGTCACGTGGCTTGGAAGTCATGACCAAGGCCTTGAACTGGCCGGCTCACCATCAGAACTGCCCCCAAATCATGAGTCCCGCACCGTGCTGTTGAAACACAGCACTACGGTACGAACTTTCCTGCGGGCAAAACAAAACCCCTACCTGCATACGCAGATAGGGGTTTCGGAATTTAATCTTGACGATGACCTACTCTCACATGGGGAAACCCCACACTACCATCGGCGATGCATCGT